>DASXFL010000132.1:0-3974 GCA_036489595.1 Solirubrobacterales bacterium
TCCTCGGCGGCGCCGAGGATCGCCCGCCGCGTCGCCGCCGTCGAATCCGCCCGCTGCGTCTGCGTGTAGCTCCGGACCACTTCGCGTCACCATAGATGACACGAAATGCAGATGCAACCCCGACCGCTCGCGGAGAGCCGATCCGCAGGTCAGGCCGGGAGGGCGGCGACGAAGCGCTCGAAGGCGGCGATGTCGGTGACGGCGGGGCCGTGGCCGGGGAGGATCAGCGACGGGTTCAGCTCGGCGAGCTTGCGGATCGAGCGGCGGTTCTCGGCCGGGTCGGGGGTCAGCTCCTCCGGGGGCTGGTCGAGCCGGGTCCGCAGGGTGAGGAAGCTGATGTTGCGGATCACGTCGCCGCAGATCGCCACCCGGTCGGAGTCGCGGAAGAAGACCACCTGCCCGGGCGCGTGGCCGGGCGCGTGAACGATGCGGAAGCCGGCCACCTCGTCGCCCTCGCTCAGCGCCCGGTCGACCGGGTGCGGCGGCCCCTCCCAGAGTGCCCCGAAGGCCCTCGCGTTCAGCGCGTTGCTGGCCCGGACCGGGCGCCTGCCCTCCATCGCGTCGACGTCAGCTTCGTGGCAGGCGAGCGGCACCCCGCGGCCCTCGCAGACCGCCTTCGCGCATCCCTGATGGTCGGGGTGGACGTGGGTGAGGGCGAGCATCGAGATCTCGACCCCCTCGAGCTCGGCGAAGATCCGGCGCCGGTCCCAGCGCCGGCCGGCGTCGATCAGGACGTCGCCGGCGAGGTAGACGTTGATCAACGGCCGCGGCCTCTCGGCGAGCCGCCAGACGCCGGGAGCGAGGTAGCGCACCGTTGCCCCGCTAGTGGCGGATCCCGAGCGTGCTGCGGGGCTCGCCGCTGTGCTTGGCCAGCTCTTCGAGCCGGGCGATCTGGCGCTCGCCTTCCACCCGGGCCGGGTGCCCCTCGGGCAGCGGCGCGATCAGGCGGCGGATCCGGTTGCGGACCTGGAGCGCGAAGTGGGGGACGACGGCGCCGGCGAGGGCGCGGATGTCCTCCGGCGTCAGCCTCTGGGCCTGCTCGAGCAGCTGCGGGTTCTCGGCCTCGCTCATCCTTCGCCGATCTTGGCCAGCTCGGCCAGTTCGTTCACTTCCGCCTGTTGCTTCACGTCGATTTCCTCCTGGTCCCCGATCACCCAGACGTGGTTGTAGTAGGCGCGGGTCGGGTTGGTGGTGTAGCCGGGCTTCACGTCGAGCAGGTAGCTGCGGACCTCGTCCGGGAGCGTATCGGCGCTGTCGGTGAGCAGCAACGGCCCCCAGGTGCCGGCGGCAGAGAGCGCCGCCGCCGCGGCGGCGTTGAGGGGCGAGTCGTCGCGGGCAAGGACGAAGCCGTGGCCCGGGTCGTTGACGTCCCAGCCGAAGGCGCCGTCGTGATAGCGGGCGAGGGCGAGCGCGTTGCCGACCGGATCCGAGCCGGCGACCCGCTTGATCGGGTTGCCGAGCTTCTTGATCTTGCCGAGGACCGAGTCCGCGATCGCCGCCCTGGGGCCGAGGACGTAGACCGGGACCTTCGCGTGCCTCTGCAGCGCTTCTTCGGTCTCCTTCGGCAGCACCTTCTTCGCGGCGAAGAGGACCGGGTCACCGGAGCGGGCGGCCCAGGCGGCGGCCGGGGCGGCGAAGCCGGGGTCCTGGTAAGGCGCGACGACGAAGGCGTTCGGCGGCGAGCCGGTCAGTCGTTCGCGCAGCGAGGCGATCCCACCGGCGTTGGCGGCGGCGTTCTCGAGCCCGGCGTCGGTTGCGCCGGCCGGGCGAATCGCTTCGACGCCGGCCATCGAGTCGGGCACGACTGCGCCGCCAAGGGCGAAGCCGCGGGCGCCGCCAGTCGCCTTGCTCCCCTGTGGGTCGAGGGCGGCAAGCGCTTCTTCGGTCGCTTCGGGGGCCGCTTCTTCACCGAGGCCGACCTGGCCGGAGAAGAGAAGCGGCGCGCGGACCGGAGGCGCGATCAGGACCGCGGCGGCGATCGCCGCCGCCCATTCTTCTTCGGGCACCAGCACCACCGCCGGCGGCCGCTGCTTCGGGGTGGTCGAGGGGAAGATCGCGAGGGCGACGGCGGCGGCGTTTTCGGCAGCGGTCGAGCCGCCGACCCGCGTCGTGTTGTCGGTGGCGAAGGCGGGGTAGCCGAGCTCTTCGCTGGCTTCCGCCGCCGCCGCTTCTTCAGCTGCTTCGCCTTGCCCCTGGTTCGCCGCCTTCTCGTGGACGACGACCGGCGCCGGCGCCGGCCCGCGAGCGGTCGAGTCGCTGTTCGGGCCGCCTCCGCGGCCGGCGAGGACGGCGAGGAGGATGAAGCCGACGGCGACCACGACCAGGCCGGCGATCAGGAGCAGCGCGCCCGGGACGCGCCCCCGGCGCTTCGGGCCGGGCGGCTCTGGGCCGGCTGCCGGCGGTGTCGCGGGCGCCTCCGGGCCCTTCGCCTCTGCCTCCGCCCTCGGCGCAGCATCCTCCGGCGGATCGCCGTCGGGCACGTCGGCGTTGATTGGTCGGTCGGCGGCCACCCGGGTCGAAAAGTACATGCCGTACCCAAAGGACCGCCGATCCGGCCGCCCAAGCTCCGGTAGCCGCGTCGGTTAAGCTTCCGGACGACTGGCTGACTGACCAGTCAATCAACAGCCGCGATCCCCAGAGAGGGCGCCGGCCACGCCGAAAGAGGACACCGATGGACTTCGCCTACACCGACGAGCAGCTCGAGTACAGGGCTCGCTGCCGCGCCTTTGCCCGCGACGTGATCCGTCCCGCCGCGCCCGAGCACGACCGCGAGGAGAGCACGCCGTGGGAGGTGATCCGCGAGGCCCACAGGCAGGGCTTCGGGACGCTCGAGGCGATGCAGCGCTCGGCCGAAGACGAGCAGGGCCAGATGCAGGTGATCTGGGCCGAAGAGTCGCACTGGGGTTGCGCCGGCACGGCGCTGGCGATCAGCGGCTCGGGGCTTGCCGCCGCCGGCATCGCCGCCTCCGGCACCCCCGAGCAGGTCATGAGCTGGGTGCCGCAGTGCTTCGGCGACGCCGGCGAGATCAAGCTCGGCGCTTACGCAGTGACCGAGCCGCAGGCGGGCTCGGACGTCAAGAGCCTGAAGACGACCGCCAAGCGCGACGGCGACGAGTGGGTCCTCGACGGCACCAAGGTCTTCATCACCAATGGCGGCATCGCCGACGTCACCGTCGTCGTCGCCACCGTCGACCCGGAGCTCGGCACCCGCGGCCAGGCGTCCTTCATCGTCCCGAAAGGCACCCCGGGCCTCTCGCAGGGCAAGAAGGAGACCAAGCTCGGGATCCGCGCCTCGCACACCGCCGAGGTCGTGCTCGAGGAGTGCCGGGTCCCCGGCGAGTATCTGCTCGGCGGCGAGGAGAAGCTGCAGAAGAAGCTGGAGCGCGCCCGCTCGGGCGAACGCTCGCGCTCGGCCGACGCCCTCGCCACCTTCGAGGTGACGCGGCCGATCGTCGGCGCCTCGGCGCTGGGAATCGCCCAGGCCGCGTACGAGTGGACCCTGGAGTTCCTCGACGCCCGCTCCGACGGCGGCGTGCCGCTGCTGCAGGCGCAGCGGATCCAGCAGACGCTGGCCGACGTCGCGACCGAGATCGAAGCCGCCCGGCTGCTGGTCCAGCGGGCCTCCTGGATGGGCCGCAACGGCGTGCCAATGCGCGGCGGCCAGGGCTCGATGTCGAAGCTGAAGGGCGGCGACGTGGCGATGTGGGCGACGACGACGTTGATGGACCTTGTCGGCCCGGACGCCTGGAGCACCGAGTACCCGCTCGAGAAGTGGTTCCGCGACGCCAAGATCTACCAGCTGTTCGAGGGCACGGCGGAGATCCAGCGGATGGTCATCTCCCGCATGCAGGCGCGCGAATACGCCGAGCGGCTCGGCTTCGGCGCCGAAGCCGCCGCCGAGGCACTGAAGAGCGCCCCCGCGGCCGAGCCCGTCGCCGCGTAGGTGGGTTGCGCTAGTCGCGCTATGCGCGACT
>DASXFL010000155.1:0-35009 GCA_036489595.1 Solirubrobacterales bacterium
CCGAGCCGCTGCCCGGCGCCGAGCCTCACGAGAGCGATGACTACCGGCCGACCTTCTCGCGGCGGATCGGCATCAACGTCTTCCGCTTCTTCCTCACCCTGGCCACCCGCCAGCGCTTCACCGACACGACCAGCGGCATGCGCGCCGGCAACCGCCGCGCGATGGAGCTCTTCGCCGACAGCTACTCGCCCGACTTCGGTGAGATCGAGTCGCTGCAGCTCGCCCTCCGCGAGGGCCTGACGGTGGAAGAGATGCAGGTCCGCTTCCTCCCCCGCGAGGGCGGCACCTCCTTCCTCACCCCGCTGCGCTCAGCCTTCTTCATCTTCAAGAACGTGATCGTGCTGTTGGTCGGGCAGTTCAAGCCGCGGACGGGCGGGGTGCGCTCGCAGTAGCCCAGCCCCACGCCGCCCTGCCGCTCCGCCGATACGATGAGAGGTCTGCGGCTGGGTAGCTCAGTTGGTAGAGCACACGACTGAAAATCGTGGTGTCGCCGGTTCGATTCCGGCCCCAGCCACTTAGCTCTCCCGGCGAATACCTCTTCGTGGCGGAGCACCCGGATTGGCCTCTGGAGCGGCGGTTCGCTTGGCTGGAGCGGAGCGGCCCTGGGAGGCAACACTCAAGTTGCGGGCAGCGGTCCGGCGTCGCCCGGGCCGGGCCGGGGCCGTCGAGCCTGATCGTGAAGAGGCTCGCGCCGACCTCCTGGGCCGGCGCTCTGCCCGCGGGCGCCGTTATCGTCCGGCGCCGGCAGGGTGGCCGGGCCTGTCCCGGGCGAGCCGTGCCCGAATATGCGCCGGATTAGCGCCGAGAGAGTCATCATGCTCGCCCTGCTCGCGGGGTCGGCTCTCTGCTGCCTGCTCGGCTTGGCGAAGCCGCCGACCACGGCCACCCACACGACGACCAAGGAGCAGATCCTCGACCTCGTCCGCATCACCCTCTGCACCTGCCTGGCGGTGACGATGGTGATGGGGCCGGGGATCGCCGCCCGGGCGCTCCTCAACCGGCCGATCCGGCTCGCCTTCCTGCCGCTCTATGGGATCGGGGTCCTGGTGGTCGCCGGCTGCCTGGCCTGGTGCCTTCACGGCGTCCTCGCCACCGACACCGCCTGCTTCGCGATCCTCGGCCCGGTCCTGGGCCTGATGCTCGGGATGCTCCTGGTCGCCGGCCCCGAGGACTTCCTCTCCGGCGAGGAGCGACGGACGCTGCTGCTGGTCGGAATCCCGGCCGGGCTGGCGATCGCCCGCTCGCTCTGGTTCTACGGGCCGATTGGCGAGCTCGACGCCGGCACGATCGCCCGCAACCTGGTCACCGAGCCGCGACCCGACAGCCACATCTCCTTCGTCGTCACCCAGATGGTCGCCCACGGCACGAAGCCCTACGGGGCCGAAGGCCTGCCGCTCTTCCTCCCTTACATGTTCTCCTCGCGTGGTCCGGTGGCGGGGATCGCCAGTGCCCCGATCGTCCTCGTCAGCGGCGGCCACCCGATCCTCGGCGTTCCCAACCAGCCCTGGGAGCCGTTCGACCCCGAGGGGTTCATGGCCTACCGGGTGGCGATGATCGTGATGAGCGCGACCTCGCTGCTGACGGTCTGGCAGCTGGTCCGCCACCTGGCCGGGTCGCGGGCGGCGCGCCTCGCCGTCGTCCTCGGGATCAGCACCCCGTTCATCTTCGCCGAGCTGATCTTCACCTGGCCGAAGCTCCTCGCCGCCTCGATGGTCCTGCTCGGGGCGCTCTGGCTGATCGAGCGTAAGCCGGTGCGGGCGGGGCTCTCGGTCGGTTTCGGCTACCTCTTCCACCCGGCGGCGCTGTTCGGCTACCTCGCGCTGGGGCCGCTGGCGCTGTGGCCGCTGCGCGGCGCGCGGCTGCGGCGGCCACAGGTGAAGACGCTGGTGCTGATGGCGGCCGGCACCGGCGTCCTGGTCGGCGCCTGGCTGGTCGCCAACATCGGCCACAACTACCAGTCCGGCTTTTTCGACTACCTGGAAGAGGCGGGGGCCAACTACCACCCCGCGCTCGGCGAGTGGATCATCTTCCGCCTCACCTCGCTGGCCGACACGATCGTCCCCCTCTACCTGCCGATCTTCCAGGGCCACAACCTCTCGATCAACACCTTCTACGGCACCTCGCCGGGCGTTGCCCACTTCTTCTTCCAGTACTGGACCGGGGTCCCGTTTGGCTTCGCGATCCTCTTCTTCCCGATCCTCCTGGTCAGCCTCTGGCGCTTCGCCAAGCGCTGGACCTGGCCCTTCTTCGCCGTCGTCGTGATCCCCTTCGTTGCCTTCTGGATCTACTGGGGCAATGGCAGCTCCGGCTTCCCGCGGGAGGGAATGCAGGCCTGGATCCTGGCGATCGTCGCCGTCCTCGCGATCGAGCAGGCGGCCGAGTGCTTCTCCTGGATGCGCTCGCGAGCGATCCGCGCCATCCTCGTCCTCCGCGGCTTCGAGGTCTTCGCCTACGCGGTCGGCGCCACCCTCGGCACCCGCGGCCCCGACCCGATCAGCCCCAACTACCCGCTCAACGACGTCGCCGCCTGCACCGCGATCGTCGCCTTCTCGGGGCTGATGATGTTCGCGATCTGGCGCGAAACGGCTGCAGGATCGATGCTGCGGCCGGCGCTCCGCCCGGAGTAGATTCAGGACAATGGACCAGGCGGAGCTGGGCAAGCGATTCGAGGAGCTTCATCGGGGCGGCACCTTCGTCATCCCCAACCCCTGGGACGCCGGCACGGCGCGGGTGCTGGAGGCGCTCGGGTTCGAGGCGCTGGCGACCACCAGCAGCGCCCTCGCCTTCACCCTCGGGCGGCCCGACGGCAGCGCCACCCTCGATGACGTCGTCCGTCACGTCGAGCACCTGACCGAGGCGACGGAGCTGCCGGTCTCCGTCGATCTCGAGAACGGCTACGGGGCGGCGCCCGAGCAGGCGGCGCGGGCGATCGAAGCGGTGGCGGCGGTCGGAGCGGTCGGCGGCTCGATCGAGGACTTCGACCCCGCCCACGGGCTCTACGAGCGCGGCGCGGCGGCAGAGCGAATCGCGGCGGCGGCCGAGGCGGCGGCGGCGCTGCCGTTTCCCTTCATGCTCACCGCGCGGGCCGAGAACCACATCCGCGGCAACCCCGACCTCGACGACACGGTCGCCCGGCTGCAGGCCTACGCGGCGGCCGGCGCCGACGTCGTCTACGCGCCGGGGCTGCGCGAGCTGGACGAGATCCGCGCGGTGGCGGCGGCGACCGAGCTGCCGCTAAACGTCCTCGCGGTGCCGTCGCTCAGCGTCGAGGAGATCGGCGCCGCCGGGGCGCGGCGGATCAGCGTCGGCGGCTCGCTCGCCTGGGCGACGATCGAGGCGATGGGCGAGATCGCGGCACGGATCCGCGACGACGGCGACCTCGGTGGCCTGCGGCCGGGCTCGCGCGTCGCCCGCTGGCTCGACCGCGACTGAGCCTCAGCGCCCGCTCGCCGAGAAGTGCTGGTAGTCCTTCGGCCAGCTCCAGTTGCCGCCCCAGCCCCAACCGACTGAGGCGAAGGCGGCGACGACCGGGCCGCCCCGGTGGATCAGGCCCTTGGCGCGGCGCGAGCGGTCGGCGAAGGGGGCGCCCTGCGGCGGCGAGACGTAGCCGTCGGCGTCGACGTAGGGGTTCTCGAGCGGGTTGAGGTCGATCGCCCGGCCGTAGGCGTGTTCGGACCAGTGGTCGGTGCCGGCGACGAAGCGGCAGTTGAAGGCGGAGGTGTTGTCGGCTTCCATGCTGCGGTCGTCGACGGCGCCGTAGGCGTCGACCAGGCGCATTCTCCGGATCGGGTAGCGCAGCGCGAAGAGCCGGCGCATCACCGCGAGCATCGGCTGCACCGCGTCTTCGTTGACGACCAGCCTGCCACGGTGGATGCTGCCGTCGAAGCCCCAGACGCTCAGCTTCAGCAGCCGCAGCCGCTTCAACCCGACGGGGCAGCCGGGATGCCAGGAGACCCCGGTCATCCGCTGCTGCAGTGCCGGTCCCAGCCGGTGGGCGCTGCCGTGGAATCGGGGCGCCGCCGCGGCCGGCGAGGCCAATGCTAGGGCCAGGACGAGGACGGTGAGAACGAGAAGGCGGGCTCTCATCCGGGGGACGGTAGCGCCGCGGTTTGGCGCCTTTTGCACCTCATGGGTGCAAAAGGCGCCAGCGGTGCGGTTACGCGGCCGCGAGCTCGGGCCCGGAGTCGGCGGCGACGGCCTCGGCCGGCAGCCAGAGCGCATCGGTGCCGCGCCGCTGCGCGACGATCGCGCCGGTGCCGACGGCGGCGATCAGCTCGCGCTCGGCGGTGACCAGGTCGGCGTCGTCGAGGTCGGAGGGCCGCATGATCGCGGCCACCTCGGCGGTGGTCAGCCCGACCGGGAAGGCGAGCACCGCCTCCGCCGCCTCGCTCGGCGGCGGCCGCCGCTCCAGGGAGGGGTCGAGGTTGGCGAGCGCGGTGTCATAGGACTCGAAGGGCTGGAAGCCGCCGACCTCGAGCGAGCGGCCGTCGGGGTGCTCGAAGAGGACCGAGGGGGCGGTGTAGCGGACCGGCCCGTCGCTTTCGGCGTGGCGGCCTTGGACGTGGGTGGGGGTGCCGGCGGCCGAGCGCGAGCGGGCGCGGTCGGCCTCGTAGGCGGCGAGCACCTCGGGGTCGTCGATGCTGGCGACGATCGCCTCGGCGTCGAGGCCGGGCACCTTGGCGAGGGCGGCGCGGAGGTCGTCGGGGTGGTCGAGCAGGCCGGGCGTCGTGAACTGCATCAGCTGCAGCTCCCGCAGCGCCGCATAGCCGAGGGCGGGGTCGACTTCGCGGGCGGCGACGACCGCCCGGCAGCCGGGCGAGGTGCCGGACAGCCGCGGCTTGACGCCGGCGCCGAAGGGCATCCCGAAGCGGTCCTGGAACTTGCGGTGGCCGGTGGCCATGCGGGCCGGGGTGTAGCCGCGGTCGGCGTAGCGCCGGGCGTCCTCGCTGAGGCCGATCAGGACCAGGCGCCACTCGAGCTGCTCGCCGAAGCGCCAGCGCAGGCGGGCGATCGCGGGCCGCGAGGAGTAAGCCCAGGGACAGCCGGGATCGGTGAAGTGCCAGGCGACGATCGATTCCACTAACCGAACGTTAGTACACCTGAGACCCCGGCTCAGATCGACGGGCGTCGAACCACCCGAGCCGGGTATCCTCGAAGGCCCGAGCGATGGGGCTCGCTCCATAACCGCGGCGCGACCGCTGATGGCTCCTACCAACGTTGACCGACGCTGATAGGAGGCTGCGAAAAGAGATGCGAGTCACCCGCCACCCCGGCCGCAAGCTGTTCGCGATCTACGCCGGTGGCGTCGCCGGCGCCCTGCTCCGGGTCGGCCTCGCCCGCGCCTTCCCGCCCGGCGCCGGCGCCTGGCCCTGGCCGACCTTCGCCGTCAACCTCGCCGGGGCGCTGCTGCTCGGCTACTTCTTCGCCCTCTTCCGCGACCACCCGGAGGAGAGCCTCCACCACCCCTTCCTCGCCACCGGGGTCTGCGGAACCCTGACCACCTTCTCGACCCTGCAGCTCGAGCTCTACGACCTGCTCGACGAAGGCGACGGCGGCCTCGCCGTCGCCTATCTGGCGGCGACGCTCGCCGCCGGCTACCTGCTGCTGCGGCTCGGGATCGCGCTCGAGGCGCGGCGGCCGCAGCGCCGGCGGGCGGCGCTCGAGGAGCTGGAGGAGACGGGATGAGCGTCGCAGCCTGGGTCGCGGTCGGGCTGCTCGGCGGCGTCGCCGCCGCGGCACGCTTCGTCCTCGACCACGAGATCTCGGCCCGGAGCCGCGGCGCCTTCCCGCTCGGCATCCTCGCCGTCAACCTGCTCGGGGCGCTGGCTATCGGGGTCGTTGCCAGCTCCAGCCTCGAGGGCGAGGCGGCGACGATCGTCACCGGCGGCGTGATCGGCTCCTTCACCACCTTCTCGACCTGGATCCTCGACTCGCACCGCCTGGCGGCCGGCGGCCGGGTCGAGCTGGCCTGGCTCAACATCGGCCTCTCGGTTGTTGCCGGGTTCGCCGCCGTGGCTCTCGGCCACTGGCTCGGCGGCGCGCTGTAGCACTGCCCGCGGCGGAACAAAAGTCGTGCTAATTGGGGGTTTTTGGGCGAGGTCGGCCAGCCATGTTTGCGTCCGGCGCCCCCTCTACCTTGGGTCCGGATGGATGAGCAAACGCAGATCGAGGCCCTGGCGATGCCGGTCGAGCCGGTGCCGTCCGCGGAGCCCGCGGGCGAGCACGAGCGGCCGCCGCTCGACGATTCTCCCGCCGTCGACGAGACGCCACCGGCGGCGTCGGCACAGCCGGCAGAGGCCGCCGAGCCTGAGGCCGATTTGCTCCGCGTCCCCCTCCGCGACCTGGTCGACGGCCAGCGGGTTCGCGGCGTTTACGCGGTCCGCACCCGCGAGCTGCGGCGCAAGCGCAACGGCGACGCCTGGCTGCGGCTCTCGGTCGGCGACGCGACCGGGACCGCCGAGGCGGTCTGCTGGGAGGAGGCCGAGGCGCTCTACGCGCTTTGCGGCAGCGGCAGCGCCGTCCACGTAACCGGGGTCTTCGAGATGAGCGAGCGCTGGGGGGCGAAGATCAAGATCGCCAAGCTGCGTTGCGCCGAGCCGGACGAGTTTGCCGATGACGAGCTGGCGCCGGAGTCGGAAGTCGACGTCGGCGACCTCGAAGCCGGGCTGCGGCAGCTGCTGGCGACGGTCCAGGATCCCGAGCTCCGCCTCTTGCTCGACCGCTTCTTCGGCGAGGACTCGGCAACCTGGGGCCGCCTCCGCGACGCGCCAGCGGCGAAGACCTACCACCAGGCGTACCGCCACGGCCTGCTCGAGCACACGCTCTCGGTCGCCCAGGCGGTTTCTGCCAGCGCCAACTTCTTCCCCGGGATCGATCGCGACGTCGCCGTCGCCGGCGCCCTTCTCCACGACATCGGCAAGTGCGTCGCCTACAACGACGACCCGCTGGCGATCGACCTCACCGACGCCGGCCGCCTCCAGGGCGAGATCCCGCTCGGCTACTACACGGTGCGCCGCGAGATCGAGGAGATCCCCGGCTTCGACCCTGCCCTCGCCCAGGCCGTCCTCCACATCATCCTCAGCCACCATGGCTCGCTCGAGCACGGCTCCCCGGTCGTCCCCGCGACCCGCGAGGCGGTGCTGGTCCACATGATCGACAACCTCGGCGGCCGCCTCGGCTCCTTCGATCGCCTCGAGCGCGCCCTTCCCGAGGGCGAGTCCTGGTCCGGCTTCGACCGGGCGCTGTCGGGCTCCGCCTACTTCGGCGCCCGCACCGGCTCGCCCGCCGCGGAGCTCGTCGACGCCGACTCCCGCGCCGCCTGAGGCCCGAGCAGCGGCGCCCAGGGGGCGTCAGGGTCAGAACTTGACCGTGCAGCGCTGGATCTTGTGGACCTCGCCATCGGCGCGGCGGATGCACTCGACCAGCTTCTTCGGGCTCGCCACGCTGGTGTGCTTTTCGGCGAAGCGCATCGACTTCTTGATTTCGCGCTTCACCGTCTTGTTGACTTCCCGCAGGGTCTTGTTGACGTCCTTGAGGCCGGCGCCGTTCTTGCCAAAGCCCTGGTTGAGGCTCTTCTGGAGGGTTTCGTTGGATTCCCTGGTGATTTCGCCGGTCTTGTCGAGGATCGGCTTGACGATGAAGAAGCCGACCGCGGCGAGGATGCCGACGGTGACCAGGAGCCGGATGACGCCGGACGAGAGGTTCCCCAGAAAGTTGCGCAGCAGTTCCACGCTGCGGGGACCCTATCCCGCTCGGCTGGTACGTGGAACCTTGTAAAGAGCGGATATTCGAGGGGGGAAGCGAAATCCGGGGGGTGGAGGGGGACGTCTGCGGTGACGGCCGCGGTCTATTCTCCGGATCGTGGCGAAGGACACCGAGAAGCTGATCCGCCAGCTCTCATTGATCTCGTTCCTGATGGCTCAGGGGAGGCCGGTGTCGGCCCTCGAGATCAAGCGCGAGGTGGAGGGTTACAGCGACATGAACGACGACGCCTTCGCGCGCCGCTTCTACGCGGACCGGGCCGAGCTCGAGAGCCTCGGGATCGAGCTCGGGGTGGAGAAGCCGGGCGAGGGCTTCTTCGAGGCCGAGCTCTACTCGCTGCCGCCCGAGAACTTCTACCTCGACGCGATCTCCTTCTCCGACGACGAGCTAGCCGCGCTTTCAACTGCGCTGCTGCTGCTGACCGACGGCGGCTTCGCCTATGCCGAGCCGCTGCGCCTGGCCTTGCAGCAGGTCGCCTGGGGCCACCCGAACCCGCTCAGCGAGGGCGAGCGGGCCCCGGTCGAGATGGCGATGACCGCCTCCGCCGGTGGCCGCGACCTCTCCCAACGCCTCTCCAAGATCGAGACCGCGATCTCGCGCCGCAAGACGATCGAGTTCACCTACTACACGATGGAGCGGGGCGAGACCGAGAAGCGCAAGGTCGACCCCTTCCACCTGGTCTTCCGCGGCGGCCAGTTCTACCTGATCGGCCTTTCGCACGAGCGCGACGCGGTCCGCGTCTTCCGCCTCTCGCGGATCCAGGGCAAGGTCGGCTATGCCTCCAAGGCCGAGCACGACTTCTCGCCGCCGGAGGACTTCGACCGTCGCGACTACGGCAGCCGCGCCGACTGGCAGCTGGGCGAGCCGCAGGGCACGGCGAAGGTCTTCGTTCGCGAGCGGATCGCCTGGCTGATCGAGCGTGACTTCGGCCGCTACGGCGAGCTCCGCAACGCGCGGAAATCCGACCGCGCCCCCGGCAAAGGCCGCGTCTTCGCGACCGACTACGCCTCGACCCGTGAGCTGATCGCCTGGGTCCTGCGCTGGCGCGCCAACGCCGAGGTGCTCGACCCGCCGGAGCTGCGCGAGGAGGCCGAGCGCCGCCGCGCCCTCCTCTACAAGCGGCACTCCAACGGCTTCGAGCCGGCCGAGACTGTCGACCGGCCGCTTCGCGACGTGCCCCGCCGCAGCCGCTCCAACGGTCGCGGCGAGGCGGCGATCCGGCCTGAGCGCTTCGCCCGCCTCGTCACCTTGGCCGGGATGCTGATCGAAGCGGCCAAAGCAGGCGAGCGGCTGCCGATCGCCGAGCTGCGCTCGCGCCTCGAGCTGACCGACGAGGAGCTGCGCGAGGACATCGACCTGCTCAACGTCGTCAACTTCGGCGGCGGCACCTACGTCCTCTACGCCGAAATCGTCGGCGAGGAGATCGAGGTCGACTCCGAGCCCTACGGCGACAACTTCGCCCGCCCGGCGCGGCTGCTGCCGCTGGAGGCCAAGGCGCTGGTGGCGGCGATCGACCTATTAGGCGACCACCTGCCGCAGTCGAACCTGCAGAGCGCCCGCCGCAAAATCGTCGAGGCGCTTGGTCACGACCCCTCCGAGGAGGGCCTCGAGATCGTCCCTGCCGGCGGCGGCGATGCCGCGGTTGCCCGCCTCGTCAACGAGGCGATCGCCGGCAGTCGCGTGCTCGAGCTCTCCTATTACAAGGAGAACGAGGACAAGCTGACCGACCGCCGGGTCGAGCCCTACCGGCTCGAGAACGGGCGTGAGGGCTGGTACGTCGAGTCCTACGACCTCGGCAAAGGGGGCGTGCGTCACTTCAAGCTCGACCGGATCAAGGAGGCGAAGGTCTCCGAGCAGGAGTTCGAGCCGCGGCCCGAGGTCGAGGAGCTGGCCGGGGTCGAGGGATGGATGACCCATGGCGAGGTGCCGAACGCCGAGGTCGCCCGGGTCTGGGTCTCGCCCGAGCGCGCCCGCTGGCTGCGCGAGGAGCGGACGGTGGTCGAGGAGCTGGCCGACGGCGCCGTCGTCGTCGAGCTGCCCTACGCCGGCAAGCCCTGGCTGGTCCGCGAGATCCTTCGCGGCGCCGGCGACCTGGTCGTGCTCGAGCCGCCGGACGCGCGCGAAGCGATTGCCAAAGAGATCGACGGCTAGCGGTCTGGGCGAGATGGCCGAGTCCGAAGCCGCTCCCGGTCACCCCGAGATTCTCAGGATCCTCGCCCCCAACCCGGGGCCGATGACCCTGGAAGGGACCAACACCTACCTTCACGGGTCCGATCCCTGCGCGGTGATCGACCCCGGCCCCGACGACGACTCCCACGTCGAGGCGATCCTCTCCGCGGCCGAGCAGCGCGGCGGGATCGGCGTCGTCCTCCTCACCCACTCGCACTCCGACCACACCGCCGCCGCCCACCGGCTCGGCGCCGAGGTGGTGCTGCCGCGCGAAGGGGAAGACCCGCGCGCCGGCCTCCGGGTCCTCGCCACCCCCGGCCACTCGGTCGACAGCGTCTCCTACCTCACGCGCGACGGCGCCTGCTTCGCCGGCGACCTCGTGCTCGGCCTCGGCTCGACCATCGTCGGCCCCGACGGCGGCGGCCTCGCCGCCTACATGGAGTCCCTCCGCCTCCTCCGGGCCGAGCCGCTGCGGCTGATCTGCCCCGGCCACGGCCCCTGGATCACCGATCCTGACGCCAAGCTCGACGAATACATCGGCCATCGCGAAGCGCGCGAATCCCGCCTCGTCGCCGCCCTCGAGCGCGGCGAGCGCTCTCGCGCCGCCCTTCTCGCCGAGGTCTGGGACGACGTCCCGGCGGTGCTGCTGCCGATGGCGGCGATGGCGATGGAGGCCCATCTCGAAAAGCTCGAGCACGAAGGCCGCCTGCCCGACGGGCTCGTGGCCTGAGCGGCGCCGGCTCGCGAGCCGAGCCAGCGCTGACTCCAGCTATTCGATCCAGATTCCGTGCTGGCTGGTGAAGGAGGAGGTCCCGAAACCCTTGATGGTCGCCGAGCCGGTGAGGGTTCCGTTACTGCCGGATTCGCCGCAGACGCTGCCCGTGGCGGTGTAGGTGAGGCCGCCGACTTCGAAGGTCAGGAGAAGGTTCCTGGTCGCTCCGGAGCCCGAGCCGGCGAATTTGACCGTCGGGGTGCCCGGGATCTGCGGCGGGATGTGGATGCTGCAGCGCGCTTTGGGCACGGTGAAGCCAATTTCGTGCCCTTCTTCACACACGATGCCGAGGTCGCCTGCGCTGACCGAGCTCGGTTCCAAGACGTAGTTGCAGCCGGCGGTGCTCACCAGCGCTTCCAGGCCGAACGCCGAGATGCCGCCGTATTCGGGGTGCACGGTGACCGCGCCCGCAGACGTGCCGAGGATTTCCCCGCTCCTGAAGGTGGCCATGGTGGCTTTGATTTTGCCGCCGCTGAAGCCGAACACGTTGGTGCTTGCCTGTTCGCCCTTCAGCCAGGTCGGCGAGGATTCGAAATGGAAGCTCGTCGCAGAAGCGGAGGCAGGTCCGGCGCAGGCCACGACGAGCAGCAGCACCAGCGCAGCGGGGATGCAGGCGCGCCGACCCTTGCCAGGAAGCAATCTCACGAGTCCGTCCTATGGGGATGGCGCATGGGACAAAAATACCTGACAGGTCAGTTATTTGCAACGTGGATCGTCGGAGCGCTTAGCGCAGGTACTTGGCGATCGCGAAGCCGCCGCCGGTCGCGAGCTGCGGCGAGGAGATGCCGCCGCCGACCAGCATCCGGCCCTTGCTCAGCATCACGACCTGGGTCGCGAAGGTGTTCGACGGGCCGCCGAAGCCGGTCGTGACCAGGCCTTCCTTGCCAAATTTGCGGTCGAAGGTGCCGCGTTCGGTCAGCCGCCCGATCCAGAAGGTCGAGCGCCGCAGCGGGTTGTGGGGCGATTTCGAGACTCGTTTGGCACGCCGTCCGGCGAGGACGATGCGGCCGGTCGCGTCGACGGCCAGCGCCGAGAAGGAGCCGTCCGGCGGCAGCAGCACCCCGATCTGGCCGATCCGCCCGAAGCTGGGATCGAAGGCGCCGTTGGGGAGGAGGCGGACCAGCGGCTGCTCCTTGTCGGATTTCTTGCCGCGTCGCACCCGTTCCGGCTGGCCCAGCAGGAGGATCTTGCCGGAGGGCGCGATCGCGACGACCGGGGCCTTGACCCCGCTCACCGCTTTGAAGCCGGAAAAGCCGAAGCCGGCTTCGAGGTTGCCGGCGCTGCTCAGCGAGGCGAGTTTGAGGCCGCGGTTGCCTTCGTGTTCGGAGTTGCAGTAGCCGCCGCCATTGCCGAGGGTCAGCAGGCCGCCGGCCGGGGTGGCGCCGAGCTGGCCGAAGGAAGCGACATTGGTGACGGTGCGGACGCCGCCTTCGCCGAAGGTCGAGTCGAGTGCGCCGGCTTCGGTCAGGCGGGCGACGAAGGCGGTCGAGAGGCTGCCGAGTTCGCGGCAGTCGGAGAGTTCGGAGACGTGGCCGCCGGAGACGATCGGCCGGCCTTGCGAGTCGACGACCATGCTCCGGATCCCGACCGCGGGGCCGGGGTAGGGCTTGCCGGCCGCCGCTTTCGGCGGCGCAAAGCCGAAGTCGGTCTGCACCACGCCTTCTTTGCCGAAGCTCGGATCCGGCGCACCGGCGGCGGTGAAGCGCATGATCATCGCCGAGCTGATCACCGGGTCGGGGGTCGAGTTGACCGGCATCGGCCGGGCCGAGCCGGCGAGCAGGACGCGGCCCTGGTTGTCGACGGCCACCGCGGCAAGGACGAAGTTCATCCCAGCCGGCCGCGGCACCCGCACTTCACCGCCATTGCCGAAGCTGGGGTCGAGCCGGCCGTTGGCAAGGAAGCGGACGATCTTGGTGGCGCCGGCGACGACGACCTTACCGCCGGGCGCCGCGGCCATTTCGAGGTGACCGGCGGTGAACTGGTACGGCAGGTTGTATTTGATTTCGCCTTCGCTGCCGCCTTCGGCTGGGAAGGCGACGGTGACCTTGCCGCCTTCGCCGAAGGTCGGGTCGAGGCGGCCGGCGATGTTGGGCTTCGCCGGGTGCTTCTTGGCCTGTGGCTTCGCCGCCAGGGCGGGCGCCGCGGTGAGGGCCGCCAGGGCAAAGCAGAGGGCCGCGACGGTCGCCAGCCGCCGTCCGAATGGTCCGATTCCGCTCCCTGTCCTCACCTCGACCCCTTTCTGTCGTCGACTGCCGTCGACTTTCATACCCACTTCCTAAGTTTCAAGCGCGTGAAAAGTATCGCCGTGGCTGGCGGCAGCGAAGCGGCAGGGAGCGGGGCGGCGCTGAGGCCGTGCGGCTATTCGGTCCAGAATCCGTGCTGGCCGGTGAAGGCGTTGGTCGTTACCTGTTCTCCCAGCAGCCAGGTCGGTGCCGATTCGAATTTGAATTCGCCGCCGCCGCGGGCGCTGCGACGACTGACTGAACAGCAATAGCTGAGCGATGCGCCGCTCGAAACGAGCGGCGGTTGGGACGCGAGTCCAACCGCGGATCAACTGGCCACACAGCCAAACCTGATACACAAGAGATCGTGAAGCGGTCGACGGGAAAGCGATCGGGGCGCTCGCGGGGGAACCGGGCGGCGCGGGCGGGCGCCTTCGCCGGCCTCGCCGGCACCGGGCTGGCAGCGGCCGGGACGGCCGCTGCCTGGCATTGGCTGGCGCGGCGGCCGCTGCCGAAGACGAAGGGGACGATCGAGTTGCCGGGGCTGCACGGGCAGGTGACGGTTCGGCGGGACCGCTGGGGGGTGCCCCATGTCGAGGCGGCCGAGCTCGAGGACCTCTTCTTCGCCGAGGGCTTTTGCCACGGGCAGGAGCGGCTTTGGCAGATGGACTTCTACCGGCGGGTGGTGCGCGGCCGGGTGGCCGAGTTCGCCGGGCCCGAGCAGCTGCCGGTCGACCGACTGATGCTGACCCTGGGGATCCGGCGGGTTGCCGAGCGCGAGGCGGCCGAGCTCGACCCGAAGCTGAGGGCACGGCTGCAGCGCTTCTGCGACGGGGTCAACGCGGCCGCCGCGGTGGCGGCGGCGCCGCCGTTCGAGATGCGGCTGCTGCGCCTGCGGTTCGAGCCCTGGGAGCCGGTCGACATCCTCAGCCTCGGCAAGCTGCTCGCCTTCGGCCTCTCGACCAACTGGGAGCGGGAGCTGGTCCGCGCCGACATGGTCCGCGAGCTCGGGCCGGAGCTGGCGGCGCGGCTCGACCCGACCTACCCGCGCGACAATCCGATCGTCACCCAGGAAGCGTGGACCGGCGACGGGATCGCGCTGGCCGGCCAGATCGACGCGGTGCGGCGCTCGCTCGGCCTCGCCGCCGAGGCCAGCGGCTCCAACAACTGGGCGATCTCCGGCGAGCGCTCGGCGACCGGCTCGCCGCTCGTCGCCGGCGACCCGCACCTACCGCCGAGCATGCCGGGGATCTGGTTCGAGATCGAGCTGCGACACCACGGCCGCTTCGTCCGCGGCGCTTCGCTGCCGGGGATGCCGGGCATCTACATGGGCCAGAACAACGACGTGGCCTGGACGATCACCAACGTGATGGGCGACGTCCAGGACCTCTTCGTCGAGCGGCTCGAGGATGAGACCTACCTGTTCGAGGGAGAGTGGCGGCCGCTGCAGTTGATCGAGGAGCAGATCCCGGTCAGCGGGCGTGCGCCCGAGCGCCTGACCGTGCGATCCACCCACCACGGGCCGATCGTCAACGCCGCACTCGGCGCCGACGAGTCCGAGCCGCTGGCCCTGGCCTGGACGGCGCTGCACGAATCGACCGCCTTCGCCGGCATGCTCGAGGTGCTCGAGGTGCGCTCGGGCCAAGAGCTGGCCAAGCTGCTCGAGGGCCACACTTCGCCGGCCTCGAACCTGGTCTGGGCCGACCGCGGCGGCTCGATCGGCTACAAGCTGATCGGCCGGCTGCCGCTCCGCCGCGGCGACTGTCCCGACCTGCCGAAGCCGGGCTGGGACGGCGAGTTCGAGTGGGAGGGGACGATCCCCTACGAGGAGCTGCCGGAGCTGGTCGACCCGCCGAGCGGCTTCATCGTCACCGCCAACAACCGGATCGTCGGCGACGAGTACCCCCACCACATCACCAGCGAGTGGCTCGACGGCTTCCGCGCCAAGCGGATCGAACAGATGATCGAAGAGCGCGAGCGCCACGACCTCGACGACTTCGAGGCGATGCAGACCGACGTCCTCTCGCTGCCGGGGCTGGAGGCGGCGCGCCGGCTTGCCCGCCTGCACCCGCGCGGGCAGCGCGAGCGCTCAGCGATCGAGCGGCTGCGCTCCTGGGACGGGCGGCTCGACCCCGGCACCGTCGCCGGGACCATCTACCAGGCCTTCATCTTGCGGCTCGGCCGCGAGGTGGCGCGGGCGGCGATCGGCGACCGCGACCTCGGCGAGCGCTGGCTCGACCGCGCCGACAACGGCTTCACCACCCACAGCACCTCGCCCTGGCGCTGGCACTCGCACCTGATGGACCTCTGGGAGGAAGAGGACCCGCGGCTGATCGGCCGGCCCTGGGAAGACCTGGCGCTGGAAGCGCTGGCCGGCGCCCTCGACGACCTCAGCGACCGCTTCGGGCCCGACCCCGAGGGCTGGAGCTGGGGGACGGTGCACGAGATGGAGTTCCCGCACCCGCTCGGTGACGCCAACCCGCTGCTGCACCGGATCCTCAACCGCCGGGTCCGTGCCGGCGGCGCCCAGGAGACGGTCAACCAGGTCGCCTACGACCCCAACGATCCCTACCGGGCGGTCTGGGGCCCGAGCTGGCGGATGGTCGCCGACCCCGTCGCCCCCGACCGCTCACGCTGGCAGATGTTCACCGGCCAGTCCGGGCATCCGGCGAGCCGCCACTACGACGACCTGCAGGCGGGCTGGCTCGAGGGCCGCACCCAGCCGATGTGCGGCGAGGGGCCGTGGCAGGTGCTCGAGCTGACGCCGGCCGGTTAGCTGGCGAGCGCGGCGGTGACGCGCTCGACGATCGCCGCCGGCGCCTTCGACGGGTGGCCGGCGTCGAAGGGCGGCTGTGGGTCGTACTCGATCCCGAGCTGGACCGCCTGGGCGATCTCGGGCCCGGCCTCGCGGCCGACCAAGTGCAGGGCCATGTCGATCCCGGCCGAGACGCCGGCCGCGGTGAGGAACTTGCCGTCCTCGACGTAGCGGCCGACCACCGGCTCGGCGCCGAAGGCCCGCAGTGGCTCGAGGTAGAGCCAGTGGCCGGTGGCGCGGCGGCCGCGCAGTAGGCCGGCGGCGCCGAGGACGAGGGAGCCGGTGCAGACCGAGGTCGTCCAGGCGCTGACGCGGTCGATCTCGCGCAGCCACTCGAGCAGCGGCTCGTCCTCGAGCAGGACGCGGTTGCCGCGGCCACCGGGGACGAGGACGACGTCGGCGGCGCCGACCTCCGCGCAGGCCCGGTCGGCGACGATGCCGAGGCTGCCGCACTCGGTGCGGACCTCGCCGCGCTCGGGCGCGACGAACTCCACCTCCCAGCCGGGGGTCGAGCGGAACACCTCGTAGGGGCCGATGGCGTCGAGGGCGGCGAGCCCGTCGAAGATCAGGATGGTGGTCTTCATGAGGGTGATGGTGGCAAACCGAGCGGTACTCCACCAGTGGCAGGAAGGACACTGTTCGATAGATTCCTGCCATGAGCGCGCACGGCGCCCGCAGGGTGGGCAGGAAGCGGCACCGGGTGGCGATCGTCTGCTTCGACGGCCTCGTCGCCTTCGACCTGACCGCGCCCGCGCAGGCCTTCGGCCTCGCCGCCGCCGCGGACGGCTCGCCGCTCTACGCGGTCGGCACCTGCTCGCCGGGCGCCGCCGCGGTTGCCACCACCAGCGGCTTCGAGATCGTCCCCTCCGCCGGGCTCGGCGCCCTGCGCCGGGCTGACACCGTCGTCGTCCCCGGCTACGCGGCACTGCTCGGGCCCCCGCCCGCTCCCGTGCTCAGCGGGCTCCGGGCTGCCGCGCGGAGCGGGGCGAGGGTGCTCTCGGTCTGTACCGGCGCCTTCGCCCTCGCCCACGCCGGCCTCCTCGACGGCCGCCGCGCCACCACGCACTGGGCCTGAGCGGATCTGCTTGCTTCGAGCTTCCCCGCCGTCGCGGTCGAGCCCGACTCCCTCTTCGTCGACGAAGGGCAGGTGATGACCTCCGCCGGGCTCAGCGCCGGGATCGACCTCAGCCTGCACGTGATCCGCACCGACTTCGGCGTCGCCGCCGGCGCCAGGGTCGCCCGCCACATGGTCGCGCCGCCGCACCGCGACGGCGGTCAGGCCCAGTTCATCGACAGCGGTTCGAACGCACTTCTCCCCGCTATGCGGGGAGAAGTGCGGGGTGGTGGCGAGGACGGCCTCGAGGCGACCCGCCGCTGGGCCGAGGAGCGGCTGGAGCAGCCGCTCGACGTCGCCGCGATGGCCGGCCACGCCGGCGTCAGCCCGCGCACCTTCGCCCGCCGCTTCCGTGCCGAGACCGGGACGACGCCGCTGCAGTGGCTGCTCGGCCGCCGCGTGCTCGAGGCGCGGCGCCTGCTCGAGTCCTCGGAGCTGCTGGTCGAGGACGTCGCCTGGCGCTGCGGCTTCGGCACCGCCGCCTCGCTGCGCGAGCACTTCAGCCGCGCCACCGCCACCACCCCGACCGCCTACCGCCGCTCGTTCCAGACGGACGTATGAACGGAGTGGGTCAGTCGCCTACCGAACCCACACTTAACTTAGCCGATTGTAGTATGTGATTTTTAGGTAGTAAGGGTCAGCATCCGGGTAGTAAGGGTCAGCATCCGTCTCGGATCGTCTGTGAAGACCCGATGGGAGAGATGAGCATGCGCACCGTTCGAGGCCTCGAGAGCAACCCCGACCCCGCCCCCTGGAGGGCTGCGGGCCCGGCCGAGACCGAGCTCGAACGGAGGGCGCGCCTGCTCGAGGTCAGCGTGCCGGGGATGCGCGGCCACTCCCGCCGCGTCGCCGTCTACGCGGCGCTGACCGCGCAGCGGATCGGCCTCGACCGTGCCGCCGTCGGGCGGGTGCGCCGCGCCGCGGCACTGCACGACATCGGCAAGGCCGAGGTGCCGGCCGAGGTGCTCGCCTGCCCCGGCCGGCTCGGGGACAACGACTTCGCGCGGGTCCAGGAGCACGCGGTCGCTGGCGCCTGCATCGTCTCCTCGCTCGGCGACGAGAAGCTGACGGCGATCGTCCGCCACCACCACGAGCGCTTCGATGGCGACGGCTACCCCGACCGGCTCGCCGGCGAGGAGATCCCGATCGGCGCCCGCATCGTCGCCGTCGCCGACACCTTCGACGCCGCCACCTCCGAGCGACCCTACCGGCCGGCGCTCCCCCACCCGCAGGCGCTCGAGTTGCTCGAAGCCGTCGCCGGCTCCCAGCTCGACCCCGAGGTCGTCGCCGCCTTCCGCGTCCACTGCTCCGGCCTCCGCGGCGTCCTGATGGCCGTCCAGCAGCGCTGATCTCGCGAGGCCGGCGCGGCGATGGCGTAGCGTTGCCGCGGTGAGCCGGCGCGACCAGATCGTCCTCGGCGAGGCCGAGCTGGGTGAGCTGCTCGAGCGAGAGCGGGTTGCGGTCGTCACCAGCATCGGGCCGCGCGGCTGGCCGCACTCGATGCCGCTCTGGTACGTGCCGCGCGCAGGCGAGGTCTGGGTCTGGACCTACGCCAAATCGCAGAAGGTGCGCAACCTCGAACGCGACCCGCGGGCGACGGTTCTGGTCGAGGCCGGGCACGAGTACGGCGAGCTGAGGGGGGCGATGATCGAGGCCGAAGCTGACATCAGCCGCGACTTCGATACCGTGCTCGGCTTCGCCGAGGAGCTGACCCTGCGCTACGCGGAAGGGATCGCCTCGGTCGAGGGAGACGCCAAGGCGGCGCTGGAAGCTCAGGTGCCGAAGCGGGTGGCGATCCGGTTCCGGCCGTTGCGTACGGCAAGCTGGGATCACCGCAAGCTCGGCGGCCGCTACTAGCCCGCCGGCTCCCTCGGTGACAACTTCGACACATCCCGTGACCGCCCGTGTTGCAGGGTGACCCGACATTCAAGCCAGCCGCCCTGACCCGCAACGAGGTGAAGACAATTCTCAGCAGACGATTCCCAGTCGCCCTAGCTCTCTCCGCCTTCCTCAGCGGCGCGATCCTCCTCTTCGCCGCCAGCGGCTGCGCCGGGGCGAGCCCGGCCCCGGCGGCGCCGAAGGGCTTCTTCGGCATCGGCCCGCAGACCAGCGTGACCGATCGCGACGCCGAATACATGAAAGCCGGGGGGATCGAAACGATCCGCTATCCGCTGATCTGGGCGGCTATCCAGCCGACCCGCTCCGGCGGTTACAACTGGGAAAGCTTCGACCCCGTCGTCAGCGCCGCCGCTCGCCATGGCCTGACCGTGCTGCCGTTCGTCGTCGGCACGCCGCCGTGGCTCTCGATCAAAGGCACCAAACTGCCGATCGACTCCGCCGCCGCCCGCACCGCCTGGACCCAGTTCCTCGAAGCGGCGGTCAAGCGCTACGGCCCCGGCGGCGAATTCTGGGCCACCCACGCCCCGGGCGTGGTTCAGTACGAACCGGCGATCCCGACGCCGCAGCCGATCCGCACCTGGCAGATCTGGAACGAGGCGAACTTCTTCTACTTCGCCTACCCGGCGACGCCGCAGCGCTATGCGCGCCTGCTGAAACTGTCGACGCCGGTGATCAAACGGGTCGATCCCACGGCCAAGGTGATCCTGTCCGGCCTCTTCGGCCGGCCCTCGCCGAAAGAGCCGAAGGGGATGCCCGCCGCCCAGTTCCTGGAAGCGATCTACCGGATCCCGGGGATCAAGCGCTACTTCGACGGCGTCGCCCTGCACCCCTACGCGGTCGACACCGAATCGCTCGAAGAACTGGTCGAAGAATTCCACGAAGTCACGGTCGCCAACCACGACCCGGTGCCGCTCTACATCACCGAGATGGGGTGGGGCTCGCAGAACGACTTCAACACCGTCGCCTTCGAGCAGGGGCCGCAGGGGCAGGTGAAGGAGCTGAAGGCCGCCTACAGCTACCTGCTCGAGAACCGAGCCAAGCTCGACCTCAAGAGCGTCTACTGGTTCTCCTGGAAGGACCTGACCGAATCGTGCAGCTTCTGCGACTCGGTCGGGCTGTTCCAGGGTGGGGAACGGTTTCATGCCAAGCCCGCTTGGCGGGCGTTCGTTCAGATCACGCACGGGCGGCTGCGGCCTTAGCGGAGCCAGGGCGGACTAGCTTCGAGGGGGTGGCGGGGGCGGCGCTAGGGGGTCCCCCTCCTCGGCTGGGATTTTCGCCTGCGGACAACTGGTGGCAGTCCTAGGACGAGCGCCCGGGCGCTCGATCTCGGACGGGCGTGACTCGATCCTGGCGAAACATCCCAGCTTCCGGGGGGGAAGGCACCCCGGCACTATTTCGCGGCCTCTTGGGCGGGCGTCCCGGTTGCCGCTACCGACGCCCGACGCCCGCTGGGATATGCAGCCGTCCGCGGCCCTTCGCACTGGCGTTCCTCTTCGGGTGATACACCCGGATCCCCAGCTGGCGGGATGTCGCGCCGACGTAGGTTCGGTCGGCGCGAATTTCGGCTCGGAACTTGACCTTGCGGGTGACGCGGGGGAGGAAGCGGGCGGTGCAGGCGCGGTCGAGGCGGCGGCTGCCGAGACGCGTCTTGCCGCGCAGCAGCCGCACCGGCTCGCCGTGGCGGCCGGCGCAGGGCGAGACCCAGACGGTGATCTGGGCGCGGCCGTTGTGCTTGACGCGGCGGGTGACGGCGCGGATGCCGACGCTCGATGCGGACAGCGGCTTGGCCACGGGTTCCGGGGTGCAGGCGTTGGGGGTGGAGCCGACCAGGCGATACACCCCACCGAGCTCGGAGACCGCGTAGAGGCGGCCGCAGGAGTCTTCGCCGAAGCTGTCGAGGCCGCCGATGTCGAGTCCCTCGGAGCGGTCGCTGGAGCTGGCTTCGGAGAGGACCAGCGAGCGGATCGCGCCATTGCCGAAGTCGCCGTAGAGGTAGCGGCCGCTCAGTTCGGGGGTGCTGGGGTCGTGGTCGACGTAGCCGCCGATGATCGCCTGGGCGCCGTTGACGTGTTCGTAGTCGAAGACCGGTTCAACGAAGCCGCCGCTCGGCGGCGTCGCGCACTGGGGGTCGGCCGGGGGCGGCCCGGCGATCTTCCCCTCGCGGCAATTCCAGCCGTAGTCGGCACCGGCGCCGAGGCCGCTCGAGTAGGGCGCCCAGTCGATCTCCTCGCGCGCCGCTTCGCCGACGTCGCCGATCACCAGGTCGTGGCTCTGGCGGTCGAAGGAGAAGCGATAGGGGTTGCGGAGGCCGTAGGCGAAGATCGTGTTGTAGGGCGCCGGGGCGCCGGGGAAGGGGTTGCCGGCCGGGACGGCGTAGGGGACGACCGTAGAGCTGACGTCGATCCGCAGGATCTTGCCGAGCAGGCTTTCCCGGTCCTGCGCGTTGTGTTCCTGGTCGTCCGCGCCGCCGCCGTCGCCGGTGCCGATGAAGAGCAGCCCTTCGGGCCCGAACTGGAGCTGGCCGCCGTAGTGGTTGGTCTGGTTCGGATGGGGGATGGTCAGGAGGTTGCGGGCGAGGCTCGCAGTCTGGCCGCTGGCCCGCAGTTCGGCGACGTGGATTTCCGGCCAGGGCGCCTCCCTGCCGGTGTAGTCGGCGAAGAGGCGGCCGCTGCTGTCGAAGTCGGGAGCGAGGGCGATCGAGAGCAAGCCCTCCTCGCCGGTCGGCGGGCTGCTGACGACCGATTCGAGGTTGGCGAATTCGGTCACGGCGCCGTTTTCGACCTGCAGGATCTTGCCGCCCCGCTGGACGACGAAGAGCCGGTTCGGGTTGCCGGGATCGGAGGTGACGTAGGTCGGTTCGCTGAAGCTGCCGATTTGCTGCAGGCCCGCCGCCTGCGCGCCCGCGGCCCCCGCCAGCATGGCCAAGACCACGATGAGGGTCCCCATCGCTCGCTTCACCCGTCCCAACTTAGCTAATGCGAAGGTTGGATATATAGGGTCGGACCAATGTCCCAGACCGCCGCGGGGGGTCCGGCCTGGCTCGTTCTCCCCACGTACAACGAGGCCGGCAACGTCGAGCCGATCGTCGCCGCCTCGCTCGCCCAGCTCCCCGGCGACGCTCGCGTGCTGATCGTCGACGACGCCTCCCCCGACGGCACCGGGACGATCGCCGACCGCCTCGCGGCGGAGCAGCCGGGCCGGCTCGAGGTCCTGCACCGGCCCCGCAAGGGCGGCCTCGGCCCCGCTTACATCGCCGGCTTCCGCCGCGCGCTCGAGGCCGGCGCAGGCTTCGTCTTGGAGATGGACGCCGACTTCTCCCACGACCCCGCCGACCTGCCGCGGCTGCTGGCGGCGATGGACGGCGCCGACCTGGCGATCGGCTCCCGCTACGTCCGCGGCGGCGGTGTCGAGGCCTGGAGCCCGAGCCGCCGTCTGCTTAGCCGCGGTGGCAGCGCCTATGCACGCGCCGTCCTGCAAGTTCCCGTGCAAGACCTCACCGGCGGCTTCAAATGCTTCCGCCGCGCCGTCCTCGAGGCGGTCGACCTCGACCAGGTCGACTCCCGCGGCTACGCCTTCCAGGTCGAGCTCACCTATCACGTCGCCCGCGCCGGCTTCCGGATCGCCGAGGTGCCGATCGTCTTCCACGACCGCCGCGACGGCGTCTCCAAGATGACCGCGGCGATCGCCGCCGAGGCGGCCTGGCGAGTCCCCCTGCTGCGCTACGGGCGGCGCTCGCGGCAGCGCTGACGAGGTAGCCGTTCGATAGCGTGGCGCGCCGTGAGCGCAGACGCGCTGGCCGCGCGGGCGGCCTCACTCTGGAGCGATCGCCGGCTGCGGCTGCCGATCGGCTTCGTCGGCTTCGCCGCGGTCACCCTCGTCACCGCGCTGATCGCCCATCCGACGATGTTCAGCGGCTTCCGCACCTACGACGACGAGGGCTACATGCTCACCGCGCTGAAGGGCTTCGTCGGCCACGGCGACCTCTACGACCACGTCTTCAGCCAGTACGGGCCCTTCTACTTCGAGTCCTGGGGCGGGCTCTTCTCGCTCCTCGGGATCCCGGTCACCCACGACTCCGGCCGCACGGTGACGATGGTCGCCTGGATCGTCGCCGGCCTCGGCCTCGGGCTGGTGACCTGGCGGATCACCGGCAGCATCTTCCTCGGCCTGGTCACCCAGGTGCTCACCTTCACCGCGCTCAACGTGCTGGTGATCGAGCCCATGCACCCGGTCGGGATCATCGCCCTGCTGCTGGCGGCGATCCTGGCGATCGCCTGCTTCGTCGGCGAGCGCGAATCGGCATACCCGATGGCTCTGCTCGGCGCCGCCGTCGCCGCCCTGGTCCTGGTCAAGATCAACGTCGGCTTCTTCGCCGTGGTCTCGGTGGCGCTCGCCTGTGCGGTCAGCTATCCGCTGCTGTGGCGCCGGCGCTGGCCGCGGATCGGGCTCGAGCTGCTGTTCGTCGCCGTCCCGGTGCTGCTGATGCTGAGCAAGTTCGGCGAAGGCTGGGCCCGCCATTACGCGATCCACGTCGCCGCCGGCGCCCTCGCGGTCGTCATCGCCCTGCGGGCACGCGAGCCGGGCGAGCGGCCGGCCGCCGACCTGCGCTGGCTCCTCGGCGGCTTCGTCGCTCTCGCCGTCGTCTCCTGCCTGGTGATCCTCGCCGCCGGCACCAGCCCGCACGGCCTTGTCCAGGGCGTGATCGCGCAGCCGCTGCGCCAGTCGGACGCCTTCGACATCCCGATGCAGCTCTCGCGCCGCCTCTACGCCTTCGACTTCGTCGCCGTCGCCGCGGCCCTCGCCTACTGGTACGGCGCCACCCGCCACCGAGGGGCGCCGAGCCAGCCCTGGCTCGGGTTCTGGTCGCTGTTCTCGATTGCCGCCGGGATCGTGATCGCGCTCTCGGTCAACGGACAGGTGCTGCCCTTCAACGACAGCTCGCTGACCGGCTACCAGCTCAGCATGGTGCCCTTCGCCTGGGTGGCGCTGGTGGTGACCGTCCCCGGGGCGGCGCCGCGGCCCTCCTTCGCCCGCCTGCTGCTGCCGCTGCTCGCTGCGCTCCAGGCCCTGCACGGGTTCCCGGTGGCCGGTAGCCAGACCTACCTCTCGGTCGTCCTGCTGACCCCGGTCGGGGCCCTCTGCGTCGCCAACGGGGTGCGCGGCCTCGGCCGTCTGACCGCGGTCGGGACCGACCGGGTCGCCCTCGCCGGCCTGGGGCTGGTGGTCGCCGTGGTGATCGCCTGGTTCGTCGGCAACATCTACCTGCGCGAACAGCTGAAGACGGTCCGCGGGGCATATGACGCCGGTTACTCGCTCGGGCTGCCGGGGGCGAACGACATCCGCCTCGGCAGCGAAGAAGAAGTGACGCTGTACCGCGACGTCTCGGAAGCGATTCGGCAAGACTGCCCGGCGACCCTGATGGAGCCGGGAATGGACAGCTTCTACCTCTGGTCGGGCCAGGAACCGCCCTCGCTCACCGCGACCGGGTGGGAGACCCTCTTCGACCAAGCGCACCAGGACCAGGTGATCGAAGAAACCAGCTCGATCAAGGGCCTCTGCCTGCTGCGGAATAAAGCCCTGCTGGCCGGGTGGGGCGAAACCGAAGGGCCGCTCGTCACCTATCTCGAAGAAGGCTTCGAGCCGCTCGGCAAGTGGGGCGAATACGAACTGCTCCAGCGCCCGGGCACGGCCCCCTCGCAGCCGTGACGACCTGGATCGTCACGCCGGTCTACCGCGATACGGCGTCGTTCCGGATCCTGCACGAGCGCCTGCTCGAGGTGCTCTCCGCCGGCCCCGAGGTCGCGGACGGGCCGGTTCGGTTCGTCGTCATCGACGACACCGCCGGCCAGGATCCCGAGGTCGAGCGCCTGGCCGAGCTTGCCGACGTGATCACCCTGCAGCCGCCGTTCAACCTCGGCCATCAGCGCGGAATCGTCTACGCGCTGCGCAAGATGCTGCCGCGGATCGCCGCCGAGGACGCGGTGGTGACGATGGACGCCGATGGCGAGGACCGGCCCGAGGACCTGCCGCGCCTGCTCGCGGCGCTGCACGCCGGCGAGGGGGCCGAGCACCGGGTGGTCCTGGCGCTGCGGACCAAACGCCACGAGCCGCCCGCCTTCAAGATCCTCTACCGCGGCTTCAAGCTGCTCTTCCGGGCGCTCACCGGGGCAACTGTGCGGACCGGCAACTTCGCCGCGATGCCGGGGGCGGTCGCCAAGCGGGCGCTCCTGCACCCGACCTTTGATCTCGCCTACTCCTCGGCGATCCTCGCCCTCGACATGCCGGTCGAGTACGTCCCCTGCGAACGCGGCCGCCGCTACCAGGGCGAGTCGAAAATGACCTACGGCAAGCTGGCGATGCACGGCCTGCGGATGCTGATGCCGTTCACCGACCGGATCGCGATCCGCGCCCTCGGCGCCTTCGTCTTCTTCGGTCTGCTCGGCGCGGTGCTGGCGGCAGCGGTGGTCTTCCTGAAGATCTTCACCAGCTCCTCGATTCCCGGCTGGACCAGCTACATCGCGCTCGGAGCGCTGATCGTCTCGCTGGTCGCGCTCGGCAACTTCGTCAGCCTCTTCGTCCTCTTCTCGCAGACCCGGGCGGTCTCGCTGGCGAGCATCGAGGAGCTGACCGACGACGAGGCGGCGCTCGGCGGAGAGCGGCGGCGGTGAAGGCCAACGGCGAGCTCCTCGCCGGCCTCGTCGCGCACCTGCTGCTGGTCGGGCTGCCGGGGATCGCGGCGGCGCTGTACGCGATGCGGCGAGGGGTCCGCGAGCTGCCGGTCCTGCTCGCGATCTGGCTCGCCGCCTCTGGCGCCACCGCGCTGCTGGCGTTCTGGGCCTACTACGCCAACTCGGCGGTTGGGACCGGTTGGGACTTCCTCCTCCTGCTGGCCTCGCTGGCGACGATCGTCTGGGCCTGGCGCGGTGGCCTCGACCGCGCCCTGCTCGCTCGCTTCAGCGTCCCGGTCGCGCTCTGGGTGCTCGGCACCGGCTTCATCGTCTTCCTCG
The DNA here is from genome assembly GCA_036489595.1 of Solirubrobacterales bacterium. GTDB lineage: Bacteria > Actinomycetota > Thermoleophilia > Solirubrobacterales > 70-9 > VAYN01. Next base: position 25,760 of record DASXFL010000155.1, read on the forward strand.
GCTTTCTCCACGGCGGCGTCGACAACGCGATTCCGATGTCGGCGCTCCGCTTCTCCGGCCAGCTGCCCTCCGACAACGACATCCCCCGCTTCTTCGCCGAATGGTTCTCGACCCACGGCCACGTCAACCCGCCGCCCGAATACCCGGGCGAATGGCTGATGAGCGACCGGCCGCCGCTGCAGGTCGGCTACGTGCTGGCGCAGCGCGGCTTCATGCCGACCGAACACGCGCTCCACTACGAGATCCTCTGCGTCGCCGTGCAGGCGCTGTGGATCGTCGGCATGTGGGCGGTCCTGCTCGCCGCCCGCCTCCGCGCCCGCACCCGGGCGCTGGCGATGTTCGCGGCGATGGTCAGCGACATCGCGATCCTGCATGGCTTCTTCGTCTGGCCGAAGCTGATCGCCGCCGCCTTCCTGCTGGCGGCGCTGGCGCTGGTGATCTCGCCCTCCTGGAGCCGCGACCGCCGCGACCTCCGGGTCGGGGCGCTGATCGGGGTGCTGCTGGCGCTGGCGATGCTCTCCCACGGCTCGAGCGTCTTCGGGGTGATCCCGCTGGTCGTCTTCGCCGCCTGGCGCGGGCTGCCGAGCTGGCGCTGGCTCGGGGTCGCGGTCCTCGCCGCGGCGGTCGCCTACGCCCCCTGGGTCGCCTACCAGCACTACGCCGACCCGCCGGGCAACCGGTTGATCAAGTGGCAGCTCGGCGGCGACACCCAGGTCGACTCGAAAGGGACGCTGGAAGCGATCGAGGACGGCTACGGCGAAGAGGGCTTCGACGGCACGGTGCAGCTGAAGAGCGAAAACTTCGGCGAAATGGTCGGCTGGCCGCGGTTCAAGAACGGCGTCGAATCCGGGGTCGACGACCTCGAAGCAGGCAAGCCGGGGCTGGCGCTGGAGGTGGTCCGAGAAGTCCGCTTCTTCTCGCTCCTGCCCTTCCTCGGCTTCCTCCTGGCCGGGCCGCTGGCGATGCTGCTCTGCTGGCGGCGGCCGCGCGAGCCGGCGGAGTGGCGGTTCGCCCTGCTCTGCTTCGCCTTCTTCGCGCTTGCCTGCGCCTTCTGGGGGCTGCTGCTGTTCGGCCTGCCGGACTCGCGGGCGACGATCCACGTCGGCAGCCTCGCCGTGCCCCTGCTCGGGCTGGTCGGCTGCGTGGTCGGCCTGCGGGCGATCCTGCCGCGGCTGGCGGCGTGGCTCGTGGGCCTCAACGTGCTCTTCGTGCTCGCCCTCTACGTGCCCTCGCTGACCCCTGAAGCCGGCACCTCCTACTCGCTGCTGAGCGCGCTGCTGGCGCTCGTCAGCCTCGCCGGGGTCGCCTGGGTGCTGTGGCGGGAGGAGCGGTGGCTGACCGAGCTCGCGCTGCCCTCGGCGGCGAGCGTGCGAGCGTTTCTCGGGCCGGAGCGCCGGGAGCGGGCGCGGGCAGGCGGGCCGGGGAAGCCCGGCGAGCCGCGCCGGTCGCTGATCCCGCGGCTACGCCGCTCGCTCGACAGTGACCTGTTCCCGTCGCCGCTGGCCGCCGCGGCACGGTTCACGCGAACCCAGACCGGCGCTCTGATCGCGGCCCTGCTGGTGCTGGGGACGGTGCTGGGGCTGCTGCGGCTCGGCACCGACGCCTTCGAAACGGTCTGGGCCGAGGACGGGCCGGTTTACCTGCAGTCGGCGCTGACCCAGGGGTTCTGGCACGCCATCGTCCAGCCCTACGCCGGCTACCTGGTGGTCGGGCCGCACCTGATCGCCGAGGTCGCGGCGCTCTTTCCGCTCCGCGACACGGCGGCGGCGATCTCGATCGTCTCGGCGTTCGTCGCCGCCCTCAGCGGGCTCGCGGTCTGGTACGGCAGCGCCGGCCACCTCCGCAACCCCTACCTGCGGGGCGGCCTGGCGCTGGCGACGGTGCTCGCCGCGACCGCCGGCCAGGAGACGCTCGACTCGGCCGCGTACGCGCCCTGGTTCATGCTAGTCGGCACCTTCTGGCTGCTCTTCTTGCGGCCGCGGACCTGGTGGGGAGCCGGGTTCGCCGGCGCCTTCGTCCTCCTCACCGGCCTCAGCACGCCCGGCGTCTGGTTCTTCCTTCCGGTCGCCGCCCTGCGGGCGTTCTCGACCAAGTGGGACCGCCGCACGGCGATCGTCCTCGGCTCCTGGCTGGCCGGTGGCCTGGTCCAGATCCCGGTGATCATGGCGCACGAACAGGGCTCGCCGATGTGGTCGCGCCACATCTGGACGGCGCTGGTCCAGCGGGTGATCGACGGCGGCGTCTTCGGGCAGCGCCTCGGCGGCGGCCTCTGGGACCAGGCCGGCTGGGGCTTCCTGATCCTCCTCTGTCTCGTCGTCGTCGTCTTCCTCGCCTGGGGGCTGGTCAACTCGAGCGCCGGCGTCCGCTGGTTCGTCGCCGTGGCGATCCCGATCTCCTTCGTGATGTTCATCCTCTCCGTCTACCAGCGGACCGTCGGGCCGAACATCTTCTGGTCGCCGGGGATCTCCGGCGGCACCGCCAGCCGCTACGTCCTGGTCCCGGCGATGATCTTCCTCAGCGCCCTCGTGGTGACCTTGGACGGGGTCCTGCGCGGGCGGTTGGAGCCGCTGCTGCGACGTCGCTCGAGCTGGGTGGTCGGCGCCGCGGTGGCGCTGATGGTGCTCGCGGTCGCCGTCTCCTTCGACATGCGCAACCCGGCTCGCGAACAGCCCTATTGGGAAGACGCGATCGAGGCGGCAGCCAACAAATGCGTCGCCAACGGCGAAGAACTCGCCGCGATCACCACCGTTCCGCCCCCGTTCGGCGTCCAGCTGCCCTGCACCGAAGTCGAATCGTTCGCCACGCCGGCGCTCCGAAACGGCTCTCGCTAGGTTCCTGCACTGATGAATCGCCTGCTGATCACCGGCGGCGCCGGCTTCGTCGGCTCGAACCTCGCCGTGTCCCTCGCCCGGCGCCATCCCGAGTGGGAGGTCGTCGCCCTCGACAACCTCTACCGCCGCGGCTCCGAGCTCAACCTGCCGCGGCTCGAGGAGGCCGGGGTCGAGCTCGTCGAGGGCGACGTGCGCGAGCCCGAGAGCCTCGGCCGGATCGGCGAGCTGGCGGCGCTGGTCGAGTGCTCGGCCGAGCCCTCGGTGATGAGCGGCGTCGACGGCGACACCGGCTACCTCCTCCACACCAACCTCACCGGCGCCTACAACTGCCTCGAGCTGGCCCGCCGCGACGGCGCCTTCGTCGTCTTCCTCTCGACCAGCCGCGTCTACCCGGTCGAGCCCCAGGTGGGGCTGCGGCTGGAGGAGGCCGAGACCCGCTTCGAGCTCGCCGCCGAGCAGGACCTGCCGGGCGTCTCCCCGGCCGGGATCTCCGAGCGCTTCCCGCTCGATGGCGCCCGCACCCTCTACGGCGCCACCAAGCTCGCCGCCGAGCTCTTGATCGAGGAGTACCGGGCGAGCCTCGGGGTGCCGGCGGTTATCGACCGCTGCGGGGTGATCGCCGGTCCCTGGCAGATGGGCAAGGTCGACCAGGGCGTCTTCACCCATTGGATGCTCGCCCACCACTTCGGCAACCCCCTCTCCTACATCGGCTTCGGCGGCGAGGGCAAGCAGGTCCGCGACCTGCTCCACGTCGAGGACCTGGTCGACCTGGTCGAGCGCCAGCTGCTCGCCCCCGGCGAGTGGGACGGCCGCACGGTCAACGTCGGCGGCGGTCGCGAGATCAGCCTCTCGCTGTGCGAGACGACGGAGATCTGCCGGCGGCTGACCGGTAACGAGGTCGCGATCGCGCCGGTGGCGGAGACGCGGCAGGGTGACGTTCCGATCTACCTGTCCGACTGTGAGCGGATCTTTAAGCTGGACGAGTGGAGACCGCGTCGCGGCGCCGAGCAGGTGCTCGTCGACATCCACGAGTGGATCCGCTCCGACGAGGAGCGGATCGCCAAAGCCTTGAATATCGAGACCCCCGGCTGATCACGGGGGGAAGGGAGTAAGCGGAATGCCGGTTGCGATCGTCACCGGGGCCGGGGGCCTGATCGGCTCGGAGGCCGTCGAGCACTTCATCGCCGAGGGCTTCGACGTGGTCGGAATCGAGAACGACATGCGGGCCAGCTTCTTCGGCCCCGAGTCTTCGACCTCGCACGTGACCGAGCGCCTCGTCAACGAGCACCCGGGCGACTTCCATTGGGAGCAGGCCGACATCCGCGACGCCGAGCGGGTGATGGCGATCTTCGCCGAGCGCGCCGGCGAGATCGAGCTGGTGATCCACACCGCCGCGCAGCCCTCCCACGACTGGGCGGCGAGCGCGCCGCAGATCGACTTCGGGGTCAACGCCAACGGCACCCTCAACCTGCTCGAGGCGGCCCGCGCCCATTCCCTCGATGCGCCCTTCGTCTTCTGCTCGACCAACAAGGTCTACGGCGACACCCCGAACAGGCTGCCGCTGCAGTCCCTCGAGAAGCGGCTGGAGCTGCCCGAGGACCACCCCTACCACGCGGGGATCGACACCTCGATGTCGATCGACAGCTCGACCCACTCGCTGTTCGGGGTCTCGAAGGCCGCCGCCGACCTGCTGGTCCAGGAGTACGGCTACTACTTCGAGATGCCGACCGTCTGCTTCCGCGGCGGCTGCCTGACCGGCCCCCAGCACGCCGGCGCCAAGCTCCACGGCTTCCTCGCCTACCTGATGAAGTGCACCGTCACCGGCACCCCTTACACGGTCTTCGGCTACGAGGGCAAGCAGGTCCGCGACAACATCCACAGCGCTGACTTGATCGCCGCCTTCGACGCCTTCCGCAAGGCGCCGCGCCCGCATGCCGTCTACAACATCGGCGGCGGCCGCTTCTCCAACTGCTCGATGCTGGAGGCGATCGAGGTCTGCGAACGAGTCTCCGGCAACGAGCTGCAGTGGGAGATGGGCGAGGAGCCGCGGATCGGCGACCACCGTTGGTGGATCTCCGACCTGGCGCCGTTCGAAGCCGACTACCCGGAGTTCGAGCTGCGCTATGGGATCGAGGAGATCCTGCAGGAGATGCACGAGCAGAACGTCGAGCGCTGGATGGCGCCCGCGGCATGAAGCTCTCGGTCGTCATCCCGGCCCAGAACGAGGAGGGGGCGATCGGCTCCACGGTCGAAGGCCTGGTCGCCCAGCTCGAGGCCGACCGGGTCGACTACGACGTCGTCGTCGTCGACGACGACTCCGAAGACTCGACCAACGCGATCGTTGCCGCGATCGGCGAGCGCAACCCCCGCGTCCGCGTCCACCGCTCCCACTACGAACGTGGCTTCGGAATGGCGATCCGGGCCGGCCTCGACGTCTTCGAGGGCGACGCGGTGGCGATCTTCATGGCCGACGCCTCCGACGACCCCAGGGACCTCGTCCGCTACTACCGCCTGCTCGAAGAGGGCTGGGACTGCGCCTTCGGCTCGCGCTTCATGCCCGGCGCCCGGATCTACGACTACCCGCGGCTCAAGTACGTCTTCAACCGCCTCGCCAACACCTTCATCCGAATCCTCTTCCGGCACCGCTACAACGACACCACGAACGCCTTCAAGGCCTACCGTCGCGAGGTCATCGAAACCGTCCAGCCGCTCCTCTCCAAGCACTTCAACCTCACCGTCGAGCTGCCCCTGAAGGCGATCGTCCGCGGCCACTCCTACGCGGTGGTGCCGAACAGCTGGACCAACCGGACCAGCGGCGAGGCGAAGCTGGCGATGAAAGAGATGGGCAGCCGCTACCTCTTCATCGTCCTCTACGTCTGGCTCGAGAGCACCTTGAGCCGTGGCGACTACCGGGTGGGGACGCCGACGCCGCGGGGGCCGCGGCGAACGACTCAGAGCAGCTGAGACAGCCGCGGCCGGCGCCTGATCCAGGCGAACGGCGAGCTCAGTCGCGGCATCCCGTGGAGCAGGTGGGGGTTGGTCGAGGGGTCGACGATCGTCAGCGGCAGCCAGCGCGCCCGCAGCTGTTCCTTCTCCCATTCCTCGACCTCGGTCGAGCGGCTCGAGGACTCGAAGTGGTGGAGGACCGTGTCGGGGTCGTAGACCACCCGCTGGCCGTCGGCTCGCAGCTTCAGGCAGTAGTCCACGTCGTTGTAGTTCATCGGGAAGGTGGTGCTGAAGCCGCCGATCCGCTCGAACGTCTCGCGCGGGGTCATCATGCAGGCGGCGGTCACCGCCAGGTAGTTCTGGGCCACCAGCACGTTGTTCGAGTAGCCGTTGAAGTCACCGGCGAAGCCGTGGTAGATGTGGCCGGGATAGCCGGCGTTCTCGAACAGGATGCCGACGTGCTGGAGCCGCCCGTCCTCCCAGATCAGCCGCGCCCCGACGCCGCCGACGCCGTCGATCTCCGAGTACATCGCCATCCGCTCGATCCAGCCCGGGGTGACGACCTCCATGTCGTCGTTGAGCAGCAGCAGCTGCTCGCCCTCGCTGTGGACGGCGCCGCGGTTGACCTTGGCCGAGAAGTTGAAGGGCTCGGCGTACTCGACCAGCCGCAGTCGCTCGCCCCCGAGCTCGGCCAGGTTGGCGAGGGTGCGGGGGTCGGCGTCGGCGTCGACGACGACGATCAGCTCGTAGTTCGAGTAGGTCGAGGTCTCGACGATGCTGCGGACGCAATGCTCGACGAGGACGACCTGCTCGTAGCGGACCTCTCGCGAGCGGCAGGCGGTCGGGATCACGATGCTCACCGACGGCTCCCGCTCCAGTTGCGGCTCGAGGTGGTAGACGCCCGGCCAGGCCTCGTCGCGGACGACCTCCGCCGGCAGTCCGATCCGCCCGCAGTGCGCCTGCACCGCGCGGGTGCCGGCTTCGAACGCCCACGGCTTCGCCCCTTCGCCGCCGCCGGCGGCCGAGGTGGGGAGGGTGCGCCAGTGGTAGAGGACCCGCGACACGTGGAGGACCCGGCGCGCCCGCTCGGTCACCTTCAGCACCAGGTCCCAGTCCTGCGAGCCCTCGACCTCCGGGTCGAAGCCGCCGACTTCCTCGACCAGAGAGCGCCGCATCACGCTGAGGTGGCAGGTGTACATCTGCGTCCGCATCCGCTCCGGCGACCAGTCGGGCTTGAAGAAGGGCGTGCCGTGGTGCCCGGCCTCGTCGATCTTGTCTTCGTCGCTGTAGACGTAGTCGGCGTCGGGGGCCGCCTCGACCGCCTCGTCGACCAGCTCGAGGGCATCGGGGTGGAGGGTGTCGTCGTTGTCGAGGAGGGCCAGGAGCTCACCCTCCGCCATCGCCAGGGCGTCGTTGGAAGCGGCGACGATGCCCCCGTTCTCCGCCCGGAACCGGACCCGCACCCGGGGGTCCTCCCGCTGCGCCCGCTCCAGCATCTCCCGCACGTGCGGCTGCTGCGAGCAATCGTCGACGAGGACGTGCTCCCAGTCGCGGAAGCCCTGCCGGCGGACCGATTTGAGCATCGCCGCCAGCACCTCGGCCGGCGGTTCGTAGACCGGCGTCAGGACCGAGAAGCGGGGTGCTGCCACGGTCAGCCGCGCGACAGCCGTCGCACCAGGCTCAGCAACCGCCGGGTGATCGGGCCGGGCAGGAGCGCCCGGACCCGAGCGACGAGGCCGAGCACCCGCGCCGAGCCCGCTTCGAGCGCGGCGATCTGGCCCTTCAGAGCGCCGAGCTCCGCGTCTCTGGCGATCAGCAGGTCGCGGAAGCGGAGGTTCTCCTCGCGGAGGCGGTGAAGCTCGTCCGTCCCTCGTGCCTCGACGTCGGTGGGCTGGCCGGCCATGCAGCGAGTCTATCGACGGCCCACTCCGGATTCGGCTCTCGCCCGCCGGATCGTCGCCAGCGCCGCCGCGTCCAGGCTCAGCGTCGCGGCTCCGATCCAGCCCTCGACCTGGGCTGGCGTGCGGGCGCCGACGATCGCTCCCGTGACGCCTTCCTGGTGGGCCGCCCAGGCGATCGCCAGCTCGGCGACCGAGGCGCCGAGCTCCTCCGCGAGCGGCCGCAGCAGCTCGACCAGCCGCAGCGCCCGGTCCAGCTCGGGGCTCTGGAAGCGGCGCCGGCGCCGGCGCCAATCGTCCTCCGGCAGGGCGGCGAGCCGCGCCGCCGAGAAGCTCCCCGAGAGCAGCCCCGACTCCAGCGGGCTGTAGACGATCGTCGCGACGCCGCGCTCGGCGAGCCATCGCAGCTCGCTCCCGACGATCCTGTCTTCGAGCAGCGAGAGGGGCATCTGGGCGCAGTCGAGCGGCGCGATCCGGGTGCAGCGCTTGAGCAGGTCGAGGCCGAAGTTGCTGACCCCCGCCCAGCGGATCTTCCCCTCGCGCTTCAGCTCGCCGAGAGCCGCCCAGGCGGCTTCGACTACCTCCTCATCGTCGACCGGCCAATGCAGCTGGTAGAGGTCGATCCGCTGCACCCCGAGCCGCTGTAGCGAGTCGTCGCACTCCGCGCGCAGGGAGGCCGGGCTGAGGTCCCGGTAGGTCGTCCCGGATTCGCGGTCGATCTTCATCCCGCCCTTGGTGAAGATCAGCGGGCGCTCGGGTGCGGGGAGCGCGGCGAGCGCCTCGCCGACGATCCGCTCCGCGTGACCGCCGCCGTAGACGGCGGCGGTATCGATCCAATCGATCCCTCGTGCGACCGCCTCGCGGATCGTCGCGACCGAGTCGGCATCGTCCTGCGGGCCCCAGCCGACCCCGCCGAAGACCCAGGCTCCGAGGCCGACGCGACTCACCGCCGGCATCGTTAGATTGGACGGCTCAGGCATGGGCTCCGGGAATCAAATCAGGCTCAGCGCCGTCATTCCCTGCTATCGCGAGGCCGAGTCGGTGCCGGTCATGCACGAGCGCCTGACCAAGGTCTTCAGCGAGATGGGGGTCGACTGGGAGATCATCTTCGTCGACTCCGGCAGCCCCGATCGGACCCCCGAGGTCCTGGCCGCGATCGCCGCCGAGGACCGGCGCACCACGGTCATCCACCACACCCGCGCCTTCGGCTCTCAAAGCGCCTACTCGAGCGGGATGCGGATCGCCACCGGCGATGCGGTGATCCTGCTCGATGGCGATCTCCAGGACCCGCCGGAGCTGATCCCGGAGCTCTTCGCCCGCTGGCAGGAAGGCTACGAGGTCGTCTACGGGGAGCGCATCACCCGCGAGGGCCCGACCCTGATGAACGTCGCGCGCAAGGCGTTCTACCGCGTCTTCCAGCGCTTCGCCTACGTCCAGGTGCCGGTCGACGCGGGCGACTTCTCGCTGGTCGACCGCAAGGTCGTCGACTCGATCAACGCGCTGCCGGAGAAGCACCGCTTCGTGCGCGGCCTGCGCGCCTATGTCGGCTACCGCCAGATCGGCGTGCCCTACGAT
>DASXFL010000161.1:0-16668 GCA_036489595.1 Solirubrobacterales bacterium
ACGGGGGTGGGTTGCGAGTGAGGGCGCCCTCCCCACGAAGCCGGTCCGGATAGCCACATCGGTTGGGAAGCTTTTCCGAGGGACCGGCGTCGCCCGTTTGGGTCAGGAGCATTTCGGTGCGGGGTTTCGGCATCCTGGAACCTCTGAGGTCGCCAACCGAGCCCCAAACCACCACCTGAGAGTCCGTCTCAAGACGCTTGGTCCCAGCCCGCTCGCTCCGTAGACTTCCCGCATGAGCGTTACCCGCACCGAGATCGGCGAGTGCCGCCAGTGCCGGTCCTTCTGCGACAAGATGGTCGAGCCGCGGGGCTGCGTCGAGCTCGGCTGCCGCTACCTCTACAGCTACGTCGACCGCCTCACCGGCAACCAGTACGTCGGCTGCATGCAGGGAGTGTTCAGCGCCGAGGTCGATCTGCTCGCGGTGCTGCAGCCGGGTGGGTTCGGCGGCGTCAAGATGACCGGCGAGCCGCTGCCGCACTGCCAGTTCTCGGTCGAGCGCGCCTACGACGGCGAGGGCGAGTCCTATGGCTGCGTCAACCGCCGCTTCTTCGACTGCACCGACGAAGGCGCCGAGGGCCTGCGCGCCTTCGACCTCCGCGACGTCTAAGCGCCCCGGCGCGGTTCTCCGTGGGCCGCAAAAGGCCTGCCCACGGGGTCAAATCGGAATGCGTAGGTTTATCTAGAAGGCGACACCGTTTCATGTAATACTGCGGCTCATGTCCTCGGATGCCGCCACGGTCGCCGACGCCGGCGCCGCCGACGCGCTGGCCGGGGTGACCGCAGCGAGCGACGGCGCTCCCAGCGGCGAGCCCGGCTTCACCCTGGCTCTCAATCAGGATCAGGAGGACATCCGCGACTGGGTCCACGGCTTCGCCGAGGGTGTGGTGCGACCCGCCGCGCACGAATGGGACGAGCGCGAGGAGACGCCCTGGCCGGTGATCGAGGAGGCCGCCAAGATCGGCCTCTACAGCTTCGAAGCGATGGCCCAGTTCTGGGCCGACCCAACCGGGCTGACGCTGCCGATCGCCAACGAGGAGCTGTTCTGGGGCGACGCCGGCATCGGCATGGCGATCATGGGCACGACGCTCGCGGTCGCAGCGATCTTCGGGCAGGGGACCGGGGAGCAGATTGGCGAGTGGATCCCGCAGTGCTTCGGTACGCCGGAGGACGTGAAGGTTGCCGCCTTCTGCGCCTCGGAGCCCGACGCCGGCTCCGACGTATCGGCGATCCGTACCACCGCCAAGTACGACGAGGCTAAGGACGAGTGGGTGATCAACGGCCAGAAGGCCTGGGCGACCAACGGCGGCATCGCCAGCGTCCACGTGGTGATCGCCTCGGTCGACCGCGAGCTCGGCTCGCGCAGCCACGCCGCCTTCGTGATCCCGCCGGGAACCCCGGGCTGCACGATGGGCGCCAAGGTGAAGAAGCACGGCCTCCGCGCCTCCCACACCGCCGACGTCCACCTCGACGACTGCCGCGTGCCCGGCTCCTGCCTGCTTGGCGGCAAGGAGAAGCTCGACGAGCGGCTGGCGCGGGTGCGCGAGGGCAAGAGCGGCAAAGGCCAGGCGGCGATGCAGACCTTCGAGGCGAGCCGGCCGGTGGTCGGCGCCCAGGCGCTCGGGATCGCCCGCGCCGCCTACGAGTACGCGCTCGAGTACGCGAAAGAGCGGGAACAGTTCGGTCGCCCGATCGTCGAGAACCAGTCGGTCGCCTTCACGCTCGCCGACATGAAGCTCGAGATCGACGCCGCCCGCCTGCTCGTCTGGCGCGCCGCCTGGATGGGCCGCGCCGGCCACAAATTCGAAAACGCGGAGGGTTCGATGTCGAAGCTGAAGGCCGGCGAGGTCGCGGTCTGGGCGACCGAGCGGGCGATCCAGATCCTCGGCGGCAACGGCTACACCAGGGAGTTCCCGGTCGAGCGCATGCACCGCGACTCCAAGATCTACACCATCTTCGAGGGCACCTCGGAGATCCAGCGCCTAGTCATCTCGCGCGCGATCTCCGGTGTCCACCTCAAATAGACGAAGACGGCGGGAGAGCAAGGGCCGGTCGGGGGGCCGGCCCTTGTCGCCTGCCTCCGCACCGAAATCTGGTTGGGCTCATCGCCGAGCAGTTGCAGTTGTCCCCGGTATGCGGGGACAACTGCACGGAGTTAGGAGCGCCGGCGCTCGAGGCCTTCGCGCCGGAGGCGCTTCGCGGCCGTGACTTCGGCCCGTGAGGTGCCTTTCTTGTCGGGCCCGGGGGTCTCAAGCGTCGCCGGGAGGCCCTCGAATCGGGGCTCGGAGAGGAAGGCGGAGAGGCCGCGACGGCCCATCTCGCCTTTGCCAATGTTGGCGTGGCGGTCGCGGCAGGAGCCGAGCGGGGCGGCGGCGTCGTTGACGTGGACGGCGCCGAGGCGCTCGATCCCGACCTTCTCGTCGGCTTCGTCGAGGACGGCGCCGAGGTGGTCCTCGTCAGTGATGTCGTAGCCCTGGACGAAGAGGTGGCAGGAGTCGAGGCAGAGGCCGAGTCGCTTGCCGCCGCCGGCGAGCGAGATCAGCTCGGCGGTCTGGTCGAAGTCACGGGCGAGGAGGCCCTGGTGGCCGGCGGTCTGCTCGATCAGGAGCCGACAGGAGTCGCTCCGCTTCAGAGCCTCGGCGATCACTTTCGAAGCCCGTTTCAGGGACGGCTTCAGGGGGTCGGTTTTCTGCGAGCCGGGGTGGAGGACGACGCCCCTGGCGCCGATCCCGTCGCCGATCTCGAGCGCGTGGCAGAGCGAGGTGAGCGATTTCTTCCGCAGCTCTTTGTCTTTGGTCGCGCAGTTGATCAGGTAGACGGCGTGGATGATCACCGCTTCGACCTTCGAGGCACCCATCCGCTCGCGGAGCTCGGCGAAGTCGTCGGGGCCGTACTTGGTCGGCCGCCACATCCGCGGGCTCTGGTGGAAGATCTGGATAGATTCGCAGCCGCGCTCCTCGCCCCGCTCGATCGCGTTGGCGAGTCCGCCGGCGGTGGATACGTGCGCTCCGACCAACATGGAAAACTCGAGCTCCCGTCTTAGGTTTGCCCCTTCGCCGACCGGTGCGCTGCACATCGGCGGAGCGAGGACGGCACTCTACAACTGGCTCGCCGCCCGCCACGACGGCGGCGCCTTGGTGCTGCGGATCGAGGACACCGACCGCGAGCGCTCGACCGAGGAGAACTGGGAGCAGATCGTCGACGCGCTGCAGTGGCTCGAGCTCGACTGGGACGAGGGCCCGCTCTCCCAGTTCGGGCGCGCCGAGCGCCACCAGCAGGCGCTGGGGCAACTGCTCTCCTCCGGCGCCGCCTACCGCGACGCCGCCACCGCCAAGGACGTCGAGATCTGGAAGGCCGCCCACGGGGCGGGGGCGGGCTACCGCGGAACCCCGACCGAGGAGCCCGGCGCGGCGGTGCGGCTGCGGGTGCCGGAGGCGGGAGAGACCGTGGTCGAGGACCTGATCCACGGCCCGGTCGCCTTTCCCAACGCCAGCTACGACGATTTCGTGATCGCCCGCGGCGATGGCACCGTCCTCTACAACTTCGCCGTCGCGGTCGACGACGCCGAGATGGGGATCACCGAGGTGGTCCGCGGCGACGACCACCTCTCGAACACGCCGAAGCAGCTGCTGGTCCTCGAAGCGCTCGGCCACCAGGCGCCCCGTTACGCCCACCTGCCGCTGCTGCACGGCCCCGACGGCAAGAAGCTCTCCAAGCGCCACGGCGCCGCCTCGGTCCAGGAGCTGCGCGAGGCCGGCTACCTGCCGGCGGCGGTCCGTAACTACCTGGCACTGCTCGGCTGGGGAACCGGCGACGACACCACCCTGATGTCGACCGAGGAGCTGGTGCGGCGCTTCCGGGTCGAGGACGTGGGCAAGGCGGCGGCGATCTTTGACGAGAAGAAGCTGCGCTGGCTGAACGGCCGCTGCATGCGTGAGCTGCCGCTCGCCGAGTACGTCGCCGCGGTCGCCCGCCACCTCGGCCGCGAGCCCGACCCGGCCCTGCGCGAGGCCTGCGCGATCGCCCAGGAGAAAGCCCAGACCCTGGCCGAGGTCTGGCCGCTGATCCGCTTTCTCTTCGAGCCGCCGGTCGAGGACCCGGCGGCCTGGGAGAAGGTGATGAAGCCGGAGGTCGCCAAGCCGCTGGCCGCTGCCCGCGAGGCCCTGGCCGGCGCCGAGCCCTTCGAGGCGGGGCCGATCGAGGCGGCGCTGGCGCCCGTGCTGGAGCGCTTCGAGCTGAAGCCAGGCCGACTCTACCAGCCGATCCGGGTCGCGATAACCGGCAGCTCGGTCTCGCCGGGGATCTTCGAGTCACTTGCCGCGCTCGGCCGCGAAAGATCGTTGGAGCGGATCGACGCGGCCCTGGGACGCCTGAGTACCTGATACTCGCGGCGGATCTGGACGTCTGTACGGGAACCGCGTCTCAAAGGCAGATACGTTCGGCTAAACCATCCGTCCCCGGCTGCCGATGAGGGGGGCATGGCAGCCACCACCACCCAGCCCGCCAAGCTCGACGCCGAGGAAGTCGAGGCGCGCGTCGCCGCGGCCCGCCGCGGCGAGGGCGGCGCCAAGAGCGGCAACGGCGCCGCCGCGGCCCCGGGCAGCCGCCTCGCCGACGCCTTCGAGGCAGTCGAGCGCTTCCCGGTCCTGGTCGAGTCCCGTGAGCGGGTGATCAACGCCGCCACCGGCGACCAGCCCCGTGTCTCCGAGCTGGTCGAGGCGGTCGAGTCGGACGTCTCGCTGACCATCTCCGTCCTTCGCTTCGCCAATCGCAGCGGCCTCGTCGCCGGCGGCGTCGCCGGCATCCCCGACGCGGTCGAGGTGCTGAAGCCCTCCGGTGTCCTCGCGATCGCCGGCACCGCCCCCAGCTTCGACTTCTTCGAGTCCAATGGCGGCTGGGAGCTGAAGCCCGAGCGCTTCCGGGTCCACGCCCTCGCCACCCAGCGCGCCGCCGACCAGATCGGCCGTGTCGTCGGCTGGGTCGAACGCGACGAGCTGGCGGTGGCGGCGCTGCTGCACGACGTCGGCCGCCTCGTGATCTCCCGCCTGCACCCGGGCTACAAGGTCTACTTCGACTCGATCAGCCGCACCCCCGAGCAGCGCCTGCGCGACGAACGCGACCAGCTCGGGATCGACCACACCCTGGTCGGCGGCGTCCTCGCCCGGCGCTGGAACCTGCCGAGCCGGATCGCGGTCGCGGTCGAGCGCCACCACGCCGACGACGCCGACGGCCTTGCGGCGATGATCGCCACCGCCGACATGATTGCCCATTACTCGCAGGGCGAGGCGGTCTCGCCGGAGCGCTTGCACACCGCGGCCGAAGCCTGCGGCCTCAGCCGCGAGGCGGTCCGCGACCTCCTCTACGAGCTGCCGCTGCCGCGCCAGGACGCTTCGCGGATCAGCGAGCCCTGCCCGCTCTCCGCCCGCGAGCTCGACGTCCTTCGCCACCTCTCCGAAGGCATGGTCTACAAGCAGATCGCCGGCGAAATGCACCTCTCCGTCTCGACGATCCGCACCCACCTGCACAACGTCTACGGCAAGATCGGCGCCGTCGATCGCGCCCAGGCGGTGCTCCTCGCCCGTGACCGCGGCTGGATCTAGCGGGCACGCGACCCGCGACTCATCGCATCCGCACCCGTAATGGACCGCCCGACCGGCGCATCTCGCCACCCCCTTCCTCGCGGGTGGCGCCGCCACCCGCTCGTCAGGGTCCGCCGACCTGCTTGGTCGGATCGGCCCCTGCCGGGCACGCCTGCTCGCGCCGCGGGTCGCCTGCCCGCCGCCCCTAGTCGAGCAGGTGCTCGCGCAAGCCGATCGCGACCGCGTGGGTGCGATTGCGGGCGCCGAGCCGGGTCAGCGCGTTCTTGGTGTGCGTCTTGATCGTCTCTTCGGAGAGGCCGAGCTCGCGAGCGGCGAAGTTGGTCGACTCGCCGTCGGCGAGCAGCTGCAGGATCTGGCGCTGGCGCCGGGTCAGCTTGCCGCGGCTGCCTTTCGGCGGCAGCTCGGGGTCGACGAAGCTCTCCTGGGCGGCAGCCGCCTCGACCGCCCGCCGCAGCTCCTTCGGGCTGGCGGTGCGGGAGACGTAGGCGCTGGCACCGGACTGGATCGCCGCCGTCGCCTGGTGGCGCTCGCGGCTCTCGCCGTGGGCGACGATCCCCAGCGACGGTGCCACCCGGTGCATCGAGCGGATTGCCTCGTGGCCGGAGATCGAGGGCGTGTCGCCGCCGTTGAGGCCCCAGCGCATGTCGACGATCGCGACGTCGAAGTCGCCGATGTCCCGCAACAGGTCGAGGCCCTCCTCGCGGGTCGGCGTCTCGAGCACGTCAAAGCGATCCTGCAGCACTTCGCGGACCCCGAGGCGGACGAGAGGGTGCCCGTCGATCACAAGGCAGTGTGGGCGATCGCTCAGAACTGCTTCCGATCAATCGATTACGGGACGGGGGCGACCGCATCCTCCGCGGCCCCCTGCGATCGATCCTAGTGCAGCAGCGGGGGGTGCGGTAGAAAGGCGCCTGTGATCTCGGTTACCTCGAAGTCGCGCTACGCGGTCGTTGCCCTGGCCGAGCTGGCGCGCTCGGGCGACCGGCCGGTGCCGATCAAGGAGCTGGCCGAGCGCCGCGAGATCCCCGAGCAGTTCCTCGAGCAGCTGTTCTCGACCCTGCGCCGGGGAGGCCTGCTGACCAGCCACCGCGGCGCTCGCGGCGGCTACACCCTCTCGCGGCCGCCGGAAGAGATCACCGTGCTGGAGGTGGTCCAGACCCTCGACGGCAAAATTGGCACCGAGGCCGACGAGGCCGGCGGCATCTGGGCCGAGGGAGTCGCCTCCCTGCGCAAGGTCTTCGGGCAGACGACGATCGCCGAAGTCGCCCGCCGCGAGGCCGAGGAGTCCGGCTCGGGCATGTACTTCATCTAGCGCCTGGGTACTTCATCTAGCGCCTGGGCAGGGAGCGGCCGGCGCCGCTTGCGCGATTTCAGCGTTCGGGGCTGCCCAATTTCGATGATCTCGGCGCCGCAAACCACGCCCGAACCGAAGCTATAAGCCGATTTTGATTCTCTCCGGGTGCCGAATTTGGCGCAAATTGGAACAGTTGCAGCCGATCCGGGCGGTTTCCCGTCTGCCTTCTACGATATCCGTCCATCCATGACTTGGAAGCGCCCGACCGCGGCGATCGGCTTGATCGCCCTTCTGCTGCTGTGCCTCGCCGCCGTCGGGGTCGTTCCGTTTGCGGTTCAGCGGGCGGCGGCCGAAGAAGGGGGAGAAGGCATCACGATCCCGGAAACGCCGGTGACGCCGGAAACGCCGGAAACGATCCCCGAAACGCCGGTGACGACGACTCCGGAAACGCCGGTGACGACGACTCCCGAAGCGCCGGTGACGACGACTCCGGAAACGCCGGTGAGGACGCCGGTCCCCACGGCGCCCAGCACCGGCACCAGCGGTAATGCCGGCCCGACCCGTTCGATCGAAATCAACGAAGACCATGCGGGCAGCTCCGAAAGCAGCTCCGGGGGCGGCAGCGTCAACAGCGGCGGCTCGGCGACCACGGGGACGACCGCAGCGGGTGGGAGAGCCCGTCACGGTTCCAGCCAGCGCGACCACACCTCGACCGCGGGTGGTGGCGGTGCGAAGTCGGGAGGCCAGATCGGCAGCGGCGGTGGTGGTGGTGAAGAGCACGCGCAGTCGCGGGGGGGCGGTGACGAGGCGCCGCCGGTTTCCGTCCAGCCGTTCGACGAAGGCGCGACGGCGGTCTCGAGCGTTGCCAGCCGGGTCGGCGAAGTCTTTGCCAGGGCGCTGCCGACCGCGCCGCTGCGAAAGCTCGGGACCAAGCTCGCCGCCCATGCCGGGCTGATCCCGGCAAAAAGCGGGATCGCCCAGCAACGGGCGGTCAGCACGCTCGGCACCGCGCTCGGCGCGGCGTTGGTCCGCCCGCCCGCCGGCGCCTCCGGCTCGGCGCCGAAGCACCAGCTGCTGCCGTTCGAACCGCCCGGCGGCGGGCCCGAGGTGCTCTACCTCGTCCTCATCGTCCTCTTCTCGCTGGCGCTGCTCGCCTTCATCGTCCGCGAGCTGTTCAATCTGAGTCGGCCCTCTCCGGCCCGGGCGGCGGCGAGACCCTTCGCGGCGATCGAGGTGCGGTTCGAGTCCGGGCTCGCCGCCTGCGGTCGCCTGGCCAGCGAGGGCTCACGCTACCTGCGCCGGATCAGCGGCAACGCCTTCGCCAGCCTCCGCTCACTGTTCTGAGGGGGCCCCGTCTGGCGGCGCGATTGACGGCGAAGCCGGTCGACTAAAGTCTCCGCGGATGTCCGACCGCCACCAGGACCTCGAACTCGCGGCGCCCCCGGAGCAGGTGCGGGAGATCGTTCGCGAGACAGTCGCCGAGCTCGGCTGGAAGTGCCTCGAGGACGACGACGGCGGGCTGGTCGTGCGCGAGTCGCCGCGGCTGCTGCTGGGGCGCTGGCCGGTCGGGATCAGGGTCTCGATCGCCGATGCCGGCGGCAGGCGCTCGGCGCTGCGGCTGTGGGGGCGGATGGGCGGCTTCGGCCCGTTCATCGCCGAGCAGCTGAAGGAGCGGATGGAGGAGTTCGCGTCGCGGCTGCAGCGGCAGGCCGCCGCCCACTCCGCCTCCTCCGCCTGAGCCCTTGGCCGGCGGGCGCCAGCTGGCCGGCGGCGCGATCCTGATCCGCCAGCCCGACCCTGGCGACGCGGCCGGCTACGAAGAGCTCTTCAAGGACCCCGCCGTGTCGGTTTGGCTGCGACCCGAGCCGGAGCCGCCGTTCACCGCGGCGGCGCTGGCCGAGATGCTCGCCGACGACCTCCGCCACTGGCGCGACGCCGGCTTCGGCCCCTGGGTGCTGGTGACAGCGGAGGAGGAGCTGGTCGGCCGGGTCGGCCTCCACCGCACCTCGGTCGGCGGCGAGCTGGTGACCGAGCTCGCCTGGACCGTGAAGCCGGGCTGGCAGGGCCGTGGCCTGGCGACCGAGGCAGCGGGCGACGGGATCGAGCTCGGCCGCTCGGCCGGCCTCGACGAGCTGGTCGCCCTGGTCCTGCCGGCCAACCTCTCCTCGCGCCGGGTGGCGGAGAAGCTGGGGATGCGCGCCAGCGCCGAAGTCGTCCACGCCGGCTTCCCACATCTGCTGTACCGGCTCGATTTGCACCCCGAGCGCGGCTAGACTGGGCCGCGATGCGAGGCCTCGCCCCGAAGTCGCTCGCCTTCCTCGCCGCGCTTGCCGCGCTGCTGCTGCTCGCCGCACCGGCCCTAGCGACGCCGCACTTCGACGGCATCTTCAAAGTTGGCGGCAACGGCGCCAACAACATCAAAATGGTCTCCGGTCCCGACGGCAACGTCTGGATGACGCTCGAAGGCACCACCAAAGACGTCGCCAAGATCAGCCCCGCCGGCGTCGTCACCGAATACGACCTCGAAGAAGTCGAAAAACCTGGCGGCATCGCGGTCGGGCCCGAAGGCAACCTCTGGGTGACGATCGAAAAAGGGGTTGCGAGGTTCTCCCCGGCCGACCCGGAAGCGACGGTGGAAACGTTCGAAGTCGCGAACGCGATCAAAGGTTTCTCGCCGCTGGTAGCCGGGCCGGGGGGCGAGATGTGGGTGGCGACCAAAGACACGATCATCCACTTTCCCGCCAGCTCGCCACTGACCTCCAAGAGCGAATTCGGCGGCATCAACCTGACGCCTCACGACATCGACGTCGCTGGCTCGCGGATCGTGATCGCCGACGGCGGCAACGGGCGAATCGTCGTCGTCCCGTCCGGCGGGGTCCCTGAAGACGTCCACTTCGTCAACAACCCCATGGGCACCTCGCAAGGGGTCGCTGGCAATCCCAATGGCCAGTTCGCGTTTTCCGAATCCGACGGCAAAGAGGGCCTGGGCCTGGACACGCCGCCGAGCCCGGCGACGGCCGAGCTGCTGGGGGCAGGAGACCCGTTCGGCGTCGCCCTCGGCTCGGACGGTGCCTACTACTTCGCGATGTCGGGGGACGACAACGTTCGCCGCCTGGCCCCCGGCAGCCCGAGCACCGTGATCAATGGCGCCTTTCCGAAAGGCGCCCGCCCGCGCCAGGTGACGGCTGGGCCCGGCAACACGATCTGGGTCGCGGTCGAAGGCTCGATGGGGGAACCGGTCGAAGTGGTCCGCATCTCCGGGCTCGAACCGCCGAGTACGAAGACGAACCCGCCGCCCGGGCCGACGCCGGCGCCGCTGCCTCCGGTCGCGCTGCCCCAGACCCTGATCGGCAAGAAGCCGAAGAAGGTGGTGACGACGACGGGGCAGACCGCGAAGGTCAAGTTCTCCTTCAGCTCCGACACCGCCGGCGCGCGCTTCGCCTGCTCGCTCGGGCGCAAGGTCAAGCCGAAAGGCAGGAAGGCGCGCTTCGTCGGCCAGGCCTTCCACGGCTGCAAGTCGCCGAAGAGCTACACGCTGAAGCCCGGCGCCTACCGGTTCCAGGTACGGGCGGTCTCGGGGTCGCTGCTCGACCCGACGCCGGCCAGCTTCGGCTTCAAGGTCGTTCGCTCACCGCGCTGATGAGGATCGGCGCCGAGGCTTCGGCGGTCGTCGGCGGCACGCCGCTGGTCGCCCTCGACCGGCTCGGGAGCGAGGTCGGCGGCGAGGTCTGCGCGAAGCTCGAGTACTTCAACCCCGGCGGCTCGGTCAAGGACCGGATCGGGGCGGCGATGATCGACGCCGCCGAAGAGGAGGGGCTGATCCGGCCGGGCCGCACGGTGGTGGTCGAGCCGACCAGCGGCAACACCGGGATCGCCCTGGCGATGGTCTGCGCGGCGCGCGGCTACGAGCTGATCCTGACCCTGCCCGAGGGGATGAGCCGCGAGCGGGCGAAGCTGCTGCGCGCCTACGGCGCCGAAGTGCGGGAGACGCCGTCGCTCGGTGGGATGAACGAGGCGGTGGCCCTGGCCGAGGAGATCCGCGAGCAGCGCAAGGCCTTCATGCCGATGCAGTTCTCCAACCCCGCCAACGCGGAGGTCCACCGGCGCACCACCGCCGAGGAGATCTGGGCCGACACCGACGGCGAGGTCGGCGCTTTCGTCACCGGGGTCGGGACCGGAGGAACGATCACGGGGGTGGGGAGGATGCTGAGGGAGCGCGCGCCGGGGGCGCTGGTGGTGGCGGTGGAGCCGGCGAGCTCGCCGGTTCTCTCGGGCGGCCGCCCCGGCCCGCACAAAATCCAGGGAATCGGCGCCGGCTTCGTCCCCGAGCTGCTCGACCGCTCGGTGGTCGACGAGGTGATCGCGGTCGGCGACGAGGAGGCGCTGGAGACCGCGCGCCTGCTCGCCAGCCGCGAGGGGATCCTCGCCGGGATCTCGGCCGGGGCCAACGTCCACGCGGCGCTGGAGGTGGCGGCGCGGCCGGAGCTGGCCGACAAGCGCGTCGTCACCGTCGTCTGCGACTCGGGCGAGCGCTACATGTCCCTACCCTTCTTCTCACCATGAGCCGCTGGAAGGATCTGGTCCGCGAGGTGCGCGCCGACGTCGCCGCCGCGCGTCAGCGCGACCCTGCAGCGCAGGCCGTCTCCAGCTTCGAGATCCTCAGCAGCTGGGCCGGGGTGCAGGCGCTGCTCGCCCATCGCGCCGCCCACGCGCTGCTGGAGGCGCGGGTGCCGCTGTTGCCGCGGACGATCGCCTACGTCAGCCGCGCCGTCACCGGGGTCGAGATTCACCCGGCGGCCGAGATCGGCGAGTCCTTCTTCATCGACCACGGCGCCGGCGTGGTGATCGGGGAGACCGCGGTGATCGGCGACTGCGTCACCCTCTACCAGGGGGTGACCCTGGGCGGCACCGGCTTCCAGCGCGGCAAGCGCCACCCGACCCTCGGCGACAACGTCACGATCGGCTCCGGCGCCAAGCTGCTGGGGCCGATCGCGGTCGGCGACGGCGCCAAGGTCGGCGCCAACACGGTCGTCGTCGAGGACGTGCCGCCGCAGGCGACCGTGGTCGGCAACCCGGGCCACCCGGTGCGGGTCGAAGGGCGGCGCCCCGAAGGCCCGGACGCCGACTGGATCCACCTGCCGGACCCGATCGCCGAGGCGATCAAGGCGCTCTCGGAGCGGATCGCCGAGCTCGAGCGCCGGCTCTCCGAGATCGACGGGCGTGAGAACGGCAAGGGCCCGGCGGCCGAGATCCGCCCCCGCACAGGCCGCTCCTCGGCCGGCGGCTGACCCCGCGGCTGACGCTTTGGTCCCTTACGCAGGGGAGAAAAGCGCCGGGCCCGAGCCCGCCGGGCCCGCGTCTATGCTCGGGGCAGATGCTTCAGAGCGAGTTCGAGCTCCCGCCCGAGGGCGAGCAGCAGTCCCACGGCGCCCCCACTGAGGCCGGCGCCGACCGCGTCGAGCGGCTGCTGGCCGGCCTCAACCCGCCGCAGCGGGAGGCGGTCGAGCACACCGAGGGCGCCCTGCTCGTGCTCGCCGGGGCTGGCTCCGGCAAGACCCGCGTCCTCACCCACCGGATCGCCTACCTGCTCGCCACCGGCGGCGCCCGCCCCGGCGAGATCCTCGCGATCACCTTCACCAACAAAGCCGCCGCCGAGATGCGCGAGCGGGTCGGCGGCCTGGTCGGCCGCTCGGTGCGGGCGATGTGGGTGACCACCTTCCACTCCGCCTGCGCGCGGATGCTGCGCGCCGACGCCGAGCGCCTCGGCTACTCGCGCAGCTTCTCGATCTACGATCAGGCCGACTCGCTGCGGATGCTCAAACGCTGTCTCGCCGAGGTCAACGTCGACCCCAAGCGCTACCCGCCGCGAGCCGTTCAGAACAAGATCTCCGGCGCCAAGAACCAGCTCGTCGACCCTACCGCCTACGGCGAGATGCAGGTCGGTGGCTTCGAGGAGGTGGTCGCCGAGGTCTTCCCGCTCTACGAGAAGCGGATGTTGGAAGCGAACGCGATGGACTTCGACGACCTGCTCGTCCGCACGGTCAACGCGCTGGAGCTGTTCGGGGAGGTCCGTGACCGCTGGCGCGGCACCTTCCGCCACGTCCTCGTCGACGAGTACCAGGACACCAACCATGCCCAGTACCGGATGCTGCAGCTGCTCGCCGCCGAGCACGGCAACCTGATGGTGGTAGGCGACGACGATCAGTCGATCTACAGCTTCAGGCACGCCGACATCCGCAACATCCTCGACTTCGAGAAAGACTTCCCCGAGGCGGCGAACGTGAAGCTCGAGCAGAACTATCGCTCGACGCAGACGATTCTCTCGGCGGCGAATGCCGTCGCGGAAAGGAATCGAAACCGGCGGCCGAAGGAGCTCTGGACCGAAGAGGCGGGCGGCGACCCGGTGCAGCTGAAGGAGCTCGGCGACGAGCACGAGGAGGCGCGCTGGGTCGCCGGCGAGATCGAGCGGCTGGCCGAGGAGGAGGGCGTGAAGCGCTCCGACGTGGCGATCTTCTACCGCACCAACGCGATGAGCCGGGTGCTGGAGGACACCCTCAACCGCTACGACGTCTCCTACCAGGTGATCGGCGGCACCAAGTTCTACGAGCGGGCCGAGATCAAGGACGCGGTCGCCTATCTGAGCCTGTTGGTCAACCCGGCCGACCAGGTCTCCTTCTCGCGGATCGTCAATTCGCCGCGGCGGGGGATCGGCAACACCACCCAGGGCCGGCTCGCCTCCTACGCGAACACCGCTGGGCTGACGATCTGGGAGGTGATGGAACGGGCCGAGGAGGTGCCGGCGCTGAGCGCGGCGGCGATCAAGTCGGTCGGGCGCTTCTACGAGATGATGGACGGGCTGCGCGACAGGGTCGAGGGCGCCGCCGTCGCCCAGATCATGGAGCGGGTCCTGAACGAGACCGGCTACCTCGAGGCGCTCGCCGCCGAGCGCACGGTCGAGGCCGAAGGGCGGGCCGAGAACCTCGAGGCGCTGGTCGCGGGGGCGGCGGAGTTCGACCTCGAGCGCGAGCGCGAGGGGGAGAGCGAGGTCGAGCCGCTGGAGGAGTACCTGCAGTCGATCTCCCTCTACAACGAGCAGGACGCGCTCGAGGGCGCCGCTGAGGAACTGGTGACGCTGATGACCCTCCACAATGCCAAGGGGCTCGAGTACGACACCGTCTTCGTGGTCGGTTGCGAGGACGGCGCCTTCCCTCACATGCGGGCGCTCGAAGAGGGGGCCGAAGAAGAGGAGCGGCGGCTCTGCTACGTCGCGATCACCCGCGCCGAGCGCCGGCTCTACATGACCTGGGCACGCGAGCGGCGGCTGTTCGGCCGGGCCGAGCGCAACCTGCCCTCGCGCTTCGTCGACGAGCTGCCGCCGGAGCTGACCGAGCGCCACGGTGGCCCGTCCGCCGGCCTCACCAGCTGGGGCGCGAGCTTCAGCGGCGGCAGCCCGCCAGAATCGATCGACCCGGGGCCGGCGCTGGAGCTGCAGACCGGCGACGATATCGTCCACGCCAGCTTCGGCGAGGGCATCGTGACCGGGGTCGAGCCGGGCGGCGTGATCGTCGTCCGCTTCTCCGGCGACGGCAGCGAGCGCAAGCTGATGGCCGACTACGCCCCGATCAGGAAGCGGTAGCGGTGGCGGCGCGGGTGATCGACGGCAGAGCGGTGGCGGCGGCGGTGCGCGAGCGGGTCAAGGTCGACCTCGCCGCCTACGTCGAGGAGGCGGGGCGGACGCCGGCGCTGGCGACGGTCCTGGTCGGCGAAGACGCGGCCTCGGAGATCTACGTGCGAATGAAGCGCGAGGCCTGCGAGGAGGTCGGGATGCGCTCGGTCCACCACGGCATCGACGCCTCGATCAGCGAAGCGGAGCTGCTGGCGCTGGTCCGCGGGCTCGGCGAGGACGAGGAGATCGACGGCATCCTCTGCCAGCTGCCGGTGCCGGCCCACATCGACGAGAACGCGGTGGTCGAGGCAATCGACCCGGCCAAGGACGTCGACGGGCTGACCCCCTGGAGCGCCGGCCTGCTTGCCCACGGCGAGCCGAACCTCATCCCCTGCACCCCAAACGGGGTGATGGAGCTGCTGGCCCACGAGGGGGTCGAGCTGGAGGGCGCGGAGGCGGTCGTGGTCGGTCGCTCGAAGCTGGTCGGGGTGCCGGTGGCGCGGCTGCTGCTGATGGCCAACGCGACCGTCACCAGCTGCCACTCGCGGACCCGCGACCTGGCTGCGGTCTGCCGCCGCGCCGACGTCCTCGTCGCCGCCGTCGGCGTGCCGCGGCTGCTCGGCGCCGAGGCGGTCAAGCCCGGTGCGGTGGTTGTCGACGTCGGGGTCAACCGGCTCGAGGACGGCCTCGCCGGCGACGTTGACTTCGAGGCGGCGGCCGAGGTCGCCGCGGCGATCACCCCGGTTCCCGGCGGCGTTGGCCCGATGACGATCGCGATGCTGCTCTCGAACACCCTGCAGGCGGCGCGGGCGCGGACGCCATGAACCTCGACAAGTTGAGCCAGGGGGAGAAGATCGCCGCCTCCGCCTCGCTCCTCCTCTTCGTCTTCATGTTCTTCGACTGGTTCTCGGCCGAGGTGACGCTCGGGGCGCGCTCGGCGAGCGAAGGCGTTACCGCCTGGGACGCCCTCGACTGGATCCCGATCGTCCTCACGGTCACGGTCTTGGCGGCGCTCCTCGTCGCTGCCCTGCGCCTCAGCGAATCCCGCTACGAGCCGCCGGTCCCGGCCAACGCGGTCGTCTCGATCCTCGGCGGCCTCTCCTTCCTGCTGATCCTCTACCGGATCATCGATCCGCCCGGGGCGAGCGGCTCGATCCCCGGCTTCTCCTTCGACGTCAGCCCGACCTTCTGGATCTTCGTCAGCCTCGTCGCTGCTGCCGGGGTCGCCTACGGCGGCTACCGGGCGATGCAGGCGGAAGGAGCGAGCTTCGGCGAGATCGGCGAGCGCCTCGGCGGCCGCAACGACGGCGGTGGCGGGGGAGGGACGCCGCCGCAGCCCCCGAGCTAGGTCGTCCGTTCGGCGATCCCGCGCGCGACCTGCTTGGCGAAGGCGATCACCGTCATCATCGGGTTGACCCCGACCGAGGTCGGGAAGAGGCTGGCGTCGGCGACGTAGAGCGCCTCGGCGCCGTGCAGGGAGCCGTCGGTCGCGCAGGCGCCCTCGCCCGGCTCGCCGATCCGCGCCGTCCCCATCGGGTGGAACGCCTCGAGTCGCAGCTCCGAGGGCTTGAAGCGGGCGGATTCGAAGGCGGCCAGGTTCTCACGCCGCAGCACCCCGGCCCGCGGGATGTTCGGGTAGACCTCGCTGGCGCCGGCGGCGAAGTGGACCTCGGCGGCACGGGCGATGCCGAAGGCGAGGCGGTCGGCGTCCTCGCGGGTGAGGTCATAGCTGGCGCGGATCGCGTCCTCGGCGCCGAGCCTGACCCGACCCGAGGAGCGGTCGGAGAGGTGGACGCCGATCGAGCCGACGTGGCCGAAGTCGAGCATCGCCCGTTGGTGATCGGCGCCGGCGCCGAGCAGCCAGGCGCCGCCGAAGGCGAGCGGCGTGAAGGTCGCCTCGAGCAGGATTCCCTGCGGCTCCCACTGGTCGACGTAGTAGCTCTGCATCACGCCCTCCCACCCGCGCACCTCCTCCTCGTAGCGGGCTCCGACCCAACAGGCGGGGTGGATGTGGAGGTTGCGGCCGACCGTCCCCTCGGCGTCGAGGCCCGAGCGCTGCAGCAGCTGCGGCGTGCCGAGGGCGCCGGCGGCGACGACCACCGCCCGCCGCG
>DASXFL010000177.1:0-16208 GCA_036489595.1 Solirubrobacterales bacterium
AGATTTCGCCAGCGAAGTCGACCTCCATAAGCGCCTGCTCGATCGGCTTGCCCATCTCGCGGACGATGATCTCGGCGAGCTTGGAGCGGCGCTCCTTGTGGAGGTCGCCGACCTTGCGCAGGAGCTCGGCGCGCTCGGCCACGGTCGAGGAGGTGGGCCAGCTATTTGCGGCCGCTGCGGCCCGATCGATCGCGGCGCGGAGATCGGCGTCTGAGATCTCCGGATACTCCTTGACCGTCTCGCCGGTGGCCGGGTTGACTACCGCGTAGGTGCTCATTCAGATCTCCTGTAGTTGTGGTTCGAGTCCGAGCGCCCGCTCGACCGGCACGTATTCCGTGCCCACCCCCTCCGCCACCGCCGGGTGAGTGACCATGCCGGCGGCGACGTTGACGCCCATCCGCAGGCCGGGGTCGCGCCGGATCGCCGCGGCGAGGCCCGCATCGGCGAGCGCGATCGCGTACGGCAAGGTGGCGTTGGTGAGCGCCCCCGTCGCCGTGATCGGGACCGCGCCCGGCATGTTGGTGACGCAGTAGTGGATGATCCCGTCGACTTCGAAGGTCGGCTCCTGGTGGGTGGTCGGGTGCGAGGTCTCGAAGCAGCCGCCCTGGTCAATCGCGACGTCGACGAGGACCGCACCGGGCTTCATCAGCGCCAGCTGCTCGCGGCGGATCACGTGCGGCGCCCGCGCCCCGTGCAGGAGCACGGCGCCGACCACGAGGTCGGCCCGCGGCAGCATCTCTTCGATCGCCAGCGTGGTCGAGTAGACGGTCGAGCAGCGGCCGCCGAAGGTGACGTCGAGCTCGCGCAGGCGGTCGACAGAGCGGTCGAAGACGAAGACGTCGGCCTCCATCCCGATCGCGATGAAGGCGGCGTTCATGCCGACCACGCCGCCGCCGATCACCAGCACGTTGGCGGCCGCCACCCCGGGCACGCCGCCGAGCAGGATGCCGCGGCCGCCGAGCGGCTTCTCGAGCATGAAGGCGCCGGCCTGGGTCGCGATCTTCCCCGCCACCTCGCTCATCGGCGCCAGCAGCGGCAGCCGGCCGTGTGCGTCCTCGACCGTCTCGTAGGCGATCGCCGTCGCCCCCGACTCGCTGAGGCCGCGGGTCTGGTCCGGGTCGGGCGCTAGGTGCAGGTAGGTGAAGAGGAGCTGGCCCGGAGAGAGCATCGCGATCTCCTCCGCCTGCAGCTCCTTGACGTGGAGGATCATCTCCGCCTCGCCGAAGACCGCGGCGGCGTCGGTGACGATCCTCGCCCCCTGCGCCTCGTAGTCGGCGTCGGCGATCGCTGAGCCCTCGCCGGCGCCGGCCTGGACGAGCACCTCGTGACCGTGCTCGCGCAGCTCGCGGACCCCGGCCGGGGTGATCGCGACCCGGTACTCGTCGGCCTTGATCTCAGTCGGGACCCCGACCCTCACGACGGCGCCAGCTCCCGGGCGCGGAGCGCCAGCCAGAACTCGATCCGGTCGTGGGCGCGCGAGAGGTCGCGGCCGGTCAGCTCCTCGACCTTGCGCATCCGGTAACGCAGGGTGTGGCGGTGGCAATAGACCTCGCGGGCGGCCCGCTCCCACTGCCCGTTCTGCTCGATGAAGGCCTCGAGCGAGCGCAGCAGCTCGCCGCCGTACTCCTCGTCGCCGCGCTCGATCGGTCCGAGGACGCTGTCGCAGTAGAGGGCCAGCGCCTCGTCGTCTTGGATCGAGAGCAGCAGGGTGAAGGCGCCGAGATCGCGCCAGGAGGCAACCTCGGGGGCCGAGCCGTTCTCGAGCGCGGTCGCCTCGAGCGCGCAGCGGGCCTCGTGGAAGGAGTGGCGGAGGCCCTCCGGGTCGGCCGGTCGGCTGGCGGCGGCGCGGACCTCGCCGTGGTCGGCGGCGAGCGCCCGCCGGGCCGCGGTGGCAACGTCGACCGGGTCGGCGTCGCCAGCGTCGACCACCGCACAGAGCAGCTCGCGACTGCCGGACGCGTAGGGGGCGACGACGGCGGGGCAGTCGGCGGCGGCGAGCGCCCGTTCGAGCACCCGGGCGGCCGTCGCCGGCGCCTCCAGGGCGAAGACCAGAACCGCCGCCTGCTCGCCGATCCCGAACGGCTCCAGCCGCCGCCGCAGCTCGCCCGCCTCCATGCCGCCGCCGAGCGCAGCGGCGACGACGTCGCCGGCCAGCCGCCGCTCGGTCTCGCGGGCGACCCGGCGGCGCATCAGCTCCAGCGCCACCACCGCCACCGCCTGCTGCAGGATCAGCCGCTCGAAGTCGCCGAGCCCGCCCGAGTCGCGGACGATCACCACCCAGGCCTGCGGGGCGCCGCCACCCGGTGAGACCACCGGGTGGGCCAGCGCCCGGCCGGCGACCGAGGGGTGCGAAGGCACGAAGGGGTGGCCGTCGCCGGCGTGGCCGAGCGCCTCGCGGCGGATCCCGGCGATCGCCTCGGCCGAGAGCTGGCGGCGGAAGCCGCGGCCGGCGAGCCGCTCGCCGCGGCCGTCGAGGATCGCCACCGTGCCGCCGACCGCCGAGGAGATCGTCGCCGCGATCTCCTCCAGCCCGCGCTCCTCGAGGACCAGCCGCTCGAGCCGCCGCTGCACTGCGATCCCGCGCTGCAGCACCTCGTACTGCTCGTTGACGAGACGGGCGAAAGCCTTCTCGGTGATCGCGATGAACGGGGTCGAGTAGGGGACCTCGAACAGCGGGAAATCCCGTTTCTCGGCCTCCTCGACCAGAGCTTTCGGCAGCTCGCCGTGGCTGAAGCCGGTGCCGAAGCCGAGCCCGGCGAGGTTGCGGTCGGCGAGGATGCGGACGAAGGAGCGCTGCTTGGCGGCGGTGTCGAGAGGGATGCCGGTGGTCAGCATCAGCTCGCCGCCGGAGAGCCACGGGGTCGGGTCCTGGAGCTCGGAGATGTGGACCCACCGCACCGGCGCACCGGCGCCGCTCGCCCCGGCCGCGAGGCCGAGGTCGAGCTCGTCGAGCAGGCTCTGGACGGTGAGCACCGCGGTCCCTAGAGGCCGGTGCCCCCGCGCCCGGTCTTCGCCCGCGCGGTCGAGCCGCCGGGGGAGTCGACCACCTGGCCCCAGGCGTTGGAGAGGACCGAGCGCAGGACCCCGTGGATCTCTTCGAACTGCTCGCTGTCGGCGATCAGCGGCGGCGCCAGCTGGATCACCGGGTCGCCGCGGTCGTCGGCGCGACAGATCAGGCCGTTGCGGTAGAGCTCGGCGGAGAGGAAGCCGCGCAGGAGCCGCTCGGACTCCTCGTCGTCGAAGGTCTCCTTCGTCTCCTTGTTCTTGACCAGCTCGATCGCCTGGAAGAAGCCGGCGCCACGGACGTCACCGACGATCGGCAGGTCGCGCAGGCTCTCCAGCATCTGCCGGAACTCGCCTTCCTTGGCGAGGACGTGGCCGCAGAGGTCCTCCCTCTCGTAGACGTCGAGGTTGGCCATCGCGATCGCCGCCGCCAGCGGGTGGCCGGCAAAGGTGAAGCCGTGGGCGAAGGAGGCCGTGCCCTGCATGAACGGCTCGGCGACTCGGTCGGAGGCGACCACCGCGCCCATCGGCGCGTAGGCCGAGGTCAGCGCCTTGGCGGTGGTGACGATGTCCGGCTGGTAGCCGAAGCGCTCGCAACCGAAGTAGTAGCCGAGCCGGCCCCAGGCGCAGATCACCTCGTCGGAGATCAGCAGCACGTCGTGGGTGTCGCAGATCTCCCGCACCCGCTGGAAGTAGCCGTCGGGCGGGACGAAGCAGCCGCCGGCGTTCTGGACCGGCTCGAGGATCACCGCGGCGACCGTCTCCGGGCCCTCGAAGACGATTCGCTCCTCGATCGCGTCGGCCGCCCAGAGCGGGTCGCGGTCATCCGGCCAGCGGTAGATGTTCGTGTTCGGGACGTGGCAGGCGCCGGCGACCAGCGGTTCGAACTGGTTGCGCAGCTCGGTGATCCCGGTCGCCGAGAGCGCCCCCAGCGAGGTACCGTGATAGGCGACCTCGCGGGCGACGAATTTGTGCTTCTGACCTTTGCCGTGCATGCGGTGGAAGTTGCGGGCCAGCTTCAGCGCCGACTCGACCGCCTCCGAGCCGCCGTCGGTGAAGAAGACCCGGTTGAGGTCGCCGGGGGCGAGCTCGGCGATCCGCGCCGCCAGTTCGATCGCCCGCGGGTGCGCGTAGCTCCAGAGCGTGTAGAAGTCGAGCTCTTCGACCTGCCGCGCCGCCGCCTCGCCGTACTCGCTGCGGCCGTGGCCGGCATTGACGCAGAACAGGGCCGAGAGCCCGTCCAGGTAGCGGTTACCCTTGTCGTCGTAGACGTAGCAGCCCTCGGCGCGGGAGATCACCGGGATCGGGTGGTCGTCGTCGTAGCCGCCCATCCGCGAGAAGTGCATCCAGAGGTGGCGCTTGGCCAGCTCTTGTAGCTCCGTACTCGATGGCGCCGGCGACACGGTGGACATCGGCACTCCTTCCTTTCCCCCACGCTACGACGTTCTGGACAAAGCTAACCACCCGGAGGACACCGAAAGCAAGTGGTCATCAGGTAGAGCGGGATGGCTTCCCTTGTACACAGCGTACAACCGATACCTGTGCTTTTGGGACATCCGCAACTTGCGCGGCGCTCCGGAGGGGCTTACGGTCGCTTCAAGTCGGCTGAGGGGCGACCCGGGGGCCGCCCGACGGAAGGAGAGGGAAAGTTGGAGAGCGCCGCGGTTCCCACGCCTGGTGTCGGGACGGAGGCAGGCCACGTCCTGGGGGTAGAAGACAAGGGCCTGAAGAAGAACGCAATCGGCTTCGTCTCCAGCGTGGTGATCGGCGTCGCCTCCACCGCGCCCGGCTACAGCCTTGCAGCGACGCTCGGCCTCGTCGCCGCGGCGGTCGGCCTCGGCTCCCCGGCGATCCTCCTGGTCAGCTTCATCCCGATGGCGCTGGTCGCGGGCGGCTACTACTACATGAACAAAGCCGACCCGGACTGCGGCACCAGCTTCTCCTGGGTGACGAAGGCGATGGGCCCGCGGCTCGGCTGGCTCTCTGGCTGGGCGATCGTCGTCGCCGACGTGATCGTGATGGCGAACCTCGCCCAGATCGCCGGCCTCTACACCTTCAACCTGTTCGGCTGGACCGCGGCAGCCGAATCGACCTGGGCGGTGACCCTGGTCGGGGTGATCTGGATCGTGATCATGACCGCGATCGTGGTGATCGGGATCGAGCTCTCGGCCCGCACCCAGGTCGGGCTGCTGGCGGCGGAGCTGTTCACGTTGACCCTGTTCGCGATCGTCGCCCTGGTCAAGGTCTACTCCGGCAACGGCACCTCCGCCTCGGTCCACCCGGACATCTCCTGGATCAACCCGTTCTCGCTCAGCCTCAGCCAGATCTCGGCGGGGATGCTGCTGGCGGTCTTCATCTACTGGGGCTGGGACACGACCGCGACCGTCAACGAGGAGACCGAGAACCCCGGCGAGGCGCCCGGCAAGGCGACCGTGGTCAGCACCCTGATCCTGCTCGGGATCTACGTCATCGTCGGCTTCGCCGCCCAGGCCTACGCCGGGCCCGCCGAGCTTGTCAAGCACCAGGAAGACGTGCTCAGCTCGCTCGGCACCGAAGTCTTCGGCTCGCCGCTCGACAAGCTGCTGATCATCGCCGTGCTCACCTCGGCCGCCGCCTCGACCCAGACGACGATCCTGCCCACCGCGCGGACGACGCTCTCGATGGCGCGGGCGAAAGCCTTGCCGAAGAGCCTCGGCGACGTTCACCCCCGCTACCTGACTCCCCACATCTCGACGATCCTGATGGGGGCGATCTCGATCGTCTGGTACGTCGGCCTGACGATCGTCAGCGAAAGCATCCTCTTCGACAGCATCGCCGCGCTGGGGCTGATGATCGCCTTCTACCTGGGGATCACCGGCTTCGCCACCGCGATCTACTACCGGCGCGAGCTCAGGCGTAGCGTCAAGAACTTCCTCTTCATCGGCGTCGGGCCGGTGGTCGGCGGCGCGATCCTCTTCTACCTGCTGGTCAAGAACGCGATCGAACTTGCCGACCCGGCCAACTCCGAATCGGGGGAAAGCTGGCTCGGGCTGGGGCCGCCGCTGGTGATCGCGATCGCCTTCCTGGTGCTCGGGCTGATCCTGATGGTCTGGCAGCAGGCGAAGGCGCCGGAGTTCTTCAAGCGCAAGCCGAGCGTCGTCCCGGCCGGCTTCCTCGAGGGCGAAGCGCCGCAGCCCGGCCCGACCGGAGTGGCCGAGTGATGGCCGAGATCGTGGTCGGATACGACGGCTCGAGCTGCGGCGCCGCGGCCCTCGACGAAGCGCTCGACCTGGCCGGCAAGCTCGACGACCACGTCACCGTGGTCTTCGGCTACGCGCCGCCCGGCATCTGGGGCGGTGAGATCGCCGACCACGAGCAGGCGATCGAGGAGCTGGGCGAGAAGATGACCGCCGACGCCCGCCGCCGGGCCGGGGCGCGCGGCGCCGAGATCGACGTCGAGCTGGTTCCGAAGCGGTCGGTCGATGCCCTGATGGAGACCGCCGACGCGCGCGACGCGCGGATGATCGTCGTCGGCAGCGTCGGCGAAGGGGCCCTCAAAGGGATGATCCTCGGCTCGACGCCGCACAAGCTCCTGCACCTCTCGGAGCGACCCGTGCTGGTCGTGCATGCAGATGAGTAGCGAGATCGCGGCTCGGGCCGCCACGGCCAGCGACGGGGTGGCGCCGGGCGAAGCCAGCGTCGAGCTGATCGGCGTGACCAAGCGCTTCGGCGAGTTCACCGCCGTCGACGACCTCGACCTGACGCTCGGCCGCGGCGAATTCTTCACCCTGCTCGGGCCGAGCGGCTGCGGCAAGACGACGACGCTGCGGATGATCGCCGGCTTCGAGCAGCCGAGCGAGGGGCACATCCGGATCGAGGGCGAGGAGGTCGCGGGGATGCCGCCGCACAAGCGCCCGACCAACACCGTCTTCCAGAGCTACGCCCTCTTTCCCCACCTCAGCGTCGAGAAGAACGTCGCCTTCGGATTGAAGCGCAAGGGGGTCAGGAGGGACGAGATCGGCGAGCGGGTGAGCGCCGAGCTGCGGCGCGTAGGCCTCGCCGGCGAGGCCAACCGCCGGCCTTCGCAGCTCTCGGGCGGGATGCAGCAGCGCGTGGCGCTGGCGCGGGCGCTGGTCAACCTGCCGAAGGTGCTGCTGCTCGACGAGCCGCTCGGCGCCCTCGACCTGAAACTGCGCAAGGGGCTGCAGATCGAGCTGAAGCAGATCCAGCGCGAGGTCGGGATCACCTTCGTCTACGTCACTCACGACCAGGAGGAGGCGTTGACGATGTCCGACCGGATCGCGGTGATGAACCGCGGGCGAGTCGAGCAGGTGTCCAACCCCGAGGAGGTCTACGACCGGCCGACGACGAGCTTCGTCGCCGGCTTCATCGGCGTCTCCAACCTGATGCCGGCGACGGTCTCGGCGCCGGGCCGGGTAAAGCTCGACTCCGGTCCCGAGATTCCCGCCGACACCGGTGAGCTCGACCCCGGCGAAGGCTGCGCCGCGGTGGTGAGGCCGGAGAAGCTGCAGGTCGAGCTGGCCGACGGGGCGCCGCCCGCAAACGGGACGCCCTCGGTCGAGGGCGTGGTCGAGAGCTCGGTCTACCTCGGCACCGCGACCCAGATCGTCGTCGGGGTCGGCGACGGGGTGCGGATGACGGTCCTGGTCCCGAACGCCGACGAGGCAGAACGGCAGCGGCTGCCGGGCGGCGGCGCCCGGGTGCGGCTGAGCTGGGAGCCCCAGCACATGCACGTGGTGATCGACGAGGACGAGGACGAGGACCAAAATCAGCAAGACGAGGAGGAGGCGACCGATGCGGCCGACGTGGAGGGGTAAGGCAATGGGGCTGGCGCTGGCGCTTGCCGCGCTGGCCGCGAGCGTCGCCCTGGCGGCCTGCGGCAGCGGCATCGAAGAACCTCCGGCCCAGGCGGCCGGCACCGGCAAGAGCAACGAGGTGACGGTCGAACCGAAGCCGTCGGGGGAACTCACGATCTCCAACTGGCCGCTCTACATCGACAAACAGACCGTCCCCGACTTCGAAGAGGCGACCGGCGTCTCGGTCAAGTACGTCGAAGACGTGAACTCGAACGAAGAGTTCTTCGCCAAGATGCAGCCGCTGCTGGCGGAAGGCAAGTCGGGGGGTCGCAGCCTCTTCATCGTCACCGACTGGATGGCGAAGAAGATGCACGAATTCGGCTACCTGCAGGAATTCGAACCGGCGGCGATCCCGAACTTCGAGAAAAACCTGGTCGACAACCTGCGCGGGGTCTCCTACGACCCCGGCCGCGACTTCGCCGCCCCGTGGCAGTCGGGGATGACCGGGCTGATCGTCAACAAGGAACTGGCGCCCGAAGTGCACTCGATCTGCAACCTCTTTGAACCGCAGTACAAGGGCAAGGTCGACATGCTGAACGAACTTCGCGACACCGTACCGCTGGTCATGAAGTGCATGGGGATCGATCCCGAAAAGGCCACCGAAGCCGACTGGATGAAGGCGATCGAAAAAATCAAGGGCGCCGCCGAATCGGGGCAGATCCGCCGCTTCACCGGCAACGACTACTCGACCGACCTGACCAACGGCAACGCGGTCGCGGTGATCGGCTGGTCCGGCGACGCGGTGCAGCTGCAGGCCGACAACCCGAACCTCGAATTCCGGATGCCCGAAGAAGGCTGCATCCTCTGGTCGGACAACATGGTGATCCCGGTCGGGGCGCCCAACCCAACCGCCGCCGAGGCCTGGATCAACTACGTCTACGACCCGGTCCACCAGGCGCAGATCGAGGCCTACGTGAACTACGTCAGCCCGGTCGAAGGGACGAAGGAAGTCCTGCTCAAGAAGGAACCGGAAATCGCCAACAACAAGCTGATCTTCCCGCCGGCGTCGTTCACCAAGAACTGCTCGATCCAGCCGACGCCGACGCCGAAAGAAGAACAGAACATCAACCGGGCCTTCAACGCGGTGTTGAACGGCTGAGCGGATGGCAACGCTGAAGCGCCGAGCGGGCGCCTACGGCCTCCTCCTGCCGGGGACGGCCTGGCTCGTCGTCTTCTTCCTGATCCCGCTCTACTTCCTCGGGCGCCTCTCGCTCGCCGAGAACCTCTACACCTACGTCAGGTTCGACTGGCACTGGCAGAACTACTCGGACGCGCTCAGTCTCTACGACACGCAGTTCGAGCGCAGCTTCATCTACTCGGGACTGGCGACCTTGATCTGCCTCCTGCTCGCCTATCCGCTGGCCTACGCGATCGCCTTCAAGGCCGGGAAGTGGCGGCACGCGCTGCTGCTCGCGGTGGTGGCGCCCTTCTTCACCACCTACCTGATCCGCACGATCTCCTGGGTGACGATCCTCTCCGACGAAAGCCCGGTGGTCGACGTCCTCAAGTTCCTCCACATCGTCGGCTCGAACGGTCACATCCTCGCCACCCCCGCGGCCGTGGTCTCGGGGCTGGTCTACAACTACCTGCCCTTCATGGTCCTGCCGATCTACGCCAGCCTCGAGCGGCTCGACACCCGGCTGATCGAGGCGGCGAAAGACCTCTACTCGAGCGCCGCCACCGCCTTCTTCAAAGTGACGCTGCCGCTCTCGGCGCCGGGGGTGGTGGCCGGGACGCTGCTCACCTTCATCCCCGCCACCGGCGACTACGTCAACGCCGAATTCCTCGGCAGCTCCAACAGCCAGATGATCGGCAACGTGATCCAGTCGCTCTACCTGAAACAGCGCGAATACCCGGCGGCGGCGGCGCTCTCCTTCGTGCTGATGGCGATCATCCTGATCGTCGTCCTGATCTATATCCGCTTCGC
Organism: Solirubrobacterales bacterium; assembly: GCA_036489595.1. Taxonomy (GTDB): domain Bacteria; phylum Actinomycetota; class Thermoleophilia; order Solirubrobacterales; family 70-9; genus VAYN01. The sequence continues at coordinate 9,787 of DASXFL010000177.1, forward strand.
CGGCTCGGAGGCGCTGATGGGCGAGGAGACTGCGGGCATATGAGCGCGCAGTCCGCCCCGGCGCGGCTCTGGAAATGGCTGCGTGAGCACGCGGTGCTGATCGTCGGCCTGCTGGTGATCGTCTACATGCTGGTGCCGATCGCGGTCATCTTCTTCTTCTCCTTCAACAACCCGGCCGGCCGCTACAACTTCACCTGGGTCGGCTTCACCCTCAAGCACTGGCAGAACGTCTTCGGGATCCCGGAATTGAACGAAGCGCTGCTGACCTCGCTGAAGCTGGCGGTGCTGGCGACGCTGGTCTCGACGGTCATCGGCACGATGATGGCGCTGGCCCTGGTCCGCCATCAATTCCTCGGCCGCCGCGCGGCCAACTTCCTGATCGTGATCCCGATGGCGACCCCGGAGATCGTGATGGGCTCCTCGCTGCTCTCCTTCTTCCTCATCCTCGGCAACCCGGCGCTCGGCTTCACCACCCTGTTGATCGCCCACGTCATGTTCTGCATCAGCTTCGTGGTGGTGGTCGTGCGCTCGCGGCTGATCGGCTTCGACCGGCGCTTGGAGGAGGCGGCGAAGGACCTCGGCGCGTCGCCCTTCGAGACCTTCCGGCTGGTCACCCTGCCGCTGATCATGCCCGGCATCTTCGCCGGCGCGATGCTGGCGTTCGCGCTCTCGATCGACGACTTCGTGATCTCCAACTTCAACTCGGGGACGACGGTGACCTTCCCCCTCTACATCTTCGGCGCCTTCCAACGAGGCGTGCCGGTGGAGGTGAACTGCATCGCGATGATCCTCTTCGGGATCACCGTGGCGGCGATGGTGTTCACCACCTGGCAGCAGCGGCGGGCCGAACGGCTGGCAGCGTCGCGGCCGGACCAGGAGGAACTGCCGCTGCCGGCGGTGCCGGTCCAGGCCGCGACCTGACGCGCGAGCTGTTCCCCTTGCTCGTCACGCGGAGATAAGGAACAGCCGGCGGGTCAGCGGCCGATGTGGAAGCCGATCAACTCGGGGACCTTGGCCACGGCGGAGGCGAGCCTGCCCGGGGCGCGGCCGGCCATCTCCGCCTCCTCCTTGGCGTGGATGCCGAGGCGGATGGCTTCGCCGCCGATCCAATGGAAGGGCTCGGGCGGGACTCGCGGCGACGCCCCGTCGACGAAGGCGAGGCGGCTCTCGTCGTCGTCGCGGCCGAGCGCTAGCGAGGCGAGGGTGCGGGCGACCATGTTGGTGGGGCCGACGCCGTTGCCGGTGTAGCCGGCAGCGGCGAAGGCACGGCCGCCGGAGAGGGTGGCGACGGTCGGCAGGTGAGTTGGCGAGGCGTCGATCGGGCCGCCCCAGGCATGAGTGAGGCGGCAGCCGCGGAGGGCCGGGAAGTAGTCGAAGAGGTGCCGGCTCGCCGCCTCGACCACCCCCGCGTCGACCTCGGCGCGGCCGCGGGTGCGGGCGCCGAAGGCGATCCGGCCGTCCGGGGTAGTGCGGAAGTAGTGGAGGAGCGCGCGCGAGTCGGTGATCGCGTCGCCGCCGGTCCAGCCGATCTCCTCTAGCACCTCGGGCACCGGCTCGGTGAGGACGATGTGGGAGGAGGCGACCGTGAGCTGCCCGCGGAGGGGCCCGCGGCGGCCCTTGGCGGCGGCGCCGATCGCCAGCACCGCCCGCTCCGCCTGCACCGCGCCGCCGTCGGTTCGGGCGAGGACGCCGCCGGCGCTCGCCTCGAACCTCCGCACCGCCGAGGACTCGTGGATCTCGACCCCCTCCTCGAGCAGCCGGCGCCGGATCCCCAGCGCCAGCCGCGCCGGCTGGACCGTCGCCGAGCCGGGGCAGACGGCCCCGGCTCGGAAGGCCGGCGACTGGCAGCGCGCCTGCACCTCCTCGGCGCTCAGCGGCACGATCGCCTCCGGCGCGCCGAGCTCGCGGCAGGCCGCGAGCGCCCGCTCCCAGGAGCCGTCCTGCGACGGGGAGGTCGAGAGCTCGACGTAGCCGGTCGGCCGCCACCAAGCGTCCACTCCCTGCTCCTCGCAGAAGGCGCCGATCCGGGCCACCGCGTCGCCGGCGGCGCGGCAGATCGCCAACGCCGCCTCGGCCCCCCAACGCTCGCACAGGGTCGCTGCCGAAAACCACATCCCGTTGCAGAAGCCGCCGTTGCGGCCGCTCGGGCCGCGCCCGCAGACCTCCTCGGACTCGAGCACGACGACCCGCGCCTCCGGCTCGAGCTGGCGCAGGTGCCAGGCGGTCCAGAGACCGGTGAAGCCGCCGCCGACCACGACCACGTCGGCCTCGCGCTCGCCGACCAGCAGCGGCGCCGGCTCGACCTCGCCGGCCTCCTCGATCCAGTAGCCCAGGCGCGTGTGCTCCATCGCGGACTGCAGTCTCGCGGAAGCTGCTCCCGGACGGAAGCTAAGCGGGACGTAGACTCGAATCGATGCCACGTTCGGAGCAGTCCACGACCCCCTACGTCGACGCTCTCCTCGCCTACTCCGAGCTCGACCCCGGCCGTTTCCAGGTCCCCGGACACAAGGGCGGGCTCGGCGCCGACCCGGCGATGCGCGAGCTGGTCGGTGACGTCGGCCTCCGCAACGACATCCCCTCGGTCACCGAGGGCGTCGACATCGGCCCCGAACCGACCCCGTTCCAGCAGGCGCAGCTGCTCGCCGCCGAGGCCTGGGGCGCGCGCCGCTCCTGGTTCCTGATCAACGGCGCCTCGCAGGGCAACCACGCGACGATGATGGCGCTCGCCCACATGGGCGAGGAGCTGGTGGTCCAGCGCAACGTCCACTCCTCGGTGATCGACGGGCTGGTGCTGAGCGGGATGCGGCCGACCTTTGTCGCCCCGGAGATCGACCCCGAGCTGGGAATCGCCCACGGGCTGACCCCGGCCTCGCTGGAGGCGGCGCTGGCGGCGACCCCGAAGGCGGTCGCCGCGCTGATCGTCTCCCCCACCTACTTCGGCGCCTGCGCCGACGTCGCCGCGCTGGCCGAGGTCGCCCACGGCCGCGGCGTGCCGCTGGTCGCCGACGAGGCCTGGGGCGCCCACCTGCACTTCCACCCCGAGCTGCCGCAGGACGCGCTGGCAGCGGGCGCGGACCTGGTCACCTCCTCGACCCACAAGATCGTCGGCGCCCTCACCCAAGCGGCAATGCTCCACCTCGGCCACGGCAGCCGCATCGACGACGCGGTGATCGACCGTTGCGTCAGCCTGGTCGAAACGACCAGCCCCAGCGGCCTCCTCTCCGGCTCGCTCGACGCGGCGCGGCGGATGGCGGCGGTCCACGGCGAGGCGCTGCTGACCGAGACGCTGGCGACGATCCGCGAGACCCGCGAGGCGATCAAGGAGGTCCCCGGCCTGGAGGTGCTCGACGAGCGGATGATCGGCCACCCCGGGATCGCCGCCTGGGACCCGCTGCGGCTCGCGGTCGACGTCCGCGGCACCGGCTCCGACGGCTACCGGCTGGCCAAAGCCGCGTTCTACGACGCCGGCATCGACCTCGAGCTCTACACCAGCAACGTCGTCGTCGCGATCTTCGGGATGGCGGAGCCGCGGGCGCAGGCGGAGCGGCTGGTCACCGGCCTGCGCGAGGCGGTCACCCACCTGGAGACGCGGATGGGCTCGCCCGACGAGAAGCTGATGCCGCCGCCGCCCTGGGGCGAGCTCGTCCTCACCCCGCGCGAGGCCTACCTCGGCTCCCAGGAGGTGATCGCCTTCGAGGCCGCCGCCGGCCGCGTCGCCGCCGAGGGCCTCGCCGCCTATCCGCCGGGGATCCCCAACGTGCTGCCGGGCGAGCGGCTGACCGCGGAGACGCTCGCCTACATCCGCGAGAGCGTCGCCCACGGCGGCTACGTCCGCGGCGGCTCCGACCGCGCGCTGCGCACCCTCCGGGTCGCCCGCGACTAGGCGGTAGGGTCGGCGGCGATGGCGAAGGCTTCATACGACGCGATCCGCGACCTGCCGCTGGAGGTCGAGGAGGTCTCCTTCGAGGGGCTCGAGGTCACCTTCGGCGAGTTCGAACGGCTGACCACGGTGATCAGGCTGCGTGGGGCCGGCGAGGAGGGGGCCGGCGAAGACGTGATCTACGACGCCGTCGACCACATCGGCCAGCAGAGCCACGGGCCGCCCGACGGCCTCGCCCACTCCGGCAGCTTCGACGAGTTCTCGCAGCTGCTCGACCGGGTCGACCTGTTCCCGGCCGGGGCGCCGGAGCGCGACGAGGTCTCGCGCGACTACCGCCGCTGGGCCTACGAGTCGGCGGCGCTCGACCTGGCGCTGCGCCAGGCGGGGACCAACCTGGCCGAGGCGGTCGGTCGCGAGCCGCGGCCGCTGACCTTCGTCAACTCGATGCGGCTGGCCGGCTTCGACCCCGCCGAGAAGTCCTCGATCGAGCCGCTGCTGGCGCGGCTCGAGGTCTACCCGACCCTGCGCTTCAAGCTCGACCCCTTCAACGACTGGGACGACGAGCTGATCGCGGCGCTGGTCGCGACCGGCGCGGTCGACTCGCTCGACCTCAAGGGCTTCTACAAAGGCACCCCGGTCGACGTGATCACCGACCCCGAGCTCTACGCGAAGCTGATCGAGGCCTTCCCCGACGCCTGGCTCGAGGACCCCGACGTCACCGAGGAGACCCGGCCGCTGCTCGACCCGGTCTCCGAGCGGGTGACCTGGGACGCGCCGATCCACTCGATCGCCGACATCGAGGCGATGCCGTGGTCGCCGCCGCAGACCGTCAACGTCAAGCCCTCGCGGTTCGGCCCGATCTCCAACCTCTTCGCCGCCTACGACTATTGCGAGGAGCGTGGGATCGGCGCCTATGGCGGCGGCCAGAGCGAGCTCGGTCCGGGCCGCGGCCAGATCCAATACCTGGCGTCGATCTTCCACCCCGACACGCCCAACGACGTCGCCCCCAGTGGCTACAACGACCCCGAGCAGGCGACCAAGCCGGGGTTGCCGTCGAGCCCGCTGGAGCCGTCGCTCGAGCCGCTCGGCTTCCGCTGGCGGGCCTGAGCCGCTAAATGAGCCGCCCACGCAGCTTGTGAACGGCTGAAGGCATCGACAGGACGCGGGTAGGGGGTCCTCGGTCGCGATCTTCTCCTTCGCCCGGATCGCCGGCATCCTCGCCCACGCCCTCGAGGAGTACGCGCACCGGCTCCACTTCCGACCTCGCTCCTCCGACGCCGACCCGAGCCCGCAATGAGTGCTTTTCGGCTACGTTGGGCGCGTCCCCTCTCGCCGCTCGCGACCAAAGGAGCCCACCTCGATGGCCGACAAGTCCTTCGCCGACGCCCTCAACGAGCAGATCTCGAACGAGTTCGCCGCCCACCAGCAGTACATCGCGGCAGCCGTCTACTACGACGCCGAGACCCTGCCCCGCCTCGCGGCCTTCTTCTACCGGCAGGCGCTCGAGGAGCGCGAGCACGCGATGATGATGATCCGGTACCTGCTCGACGTCGACGAGGAGGTGCGGATCCCCGACATCAAGGCCCAGCAGACCAGCTTCGCCGACGGCGCCGCGCCGGTGAAGATGGCGCTCAAGCAGGAGAAGCGGGTCAGCGAGGAGATCTTCGCCCTGTTCGAGCTGGCCCGCGAGATCAAGGACTACCGCGCCGAGCAGTTCCTCACCTGGTTCCTCAAGGAGCAGGTCGAGGAGGTGGCGCTGATGGGCGACCTGCTGAACGTGGTCGAGCGCTCGGCCGACAACCTGCTGCTGGCCGAGGACTACATCGCCCGCGAGAAATTCGGCGCGGAGAGCTCCGACCCGACCGCGCCGCCGGCGGCCGGCGAGGACGACTAGCTCAGACGCCGTCCGGCAGCACCGTCGCGGTGCAGGCCGGGCAGCGCTTGGCGGCGACCGAGATCGCGGTCGTGCATTCCGGGCACGGCCGCGTCTTCGCGGAGACGCCCCGCTTGTCCTGGTAGGCCTTGTAGGGGATGACGACGAAGAAGTAGACGGCGGCGGCGGTCGAGACGAAGACGATCAAGGCGTTGATGAAGGCGCCGTAGAGGAACTCGCTGCCGTTGATCGTGAACGAGAGGTCGCCGAAGCTCGGTTCGCCGATGATGGCGGCGACGATTGGCGTGATCAGGTCCTCCACGAGGGCTTCGACGAGCGCGAAGGTGGCGAGGGCCATGACCAGGCCGACGGCGACGGTGATCAGGTCGCCTTTGAGCATGAATTCCTTGAAGCCGGCGATGGTGTTGCGGAGCATGGGGACGGGTTCGACGGCGTGGGACTGATTCCTAGAGATCAGGGTTTGGCGGCGGCGATCGCCGGCAGGACCCCTCTCTCGGCCTGTCGTCGAAGTTGAGAATGCGGCTGACGCCCGGTCGAGCTCCCCTCCTCAGCCGCAAAACGTTCGGGGGTCCTACCGACACTCGCCCAACGAATCGCCTGAGGGTCCAACCCCCTCTTTTTTGAGCTTACGAGGGACCAAGCTGGCCG
>DASXFL010000038.1:0-6096 GCA_036489595.1 Solirubrobacterales bacterium
CGATGTCGTGCTCGATGCCGAAGTCCAGCAACTCGCCTTCGCGCGAGATCCCCTGGCCGTACTCGATCTCGAACTCGGCCTGGCGGAAGGGCGCGGCGCACTTGTTCTTGACGACTTTGACCCGGACCCGGTTGCCGACCGCCTCGGTCCCGTCCTTGAGCGTCTCGATGCGGCGGATGTCGAGCCGCTGCGACGCGTAGAACTTCAGCGCCCGGCCGCCCGGCTGAGTCTCCGGCGAGCCGAACTGGACGCCGACTTTTTCGCGGATCTGGTTAGTGAAGATGCAAACGGTGTTGGTGCGGTTGAGGTTGCCGGCGAGTTTCCGCATCGCCTGTGACATCAGCCGTGCCTGCAGGCCAACGGTCGTGTCGCCGATCTGGCCGTCCAGCTCGGCCTTCGGCGTCAGCGCCGCGACCGAGTCGATCGCGACCACGTCGACCGCCGCCGAGGCGATCAGCCGATCGGCGATCTGCAGCGCCTGCTCGCCGTAGTCCGGCTGCGAGACCAAGAGCTCGTCGGTGTCGACGCCGATCGCCCGCGAGTAGACGGGATCGATCGCGTGCTCGGTGTCGATGAAAGCGCAGATCCCGCCCAGCGCCTGCGCTTGGGCGATGATGTGGTTGACGAGCGTCGTCTTTCCCGAAGACTCGGGGCCGAAGATCTCAACAATCCGGCCGCGCGGCACGCCGCCGATCCCCAGCGCCAGGTCCAGGGCGAGCGCGCCGGTCGGAATCGCCTCGACCTTGACCGTGCCCTTGTCGCCGAGCCGCATCAGGGAGCCCTCGCCGAACTCCCTCCGGATTCCGGTGACGGCGGACTCGAGCGCCGCGTCTTTGGCCTTGGCCTCTTTGGCCGATGCGTCTTTCAAGTTCACCTTCTTGTCCGCCATCTTCAGATCACCTCACTGCCGCCCGCGCCGGGCAGCTCGACTTGGGCCAACGGCGTATAGCGCGCACCGGTTGGCTGGAGTTGCGAACGGTAGAGCGTCAATCGGACGCCATAGAAGGGCTCGCGAAGGGCCTCCGGGAGGTCCTCCGGCGCTCGCTCGACGGCCGCCGGCCGCTTGCTCTCGGTCCGCACCCTGGCGACCGTCACGTGCGGCCAGAACGGCCGCTTCTCGGGCTGATAGAGCCCGGCCGCGGCCAGTCGCTCGCTGACCTCGCTCTGCAACTGCTCGGCCCCGGCCGACAGCACCGGGAGCATGAAGATCTTCGCCCGCCCCCGTGGCGGCCGCTGCACGGGGTCGAGCAGCTCCAGCAGCGGCGCCGCCGCGCCCTCGCTCCCTCGCACCGCGGCCGCCACCGGCTCGACCTCGGCCTCGCCGCGGTCGCCGAGGAAGGCGAAGGTGACGTGCAGCGACTCCTCGTCGGAGCGCCGCAGCGCCGGGTCGGCCAGCTCGCGCTCGCCCCAGGCACCGATCCCCGCCCGCACCGTTGCGGGCAGGTCGAGGGCCACGAACAGGCGGAGCCGCTTGCCTTTGCCGACCTCCTTCGCCATGGCCGCCACGCTACGCCGCGACGGCGCACGGGTCAGCACGCGGGAGTAAATCTTCTCCCTACCAAAGCGCACGGAAGTGTGGATTCGGCGCCCCGGGGCGCCCGAAGCCGCCTAGATCGGCTCTTCGCCGCCGCCCAGCAGCACCCGCAGCATGTGCATCGCGACCAGAGCCGAGCGTTCGCGAATGTCGCTGCGCCCGCCCGGGATCACCGGATCCCGCGCCACCGCGGTCCCGTCGGCGTGCCGGGCGTGAAAGCAGACGTAGCCGACCGGCTTCTCCTCGCTGCCGCCGCCCGGCCCGGCGATCCCGGTGATCGAGACCGCCACGTCGGCCCCGAACCGCTCCAGCGCCCCGATCGCCATCGCCTCCGCCACCTCGGGCGAGACCGCCCCCTTGTCCTCGATCAGCCCTGGATCGACCCCCAGCAGCTCCGCCTTCGCCTCGTTCGAGTAGGAGACCACGCTGCCGTTGAAGTACTCCGAGGCGCCCGGCACCTCGGTGATCCGCGCCGCCAGCAGGCCGCCGCTGCAGGACTCCGCCAGCCCCACGCTGTGCCCGCGCAGCAGCCCTGCCACCTGCTCGTCGATCGTCTCGCCGTCGAGGCTGAAGGTCTGCTTTGGGTGCCGGGCGACCAGCGCGTCGCGCACCTCCGCCGCCGCCGCCGCCGTCTCGTCCCGATAGCGGACGTCGATCTCGATCTCCCCGCGCCGCAGGCAGGTGGTGATCTCGACCGCGGCCACGGCGACCCCCTCGCCCTCGATCTCCCGCAGGCTCTGCGCTAGCTCCGACTCCGGCACCCCGAACATCCGCATCGTGAAGCCGTGCAGGGCCGTCGCCCGGTCGAGCACCGCCTTCACCAGCGGCGTCGCCAGCGCCGCCGGCCACATCGGCTGCAGCTCGCGCGGCGGCCCCGGCAGCACCACCACGACCCGTTCGCCGGCCGGCACCACCAGCCCCGGTGCGGTTCCGATCGGGTCGAGCGCCGTCGCCCCCTCCGGCACCATCGCTTGCTTGCGGTTGGAGGCGATCATCGCCTCCTCGTCGCCTCGCCCGCGCCGCCGGGCGAAGGCGCGGATGATCTCCGAGACCCTGGCCTCCATCGCCGGGTCGAGCACCATCTCCCGCCCAGCGAACCGCCCCACCACCTCGGCGGTGAGGTCGTCGGCGGTCGGTCCGAGGCCGCCGCTGGTGACGATCAAGTCCATCCCCTCGGCCTCGAGGAAGCGCAGCGCCGCCTCGAGGTCGCCGGGGCGGTCGGCGACGATCAGGATGTGGGCGACCTCGACCCCGAGCTCGGCCAGCCGTTCCGAGACCCAGGGCCCATTCGCGTCGGAGATGCGGCCGGTGATGACCTCGGTCCCGGTGACGACGATCCCAGCGCGAATCACGCCGGGCACGCTACCTGACGGCCACGGCGGCGAGATCCGGCTCCGCCCCGCCCGGGGACCGGCTCAGGGCTCGGGATCGGCGTCCGGCTCGGCGGACGCCGCCGACTGCGAGGCGTGCGCCGGGATCGGGTCGCCGCCACCGGGCTGGAGCACCCGCGCCAGGTCGGCCTGGGTGATCAGCACCTGCCGCGGCTTCGAGCCCTCGTAGCCGGAGATCACGCCGCGCCGCTCGAGCATGTCGATCAGCCGCCCGGCCCGCGTGTAGCCGACCCGCAGCCGCCGCTGGATCATCGAGACCGAGGCGGTTTCGGTCTGTACCACGAGCCGGATCGCCTCGTCGAGCAGGTCGTCAGAATCCGGGTCGAACTCGTCGTCGCCGCGCCCCTCCTCGACCGCGTCCTCGGGCGTCTCCAGCAGCTCGTCCTCGAACTCCGGTTCGCCCTGGCGCGACCAGTGCCTGGTGATCCGGGCGATCTCGTCCTCGGTGATGAAGGCGCCCTGGACCCGCTCCAGCTTCGAGGTGCCGGCGCCGCGGAAGAGCATGTCGCCCTGGCCCAGCAGCGCCTCGGCGCCGCCCTGGTCGAGGATCACCCGGGAGTCGGTCTGCGAGGACACCGCAAAGGCGATCCGAGCCGGGATATTGACCTTGATCGTGCCGGTGATGATGTCGGTCGAGGGCCGCTGCGTCGCCAGCACCAGGTGGATCCCGGTCGCTCGCGACTTCTGGGCGAGGCGGATGATCGAGTCCTCGACTTCGGCCGGCGCCACCATCATCAGGTCCGCGAGCTCGTCGATCACGCAGAGAATGTGCGGCAGCGGCGCTTCGCCGTTCTTCTGTCGCACCCGGTTCAGCTCGACCAGGTTGCGCGCCCGGGCCTGGCTCATGATCCCGTAGCGGCTCTCCATCTCGCCGATCAGGTTGGAGAGGACGTTGGCGGCGAGTCGCGGCGAGGTAACCACCGGCGTCAGCAGGTGGGGGACGTTCTCGTAGTGGTTGAGCTCGACCTGCTTCGGGTCGACGAGAACCAGGCGGACGTCGTTGGGCGTGGCCTGCATCAGGATCGAGGAGAGGATCGCGTTGATGCAGCCGCTCTTGCCCGAGCCGGTGGTGCCGGCGACGAGCACGTGCGGCATCTTCGCCAGGTCGGTCCAGACCGCGTTGCCATCGATCCCCTTGCCGAGCCAGGCAACCAGGGGCGAGGTCTTCTCGGGCCGGCCGGCGTAGATGTCGCCGAGGCGGACCATCCGGCGGCGGGTGTTCGGGACCTCGACCCCAACCGCCTGTTTACCGGGGATCGGGGCGAGGATGCGGATGTCGGTCGAGGCCAGCGCGTAGGCGAGGTCGTTGGCCAGCTCGGTGACTTTCTTGACTTTGATCCCGGGCGCCAGCCGCAGTTCGTAGAGCGAGACGTGCGGGCCGCTGACGACGCCAACGATCTTCGCCTCGACCCCGAAGTGGCCGAGGGTCTCGATCAGCTTGCGGCCGATCGCTTCCTGGTCGCGCGGATCGGGGCCCTTGTCGCCCTTGCCGCGCTCCAGCGCTTTCATCGGCGGCGGGGTGTAGTCGAGCTCGTCGGCGACGGTGACGCCGCGGGTATTGCCCATCGGGGTGACCTCGCCCGGCGCAAGGGATGGATCGTCGGCGGGGGAGGCCTCGTCAACCGCCATGTCCTCCGCTTCGCGTCCGGGCATGCCGGGCGGTGCAGCCTCAGCCGCCGCGACGTCCTCGTCCCCCCCATCGGCCTCGTCCAGGTTGAAGAGCCCGGGCGCCGCGAAGTCCGCGGTCGGATCCTCGTCCTCGTCGGCCAGGGCCACGGTCGGCTCGAAGTCGTCGTCCTCCTCCGGGTAGCCCTTCATCACGTCGGTCAACCCGGCGACGGTCTCGGCCTCGTCGCGCCGCAACTGGCGATCCTCGCGCCAGTCGGCGTGGGTGCGGGCCGCCGTGCGGGCGGCGTCCCCGGAGCCGATGAAGAGCGTGTGCAGGCCGCGGCCGATCCCCCGGGCCAGGGTCGAGACCGAGGTCCCGGTCAGCAGCGTGCAGCCGCTGACCAGCATCAGCAGGACGAGGATTCGTGCCCCGACCGAGCCGAGCAGATAATTCAGCGCGGTTTCGATCCCATAGCCGATCTTGCCCCCTTCCCAACCGGCGAAGAGGACGAAGATCAGGTAGATCGAAACGGCGAGGAGAAGGAGGCCGAGCAGGTCGAGGTGGCGCTGCTCGATCCCTCCCGGCAGGTGCAGTCCGCGCCTCGGCTGAGCGGCTTTCTTGCCTTTGGCGGCTTTTTTGCGGCGGGCAGGGGCAGACCTCTTCTGACGAACGAACATGGGGACCCGGTTCGACGCCGCCGGCCCTTCCCCTGCGCCGGCTCCCGGGGCCCCGGGACCGGCCCGCGCGGCAGCTTTTCGCCCTTCCCCGGCGGTCGCCCTAAATTCCCACTAAAAGCGGGGGAATTCAGGTTTGGCGGCGGCTAACATCGTCTGCATGATGCTTGCCGACCCCGAGGCCCAGGTGGGCGGTCGCGTCCTCGTCGTCGAGGACGACGCCGACATCGCCGACGTCCTCCGCCGCTCCCTGCGCAACGAGGGGTACGAGGTGCGGACCTCCGCCGACGGCGTCGAGGCGCTCGACGTCGCCGCCGGCTTCGTCCCCGACCTGGTCGTCCTCGACCTCGGGCTGCCCGGCCTCGACGGGGTCGAGGTCTGCCGCCGGCTGCGGATGGAGGGCGACGTGCCGATCCTCATCCTCACCGCCCGCACCGAGACCGAGGACCGGGTGACCGGCCTCGACTCCGGCGCCGACGACTACCTCGTCAAGCCCTTCGAGCGCAAAGAGCTGCTGGCGCGGATCCGCGCCCTGTTACGGCGGCGGCCGCCGCGCGGCGCCGCCTCGCTCGAGGTCGGCGACCTCACGCTCAACCCCGACACCCGCGAGGTGCGCCGCGGCGAGCGCGAGATCGAGCTGACCAACCGCGAGTTCGAGCTGCTCGAGTTCCTGATGCGGAATGAGCGCCTGGTCGTCTCCCGCGAGCGCCTGCTCGACGAAGTCTGGGGCTACGACCCGACCGCCGCAACCAACACGATCGACGTCTTCATCTCCAACCTGCGCCGCAAGCTGGAGAACGGCGGTGAGCCGCGCCTGCTCCACACCAAACGCGGCGCCGGCTACGTTCTGAAGGACTGATCCCTTGGCGACCGCCCGCAGTCGCACCG
>DASXFL010000013.1:0-4031 GCA_036489595.1 Solirubrobacterales bacterium
TGCGCGACGAGGAGACGGGACACCTCCTGCGCACCTACAAAGACGGCCGCGCCCACCTGAACGCCTACCTCGAGGACCACGCCTTCCTGGTCGAGGCGCTTCTCACCCTCTACGAATCGACCTTCGACCCGCGCTGGTTCAAGGAGGCACGGACGCTGGCGGAGACGATGATCGACCGCTTCGGCGACGACGAGCGCGGCGGCTTCTTCACCACCTCCTCCGACCACGAGGCGCTGATCGCCCGCCGCAAGGAGGTCGGAGACCACCCGATCCCGGCCGGCCAGAGCTCCGCCGCCCTCGGCCTGCTGCGACTCGCCGCGCTGAGCGGCGAAACGGCCTTCGCCGAGCGCGCCCGCGGCGTCCTCGCTCTCTTCGGCGAGCCCGCGATCGGCCATCCCGACTCCTTCGCCCACTTCCTGCGGGCGCTCGACTTCCACCTCGCCTCGACCCGCGAGGTGGCGCTGGTCGGCGGCGATCTAGGCGCGCTGGAAGCGGTCGTCCGCGCGGCGTTCCGGCCGAACGTCGTCGTCGCCGGCGGCCCGGCGGGCACGGTCGAGCCGCCGCTGCTCGACGCCCGCACCGAAGTCGGCGGCGAGCCCGCCGCCTACGTCTGCGAAGGCTTCACCTGCCAGTTGCCGGTGACCGACCCGGACCAACTGCGTCGCGAGCTCTGAGTCGGCGGCTGCCAAGGACGCGGGAAGTGTGGCGGCTCCGCACGCGAGCGACCGAGGACACCGGCAGGCGCCGGCTCAGAGCTCGCGGACCTCGTCGAGGACGACGCGGCCGCCCACCTCGGCCCGACCGTCGCCGAGGTGGCGGGCGTCGAGCCGCGAGCCGCGGCCCTGCAGGATGGAGAGGTCGCGCTCGAGCGTCGCGGCAAGGCAGATCGCCGCCGATCCGGTCGCCTCGTCCTCACCGACCCCGTCGTCGTGGGAGAAGCAGCGCGAGCGGACCGTGCCCTCGGCGTCGTCGATCCAGGCCCAGATGCAGCCGACGTCCTCGCCGTCGGGCAGCCCCGTGGCCTTCTCGACGGCAAGCGCGTCCGCCAGTTGGAAGAACTCCCAGTCGGGGCCCCACTCGGGGCGGGCGGCGACGAAGGTGCGGCCGCCATCGACCCGCACCGCGACCTCGCCCGCGGGCGGCCGCAGCGTCGCCACCGGCTCGCGCTCCTTTTCCAGCAGCCAGGCGGTGCCGACGCTCGGATGCCCGGCGAAGGGCAGCTCGAGGCCCGGCGTGAAGATCCGGATCCGCCCGCTCGGCGCGTCGTCGACGAAGACCGTCTCCGAGTAGCCGAGCTCGGCGGCGACGCCCTGGCGGCGCTCCTCGGGGATCTCAGCGCCATCGAGGAAGACCCCGAGCGGATTCCCGAATTCCCAGTGGGCGTCGCAGAAGACGCGCAGGACGTGCAGCTCACTCACAGGATCGGCAGGAAGTTTTCGATCTCGAAGGGGGTGACCTGGACCCGGTACTCGTCCCATTCCTGCCGCTTGATCTCGACGAAGCGGCGGAAGGTGTGCTCGCCGAGGGTGCGCAGCACCAGCTCCGAGTCGGCGGCGACCTCGATCGCCTCGCCGAGCGTCGCCGGCAGCTGTTCGATCCCCTGGTGGGAGAGCTCCTCCTGCGAGAGGTGGTAGAGGTTCTGCTCCATCGGCTCGGGCAGCTCGTAGCCCTTCTCGACCCCTTCGAGGCCCGCCTGCAGCATCCCGGCGAAGCAGAGGTAGGGGTTGGCGGCAGGGTCCGGACAGCGCAGCTCGGCGCGGGTCGCCGACTCCTTGCCGGGGTGGTAGAGCGGCACGCGGATCAGCGCCGAGCGGTTGCGGCGCGACCAGGCGAGGTAGACCGGCGCCTCGAAGCCCGGCACGAGCCGCTTATAGGAGTTGACCCACTGCGCGAACAGCGGCGAGATCTCGCGCGCGTGCTTCAGCTGGCCGGCGATGAACGACTTGGCGATCGGCGAGAGGAAGTAGGGGTCGTCCTTGTCGTAGAAGGCGTTCCTCCCGCCTTTCGAGAGGCTCTGGTGGACGTGCATCCCGGAGCCGATCTCGCCGAACAACGGCATCGGCATGAAGGTCGCGTGGTAGCCGTATTTCATCGCGTACTCCTTGACGACGATCCGGTAGGTCATGCAGTCGTCGGCCATTTCGAGGGCGTTCTTGTAACGCATGTCGACCTCGTGCTGGGACGGGCCTACCTCGTGGTGGGTGTACTCGACGTGGATGCCGAGCTTCTCCAGGGCAAGGACGGTCTCGCGGCGCAGGTCGGAGCCCGCGTCGAGCGTGGTCAGGTCGAAGTAGCCACCCTCGTCGAGCACCTCCGGCACCCCCGACTCCGGTTTCGCCGAGCGGAAGTAAAAGTACTCGAGCTCGGGGCCGATGTTGTAGGCGTCGAAGCCCATCTCCTCGGCCCGCTTCAGCGCCCGTCGCATGATCCAGCGCGGGTCTCCCTCGTAGGGACCGCCGCCCGGCACGCGGATATCGCAGAACATGCGGGCGACCGCGTCTTCCTGCTCGGGGCGCCAGGGCAGCATCGCAAAGGTGGCGGGGTCCGGCACGGCGAGCATGTCGGACTCCTCGATCGGGTTGAAGCCGGTGATCGAGGACCCGTCGAAGCCCATTCCGCCTTCGAAGGCATCCTCAAGCTCGGAGGCGTTGACCGAGAAGCTCTTCAGCTGACCGAGGACGTCCGTGAACCAGAGGCGGACGAAGCGAACGTCGTGCTCTTTGCAGAGCTTGATGACATCCTCGGCGGTCTGCGGTCGGTCTGCCATGCGTGAACTGCCTCCTTGGCTCTGGGCGCGGTGAGCGCGCAACGATAGGCGAATGAACCGCCGAGGTGCAGATCGACGTATATCGGGTAGGAGGTGGCCGTTTCAGCAGGGTTGAAACGCCTCCCAAATGTCGGTATAACTTACTCCACGTAAGTAAGCGGCTCAAAGTAAAGTAAAGGCCACGTAAAGCCTCTGTAAAGCCGATTCCCACCAGGATCCATATCCGGCCGGCAGGCCAGAGACGAGAAGCAAGTTGACGGTAAAAACGGCAGTAAGCAGATTCCAGATCCACGATGAGCTGACGGCGCCCGACGAGAGCGCCCCGCTGATCAAGTCCATCCAGGCCGCCGGTGGCGCGGTCACCAAGTTCGTCGGCGTCCTCGCCGGCGCCCCTGCCGTCCTCCGGGCCTACACCCGCATGCGCTCCGAGCTACGTGGCGGCGTCCTCCCCCAGGCGACCCGTGAGCGGATCGCCCTGGCCGTCGCCGAGCACCGTGAGGACAGCTACAGCATCGCCCAGCACGCCAAGTCGGCGCGTCGCGCCGGGCTCGGCCTCGACGAGGTCTCCCGCGCCCGCTCCTTCACCTCGGCCGACCCGAAGGAGGCGGCGCTCCTCCTCTACCTGAAGGAGGCGCTCGACGCCGAAGGGCCGCCGCCGCTCCACCTCCACGAGGAGGCGCGGGAGATCGGCTGGACCGACGAGGAGATCCTCGAGGCGGTCGGCCACCTGGCGCTCAACGAGTTCCAGAGCCTGATCGCCAGCGCCGCGGCGCTCCCCCAGGACCAGGCGACGCCGCGGGTCCTCCCCTCCGCCGCCTAGGCAGCGCGGTTGCGTTCGCAGTTCTCCTCGCTATGCGGGGATTACTGCGAACGCGTCCGGCGTCACCGTTCCTCGACGAGAGTCGCCGTATAGAGCAGGCGGGCCGTCGTGTACTTGCAGCCGTAGGTGGCGCGTTTGCCGATCGTTTCCTGCGGCTGTCCCTGGCGGATGTCGGTCGAGTTGGTGCAGGCGCCCGGCTCGCGACTGGCGCGCCAGACGTTGTTGGCGGTGAGTTCCTGCGAGAAGATCGGCGCCCAGGTCGGCACGGTGATACCGATGATGTCGCCTTTTTCGACCTTCAGCGAGGAGCCGAACTTGACCGTCTGCCCCAGATACGGGGTCAGCACCTTGACCGCCCCCTGGCGGCGCAGGTTGTAGCGCGGCGGGTTGGTGCCGGCGACGCGGCGGAGGATCGCGAGGCGGGCCTCAGGCGGCGTGCCGAAG
>DASXFL010000010.1:0-21175 GCA_036489595.1 Solirubrobacterales bacterium
CCCCCCCCCCCGCCGCGGCGGTGCGTGGCCGCGCAGGTAGGCGTCGGCCGGCATCGGGCGGCCGCCGGGCGGCTGCACCTCGAGCAAGCGCAGAGCGCCACCGTCGCAGCCGACTAGGAGCGCCCCGTCCTCGACCTCGACGTCGCCCGGGGCAAGGTCGATCGCCACCGCGCGGGCGCGCCTGATGCCGAACCGCTCGCGGTCTGCCGTCTCCAGGTAGACGCCGACGCGGGGGGCGAGGGCGCGAACCGCCCGCTCGAGCTCGATCGCCGGCCGCCCGGGATCGAGCCGGGCCTCTTCCGGATCGATCTTCTCGGCGTAGGTGACCCCCTCCTCAGACTGCTCCTCGAAGCCGAGCTCGCCGCGCTCGGCCAGATCGAGCGCCCGCACCAGCAGCTCGCCGCCGCGCTCGGCCAGCCGCCCCGACAGCGCCTCGAAGACCTCCTCGCTCCCGACCTCGACCTCCTCGCGCAGCGCCACCGGGCCGGAGTCGAGGCCGGCGGTGAGGCGCATCACGCAGACGCCGGTGCGCTCGTCCCCGGCCATGATCGCCCGCTCGATCGGCGCCGCCCCGCGCCAGCGCGGCAGCAGCGAGGGGTGCACGTTCAGCATCTCGTAGGCGGAGAGGAGCGGCTCCCGGATCAGCTGGCCGAAGGCGCAGACCGCGACCACCTGCGGAGCGGCGGCGGCGATTCGCGCCCGCGCCGCCTCCTCGTTGACGCTCTCCACCTGCAGCAGCTCGAGCCCGAGCTCGTTAGCGGCGGCCGCGGCCGGCGGCGGCGCCACCCTGCGGCCGCGGCCCTGGCGGCGGTCGGGCGGGGTGACGACAAGGGCCGGCCGATGCGCCGAGGCGGCAAGGCGCCGCAGGACGGCGGCGGCGAAATCGGAGGTCCCGAGGAAGGCGGTGCGCACGCGCTGGTGACCGTCGCCTAGGCGTCGGTGCGCGGCTCGCGCAGCTCGCCCTCGTCCCCGGGCTCGGTCTCGGGCTCCTCGGGCGAGTAGCTGCCGCCGGAGCGCAGCGCCCGCAGGGCGCCCTTGCGCTGGGGGCGGCTGGTGCGATCGAGGATCAGCACCCCGTCGAGGTGGTCGATCTCGTGCTGGAGGACGCGCGCCTCGAGCCCGGCCGCCTCGATCGCGATCTGCTCGCCCTCGACGTCGCGGCCCTCGATCCGGACGAAGAGCGGCCGCTCGACATCCATCGTCACCCGCGGCAGGCTGAGGCAGCCCTCCTCGGCGATCGCCAGCTCCTCCGAGGACCACTCGATCTCGGGGTTGATCAGGGCGGTCGGCTCGCTGTCGGGGCCGGCCTGGAAGACCAGCAGCCGACGCAGCACCCCGAGCTGAGTGGCGGCGAGGCCGACGCCGAGGCCGTCGCGCATGATGTGGATCATCCGCTCTACCTCGGCGCGGAGCTCGGGCCCAAACGAGGAGACCGGCGAAGCCTTGCTCTTCAGCACCGGGTCGCCCCACTTGATGACGTGGGCGAGCGCCGCTTCGCGCCGCTCCAGCAGCTCCGCTTCGACCTCGCGGTCGCGCTCCTCGTCGCGGTCGGTGGCGTCGGTCGCGGGCTCGTCGCTCATGCCCAGATTGTATGCGGGACTCCTCGCACTTGTCCCCGCTATCCGGGGACAAGTGCGCCCTGGTTACTGGGGATCGACGTCGACGCCGATCGCCACCGCGCGCAGGGAGCGGTCGGCGGCGCGGCGCTCGACCGTGCGGCGGACCGCGTCGATCGTCGCCTCGCGCACGGGCGCCTTGATCATGATCCGGCGGCGGTGCCGGTTGCGGACCCGAAACATCGGCGCCGGGCCGAGCAGCTCGGCCCCGGGCGGCAGCGCCGCCCGCAGCTCACGGGCCAGCGACGCCGCCGCCTCGTCCAGCCGCGGCTCCTCCTCGGAGGCGAAGTTGATCCGCACCAGGTGCGAGTAAGGCGGGTAGCGGAGCGTCTCGCGGCGGTCAAGCTCGCCGGTGAGGAAGCCGGCGGCGTCGTGGCGGGCGGCGTGCTCGATGCTGGCCGCGTTCGGCGCCAGCGTCTGCACGATCACCTCGCCGCCGGCCTCGCCGCGGCCTGAGCGGCCGGCGAGCTGGGCGACCATCGCGAAGGTCCGCTCCTCGGCGCGGAAGTCGGGGAAGCGGAGCGTGGCATCGGCGTCGAGGATCGCGCTCAGGGTGACCTCCGGGAAGTCGTGGCCCTTGGCGACCATCTGGGTGCCGACCAGGACGGCGCTCGGCGCCTCGCCAAAGCGGGCGAGGATGCTGGCGTGGGCGCCGCGGGCGGCGGCGGTGTCGGAGTCGAGGCGAAAGACCGGCATCGGCGCCAGCCGCTCGGCCAGCAGCGCCTCGATCCGCTCGGTGCCGGCACCGGCCTGGCTGAGGGTGGTGGACCCGCACTCCGGGCAGGCCGCCGGCGTCCGCTCGGCGTGAGCGCAGTGGTGGCAGACGAGGCGGCGGCTGCCGCGGTGGACGATCAGCGAGACGTCGCAGTTGGGGCAGCCCCAGTGGTGGCCGCAGGAGCGGCAGGTGAGCCAGGGCGCGAAGCCGCGGCGGTTGATCATCACGATCGCCTTGCGGCCGGCGGCGCGGACTGCCTCCAGCGCCTCCCAGCTGTCCGGGTGCAGAGGGCCCGAGCGCGGGTCGGCTTCGCGCATGTCGAGGAGGCGGACCGGCGGCAGGCGGCGGCCGTCGACCCGCTGCGGCAGCTGCAGCCGCGGCAGCTCGAGCCAGGACTCTGGGCGCGGCGTCGCGGTGCCGGCGACGAGGACGGCACCGGCGCGCTCGGCGCGGCGGCGGGCGACGGCACGAGCGTCGTAGGTGGGGTCTCCCTCCTGCTTGTAGGAAGGGTCGTGCTCCTCGTCGATCACGATCAGGCCGAGGTCGCGGACCGGGGCGAAGACGGCGGAGCGGGGTCCGACGCAGACGCTCGCCTCGCCGCGGCGCAGGCGGCTCCACTCGTCGTAGCGCTCGCCCGGCGAGAGGGCCGAGTGCAGGACCGCGAAGCGGTCGCCGAGACGGGCCCGGAAGCGGGCGACGGCCTGCGGCGCCAGGCCGATCTCGGGGACGAGGACGATCGCGCCGCGGCCGCGGGCCAGCGCCGCCTCGACCGCGGCCAGGTAGACCTCGGTCTTGCCGGAGCCGGTGACGCCGTGCAGGAGCTGCGAGCGCGGGGCGCCCTGCGCGCCGTCGAGGGCGGCGACCAGCGCCTCGACCGCGGCCTCCTGCTCGGGCAGCAGGCGCGGCCGCTCGGCCGGGGCGGCGAGGCCGGGCGGGGCGGGAGCGCGGCGGAGGCGCGCATCGCGAGCCGAAATCAGGCCGCGGGCCTCGAGCCGGCGCAGGGTGGCGCGGTCCGCGCCGACCGCGGCCGCCAGCTCGCCGGCCGACATCTCGCCTTCGCGCAGCGCCTCGAGCACCGCCCGCTGCTTCACCCCCAGCCGCTCGCCGCCGGAGAGCGCCTCCTCGCCGGCCGGCAGGATCTCGGCCCGCAGCTCGAGCTTGGCGCGGACGGTACGGCCGCCGGCGCCGGTCCCGGTCCCCGGCGGCAGCACCAGCTGCAGCCCCCGCGAGGGGGTCGAGCAGTACTCGCGGGCGACCCAGAGGCCGAGGTCGACCAACTCCGGCGGCGCCCCCGCCTCGAGCGCCTCGAGCGGCTCCGCCAGACGCTCGGGCGGCAGCTCCGAGCGCTCCGCCAGCTCGACCACGACGCCGAGGATCCGCCGGGACCCGAACGGCACTCGGACCACGCTCCCGACCTCGAGCTCGTCCATCGCCGCCGGGTGGCGGTAGTCGAAGGGGCCGCGCAGAGCCCGGGCGGTGGTCAGGGGCTCGACCCTGAGAATCGACATGCCGTCGAGGTTATGGCCGAACGTGGACGGCCGTCCGGCCGCCGCTGGCGGGCGGCGGGCGCAGCGCATATGCTGGCCCGGCATGAGTGGGCTCAACCTGAGCGCCGGCGAGGAGGTGATCTTCCAGGGCCACCCCTCGTGGCGCGCGATCCTCGGCTTCTACCTGAAAGGGCTGCTGGTCGCGATCGTCCTCGGGGTGATCGCGAAGCTTCTCAGCAGCACCGCCGCCGTCTTCGTGGTCGTCCTCGTCGTCCTCGCCCTGACCCTGCTGATCGGCTTCCTCAAACGCTGGGCGACCACCTACACGATCACCAACCGCCGCCTCAACATCAAGCGCGGAATCCTCTCCCGCGAGGTCCAGGAGACTCGTCTGGAGCGGGTCCAGAACGTCAACTACAACCAGTCGGTCTACCAGCGGGTGATGCAGATCGGCGACGTCGACTTCGACACCGCCGCCACCGACGACTACAACTTCGTCTTCTACGGCGTCGCCGACCCGGCCAACGTCGTCCACGAGGTCGACCGCGCAACCGGCGCGGGCGCCGCCGGCAACCATGGCCTCGGCGAGGCCCAGCCGCCCGCCTAGCGCGGGCGCAGGTGGGGCCGCGTCCGCGCCAGGATCGCCCGCACGTAGGCGGGTTCGCGCTTCACCTGCCAGTGGGTGAAGCGGAGGCGGGTAAGGCCGGCGGCGACGTGCTCGTTGTCGCGAATCGCGTCGCGCCTCTGGGATGCGGCGGTGCGGTGGTAGCGGAGCCCGTCGGTCTCGACCACGAGGCCGAGCGATGGCCAGTAGAAGTCGACCTCGAACTCGTTGACCCCGTGCTTGGTCAGCTCCGCCGGTAAGCCGGCGGCGACGGCGATCGGCCTGAAGAGCACTTCGAGCTCGGTGTCGGAGAGAAGGAAGGCGTCCCGGTCGAGCAGCGACCGGAGCGGCTTGACACCCGGCTCGCCGGCATGGTCGTCGAGCCCGGCCCGAAGGGAGTCCGGATCGATCAATTCGCGCTTGTCCGCCTCGTTGACGGCACGCTCGAGGCGGTTGGCCGGGAGCTCGAGAGCGATGTCGACGAGAGTCTGCAGCGGAGTGGTGACTCGGATCCGGTCGCGAACTTCCGTCAGCGGTGGAGGCAGCCCCGGTCGGATCCGTGAGCGGAGCTCCGGCCGTCGCTTCTCTCGCCCGGCGCTGACTTCGATCCGCCGTCCCTCGTAAGCGATCCCCAACAGGGCGGCAGCGCTCAGGTGACTCAGTGCTGCCCCGTCCCCACAGGCGAGCACCGCCGCCATCCACCGCTGCTTCCGCGTCGTTTGCGGCCAACCGACGACATAGACGCCCCGCATCACCCGGTGCAGCCGCCCGATCTTCAAGCGTTGTTCGATCGCTTCTTCCGAATACCCCAGCGCCAGCAGCTGACGCCGCGTCACTACCCCGTGCTGCGCCCGAGCCAACTCCCACGCGCCCGCATCACGCAACTTCGATCTTTCTCGGGCCACAGCCAGGGAAAGATCGGTACCCCGATATTTCCTCCCCTGCGGATGGGCGGGGAATGCGGTGGGTCCGGGGTACTTAGGCGGTGGTTGGGGTCGCCAGGCCGGCGGCGTCGCGCAATGCTGTGGCGCGGTCGGCGCGCTCCCAGGTGAAGTCGTCGTCGTCGCGGCCGAAGTGGCCGTAGGCGGCGGTCTTGTGGAAGATCGGGCGGTGCAGGTCGAGCTGCTGGCGGAAGGCGCCGGGGCGCATGTCGAACTCGGCTTCGACCAGCTGCGAGATCCGCGAGTCGGGGAGCTTGCCGGTGCCGAAGGTCTCGACCATCAGCGAGACCGGGTGGGCGACGCCGATCGCGTAGGCGACCTGGACCTCGCAACGCTCGGCGAGGCCAGCAGCGACCACGTTCTTGGCGACGTGGCGGGCGGCGTAGGCAGCCGAGCGGTCGACCTTGGAGGGGTCCTTGCCGGAGAAGGCGCCGCCACCGTGGCGAGCCGTGCCGCCGTAGGTGTCGACGATGATCTTGCGGCCGGTGAGACCGGCATCGCCGACCGGGCCGCCGATCACGAACTTGCCGGTCGGATTGACGAGGAAGCTCTCCAGCAGTTCGGACTCCTCGTAGCGGCCGGGGACCTCGGAGGAGAGGACCGGGAGGACGACCGCCTCCCAGAGGTCGGACTTGATTCGCGCCTGCTCGACCCCCTCGTCGTGCTGGGTGGAGATCAGCAGCTTGTCGACCGAGACCGGCCTGCCGTTGGCGTAGCGTACGGTCACCTGGGTCTTGCCGTCGGGCCCGAGGTAGGCGAGCGAGCCGTCCTTGCGGACCGCCGCCAGCCGTTCCGCGAAGCGGTGCGCGAGGTGGATCGGCATCGGCATCAGCGCCTCGGTCTCGTCGCTGGCGTAGCCGAACATCATCCCCTGATCGCCCGCGCCGGCGAGGTCGAACTCGTCTTCGTCGCTGGGGTCGGTGCGCGTCTCCCAGGCGGCGTCGACCCCCTGGGCGATGTCGGGGCTCTGCTTGTCGAGCGAGACGATCACCGAGATGTGGTCGCAGTCGTAGCCGTAGCCGCCGCCCGTGTAGCCGATCTCGCGGATCGTCTCGCGGACTAGCTCGGGGATGTCGAGGTGCACGTTCGTGGTGATCTCGCCGGAGACCACCGCCATCCCGGTGTTGACCAGCGTCTCGCAGGCGACGCGGCCCTCCGGGTCGCTGGCCATGACGGCGTCGAGGACGGCGTCGGAAACCTGGTCGGCGACCTTGTCGGGGTGCCCCTCGGTGACGGACTCGGACGTGAAGAGGTGCTCGACCTCGGCAAGTGGTTTGTTCGGCATGGCGCGGAACCTTAGATGATCCGCCCGGGCCGCCGGCCCCTCTCCACCCGGGCCCGCGGACCGCTCAGGATCCGTAGGTGCGGCGGCCGCTGTGGGGGACGAAGTCGATGATCAGCGGCACCCCCTCGAGCCCGTAGGTCTCCCGCATCCGGTTCTCCAGGTGGTAGGCCCAGTCGCGGCTGATCAGCTTGCGATCGTTGACCTGGATCGCGAAGCGCGGCGGGCTCTCCCCCACCTGCGCCGCGTAGTAGAGCCGCAGCCGTCGCCCTCGCCGGGCCGGCGGCGGAGTCCGCGCGACGACGTCGTTGACGAAGCGGTTGAGCTCGGGAGTGGGGATGCGCTCGGCGGCCCGGTCGGCGAGCTCGAGCGCCTTCGGCAGCAGCGAGCCGACGTTGCGGCCGCGGGTCGCCGAGCTGGTGATGACCGCCGGGCGCAGCCGCGACTTGCGGGTGACCCGGGCGCGAGCGTCGTCGATGTCGGTCTCGCCCACGTCCCACTTGTTGAGCGCCAGCAAGGTCGCGCAGCCGGCCTTCATCGCCAGCTCGGAGACCCGCAGGTCCTCGGAGGTCACCCCCTCGGAGGCGTCGCAGACGACGATCGCCACGTCGGCCCGCTCGACCGCTCGTTCCGAGCGCAGCTGGGCGTAGTAGTCGACGCTGCCGGCGACCTTCGAGCGCCGCCGCAGCCCGGCGGTGTCGACCAGGATCACCCGCCGTCCCTCGACCTCGAGCTCGGTGTCGATCGCGTCGCGGGTGGTGCCGGCGAGGTCGGAGACGATCACCCGGTCGGAGCCGAGGAAGGCGTTGACGAGCGAGGACTTGCCGACGTTGGGGCGGCCGATCACCGCCACCCGCACGGCGCCGTCGCCTTCCTCGCCGGGCTCGATCTCACCAAGGCCGGCGACGATCGCGTCGAGCAGGTCGCCGGCGCCCAGCCCGTGGGTCGCCGAGACGGCCAGCGGCTCGCCGAGGCCGAGCGCGTGGAACTCGGCGGTGGCGGAGTAGTCGTTGGGACTGTCGACCTTGTTGACGGCGACCACCACCGGCACCGCGCCGCCGCGCAGCGTCCGCGCCAGCTCGGCGTCGCCGGCCCGCAGCCCGGCGCGCCCGTCGACCACCATCAGCACCAGGTCGGCCTCGGCGATCGCAAGGCGCGCCTGCGCCTGCACGTCGCGGGCCAGCTCGGCCTCGTCCTCGAGGTCGATGCCGCCGGTGTCGACGAGGTCGAAGGCGACCCCGTTCCACTCGGTCGCGAGGCGCTTGCGATCACGGGTCACCCCCGGCTCGGCCGCGGTCACCGCCTCGCTGCCGCCGACCAGGCGGTTGACCAGCGTCGACTTGCCGACGTTCGGGAAGCCGACGACGGCGACGGTCGCCGCCCTCACCGGGCTGTTCCTTTTGCTCGCGTGACGGTCATAAGGAACAGCTCAGGCGAGGCCCCGCTCCTCGGCGAGGGCGGCAACCCGCGCCACGACCTCGGGCAGGGCGAGGCCGGTGGTGTGGAGGACGACCGCGTCCTCGGCGGCGCGCAGCGCCCCGTGCTCACGCTCGCGGTCGCGGTCGTCACGGTCGCGCTGCGCCGCCAGCACCGCCTCGGCGTCCTCGCCGGTCTGGACCGCGCGGCGCCGCGCCCGCTCCTCGTCGGAGGCGGTGAGGAAGACCTTCAACGGCGCCTCCGGGCTGACCACGGTGCCGATGTCGCGGCCCTCGGCGACGTAGCTGCCGGCCTCGATCAGCGCCCGCTGCCGCGCCACCATCGCCGCCCGCACACCCGGGTGGACGGAGACCCGCGAGGCGGCCGCCGTCACGTCGGGGGTGCGGATCGCGGCGCTGACGTCGCTGCCTCCGAGCAGCACCCGCTCGCCGTCGAAGCCGATCTCGAGGCTCTCGGCGAGCGGCGTCAGCGCCACCCCGTCGTCGAGCTCGAGGCCGGCCTCGAGCGCCGCGAGGGCCACGCACCGGTACATCGCCCCGGAGTCGAGGAAGGTGAAGCCGAGCCGAGCGGCGACGGCGCGGGCAACGCTGGACTTGCCGGCCCCGGCGGGGCCGTCGATCGCGATCACCATGGCGGCAGCGTATGGCGGCGGGCGGCGCGGCGGCCTAACGGCCCGCGCCGCCGAGCAGCGAACGGAGGTCGTCTTCGAAGCCGGGGTAGCTGACCGCCGCCGCCTCCATCTCCTCGATCTCGACCCCCTCGGAGGAGGCGAGGCCGGCGACGGCGCCGAGCATCGCGATCCGGTGGTCACCGTGGGAGGAGACGGAGCCGCCGCGGAGGCCGCCGCTCCCCTCGATTGCCATCCCGTCGGCGGTCGGCTCGACCCGGCCGCCGAGCGCCCGCAGGGCCGCGCTCACCGTCTCCACCCGGTCGGACTCCTTGCGCCGCAGCTCCTCGGCCTCGCGGATCGTCGTCGTCCCCTCGGCGAAGCAGGCGGCGAGGGCGACCAGCGGCAGCTCGTCGATCGCCAGCGGCACCTCGGCGCCGCCGACCTCGGTCCCCCGCAGCGGCGCCGGCCGCACCCGCAGCCGCGCCACCGGCTCGCCGCCGTGCTCGCCTCCCGGCTCGACCTCGATCTCGGCGCCCATCCGCCGCAGGATCGTCAGGATCCCGGTCCGGGTCGGGTTCACCCCGACCCCCTCGAGCACGACCTCGCTGCCCGGCACCAGCGCCGCCGCGACGACCAGGAAGGCCGCCGAGGAGACGTCGGCGGGGACGTCGATCCGCCGCGGCCGCAGCTTCTTCGTCTCCCGCACCAAGACCGCCGCCTCGGCCCGCTCGATCGAGGCCCCGGCCGCGGCCAGCATCCGCTCGGTGTGGTCCCGGCTCCGGTGCCCCTCGACGATCCGCGTCGTCCCCTCCGCCAGCAGCCCGGCAAACAGCAGGCAGCTCTTGACCTGGGCACTGGCGACCGGCATCTCGTAGTCGATTCCGCGCAGGTCGGCGCCACGCACGCTCAGCGGCGGCAGCCGCCCCTCGCGCGCCTCGACCGCTGCCCCCATTCGACCCAGCGGCACCGCCACCCGATCGACCGGGCGTCGCCGGATCGAGTCGTCGCCGTCGAGCGTCCACTCGCCCGCCCCCTGCCCGGCGAGCCAGCCCGGCAGCAGCCGCAGCAGCGTCCCCGCGTTGCCGACGTCGATCGTCGCCGGCCGCGGCCCCCGCAGCCCGACCCCGTGGATCGTCAGATCGCTGCCCAGCCGCGGGCCCTTGCGCACCTGGGCCCCGAGGGCCGCCACCGCGGCCAGGGTCGAGCGGGTGTCGGCGGCATCGAGGTAGCCATCGATCCGGGTCTCCCCCTCCCCCATCGCCGCGATCAGCGCCGCCCGGTGGGAGATCGACTTGTCGGACGGGGGCCGGAGGCTGCCGCGCAGTGGCCCCGAGGGAGCGAACCGACTCCTCGCCACGCCTAGCCCTCCTCCCCGACCACGGCGACGCTGTGGCCGCACTCGCGGACCAGCGCCTCGGCCCGCCGCGCCTGCTCGGAGCCGCCGACCCAGAGCGAGACCGAGCCGGTCTGCATGTCCAGCGCCGGGTGCAGCGCCATGTCCTCGATGTTGACTCCGGCTTCGCCCAGCGCCAGCGCCAGCCGCGCCAGCGTCCCCGGCTCGTTGGGGACGACGATCCGCAGCTCGCGCAGCGGCCCGCCGTCGCCCTGGCGCTCGAGCAGGCGGCGGCGGTCCTCGGCCGCCTGCCCCTGCCAGGCCTGGATCGCGTCGCGGTCGCCGCCGCGCAGCAGCACCGCCGCCTCGCCCAGCCGCCGCGCCACTGATTCGACCGAGTCGGCAACGGCGTCGGCGTTGGCGGTGTAGATGTCGGCCCAGATCGGCGGGTTGGCGCCGGCGACGCGGGTGGTGTCGCGGAAGCTCGGCCCGACCTCGGGCAGCCGCTCGCCGGCGGTCAGCGAGGTCGCCGCCTCCGCCGCCAGCGCGTTCGCCAGCACGTGCGGCATGTGGCTGACCGTCGCCATCACCCGGTCGTGTGACTCGGGGTCGATCGCCTGCGGCCGCGCGCCGAGCGCCGAGATCGTCCGCTGCAGGCGGTCGTAGAGCACGCCCGAGGAGTGCTCGGTTGGAGTCAGGTACCAGCGGGCTCCGTCGAAGAGGTCGACGCGGGCGTTCTCGACCCCGGCCGTCTCCGCCCCCGCCAGCGGGTGACCGCCGATGAAGCGCTGGTCATCGCCGACCGCGGCGACGATCCCGCGCTTGGTCGAACCGACGTCGCTCAGCACCGCCTCTGCCGGGGCCGCGGCCAGCGCTGCCGCCGCCAGCTCGGGCAGCGACCCGACCGGGGCCGCGCAGAAGATCACGTCGGCGCCCTCGACGGCGCCCTCGACGCTCGCCGCCCCGCGCCCGATCGCCCCCTTGCGCCGGGCCCCGGCGACCGTCCGCGGATCGGGGTCGTAGCCAACCACCTCGACCCCCAGCCGCCGCCGCGCCGCCAGCCCGATCGAACCCCCGATCAACCCGACGCCGAGGACGGCGACCCTGGACGGGCCCTCGGCCACCCGATCCTCAGCCGCGCCGGGCCTCGACCGCGGCGGCGAGGCGCTCGAGCGCCGTCGTCGTATCGCTCCAGGCGAGGCAGGGGTCGGTGATCGACTGCCCGTATGTGAGTGGCTCGCCGGGCACCAGGTCCTGCCGGCCCTCGACCAGGAAGGACTCCATCATCATCCCGACGATCGCCTTGTTGCCGTCGGCGATCTGGTCGGCGATTTCGCCGGCCGCGAAGAACTGCTTTTCGGGGTCCTTCGCGCTGTTGTCGTGGGAGGCGTCGATCACCAGCCGCTCCGGCAGCCCGGCGACGCCGAGCGTCACCAGCGCGTCCTCGACGTCGGGCACGTGGTAGTTCGGCATCCCGTGGCCGCCGCGAAGGATGATGTGGCAGTCGGGGTTGCCGGTGGTGTGAAGGATCGCCGGTGAGCCAGCGTCGTCGATTCCCGCAAAGGCGTGGGAAGCCGCGGCAGCGCGTACCGCATCTACGGCTACCTGGACATTGCCGTCGGTGCGGTTCTTGAAGCCGATCGGCATCGAGAGGCCGGAGCCGAGCTGGCGGTGCGTCTGGCTCTCGGTGGTCCGGGCACCGATCGCCCCCCAGGCGACGGCGTCGGAGATGTACTGCGGGGTGATCGGGTCGAGGAACTCGCAGCCGATCGGCAGGCCGAGGTCGAGGACGTCCAGCATCAGCTTGCGGGCGATCCGCAGGCCGGCGTTGACGTCGGCCGAGCCGTCGAGGTGGGGGTCATTGATCAGCCCCTTCCAGCCGGTCGTCGTCCGCGGCTTCTCGAAGTAGACGCGCATCACCACCAGCACCCGGTCGCGCAGCTGCTGGGCGGTGGCGGCGAGCCGGGTCGCGTACTCGAGCGCCGCTTTCGGGTCGTGGATGCTGCAGGGGCCGACCACGACCAGCAGCCGCGAATCGCGGCCGTGGAGGATCTCGACGACCTCCTTGCGGCCCTTGACGATGGCGGCGCCCCGCTGCGGCCCCAGCGGCAGCTCCTTCAGCAGAGTCTCTGGAGGCACCAGCTCGACCACTTTGGCGATCCGCTGATCGCGGACGCTGTCGTGCTTGGCGCCTTGCTCCATGCCGATGAACATATTGCTTTCCCTCTCCAAACTGCCTGGAACTGTACGAGAACGTGGGAGCGGCGCCCGGGCCCGGGGACATCGAAGGCGTGCTGTCGCGAAGCCCGACGCCTAGGTAAATCGCCAATAGCTGGTGAAGGAGCCGCCGACGGCTGGCGCGTCCTGCGCGATGGTGACGCCGGATCTGGGCTCGGACTTCACTGCGACCGTTCTAGCAGAGATCGCGGAGCGCGTCGAGGAAACGGTCGTTCTCGGCCTCGGTGCCGTAGCTGACGCGGATGTGGCCGGGGCCGCCGAGGGCGGCGCCGGGGCGGACGGCGATCTCGCGCTCGGCCAGCCCGGCGACCACCGCGGCCTCCCGGTCGGCGTCGCCGAGGTCGATCCAGGAGAAGTTGGCCTGCGCCTCGGTGAAGCCGAGGGCGAGAGCGGCGATGCCCTCCTGCACCCGCAGCCGCTCGGCGACCGTCGCCGTGACCCGGCGGCTGACGTCGTCCTGGTGCAGGATCGCCTCCGCCCCGGCCGCCTGGGCGAGGGCGTTGACGCTGAACGGCTGGCGGACCGCGTCGACCGCGGCACGGAAGGTCGAGGCGCCGATCGCGTAGCCGACCCGCGAGCCGGCGAGGCCGTAGCACTTGCTGAAGGTGCGCAGCACGACCAGGTTCGGGAAGTGGGGCAGGAGGTCGAGCGAAGCGTCGGGGTCGTCGTGGGTCTGGAACTCGATGTAGGCCTCGTCGAGGATCACCGTCACGTGCGGCGGCACCCGCTCGAGGAAGGCACCGACCTCGGCCGCGGGCAGGTGGGTCGCGGTCGGGTTGTTGGGGTTGCAGACGATCAGCAGCTGGGTCGCGGCGGTGACCTCGGCCGCCATCGCCTCGAGGTCGTGGACCCCGCCCTCGGTCAGCGGCACGCGGATCTCGCGGGCGCCGGTCAGCGCCGGCAGGTACGGGTACATCGAGAAGCTCGGCCAGGCGTAGAGGATCTCGGCGCCCGGCTCGCAGAGCGCCTCGGCGGCGGCGAGGAGGATCTCGCAGGAGCCGTTGCCGACGGCGACCCGGCCCGGCTGGGCCTCGTAGCGCTCGGCGATCCGGTGCCGCAGCAGGGTCGCATCGGGGTCGGGGTAGCGGTTCATCGAGCTGGCGGCACGGCGGATCGCCTCGACGACCGCCTCGTGCGGCGGGAACGGCGACTCGTTGGAGGCGAGCTGGGCGATCTGGCCGGCGGCGATCGCCTCCGGCGCCTGCCCGGTCGGGACCCCGGCCTGGTAACCGGGCATCCGCGCCAGCTTCTCGGCGAAAGTGATCGTCATCGTCGTGAAACCCCCACCGGACGGCTACTGAGCCGCCTCGAGGTCGGTGCGCAGCTTCTGCGCCTCGCCGAGGTAGACGTGGGCTGTCTCGTGGTCGGGGGCGGCGTAGAAGTGGACCATCACCCGGATCACCCGCGGCATCGAGCCCGGAACCGGGATCTCGCGCGAGCACATCAGCGGCACCCGGTCGAGGCCGAGCCGTCGCGCCGCGGTCGCCGGAAAGTCGGCGTCGAGGTCCTCGGTGGTGGTGAAGATGCAGCTGACCATGTCCTCGGGGCTGAGGCCGTTGCGGTCGATCAGCTCGCGCATCAGCTCCTCGGTCGCGTCGAAGATCGCATCGCGCTCGTTGGCGGCAGCCTGGACGGCGCCGCGAGCGGCGAAGAGGCGGGGCTGCGGCCCCTGGTAGCTGCCGATCTCCATCACGGCCCAGCATCTTTCCAGAGCCGGGCGATCTCGCCCTCCGTCAGCCGCCGCGCCTCGCCCTCCGCCAACCCTCCGAGCGAGAGCGAGCCGAAGGCGACCCGGCGCAATTCGACCACCCGGCCGCCGACCGCCTCGACCATCCGCCGCAGCTGCCGGTTCCTCCCTTCGCGCAGCTCGACCTCGATTCCGCGGGCGCCCCAGGGCTCGACCCGGGCCGGCGCCGTCGGCCCGTCCTCGAGCTCGACCCCGTCGCGCAGCGCCGCGATCCCGCGCGCGCCGATCGGCGCGGCCAAGCGAGCCCGGTAGGTCTTGGCGACCCCGTAGCGGGGATGGGTGAGGTGGTTGGCCAGCTCGCCGTCGTTGGTCAGCAGCAGCAGGCCGGTCGAGTCGGCATCGAGCCGCCCGACCGGGTAGAGGCGAGCCGCCGAGTCGACCAGCGAGACCACCGCCGGCCGCGGCCCCGGCTCCCGCGCCGTCGAGACCACCCCCGCCGGCTTGTTCACCGCCCAGACCTCCCGCGCCTCGGCCCGCACCGGCTCTCCGTTGACGCGGACGTCGTCGCCCTCGCCGACGTCCCGCGCCGGATCCGTCACCACCTCCCCGTCCACCGTCACCAAACCCTTGGCGACGATGTCCTCGGCTCGCCGCCTCGAAGCCACGCCCCCGTGCGCGAGGTATTTCGCCAGCCTCATCGCCCAGCTGTCCCTTATGACCGCCTGGCGAGCAAAAGGAGCAGCTCGGCTACTCGGCGCGCTGTTCGCCGGCCTTCAGCAGCCGTTCGCGCAGCTCGCGCGCGTCCTCCGGGGTCGGGTCGAACCGCGACGGGTCCGGCAGCGCGTCGAGCCCGGACAGCCCGAAGAGCCGCTCGAACAGCTCGGTCGTCTTGAAGATCGCCGCCCCGAAGCGCGAGCGCCCCGACTCTTCGATCAGCCCTCGCTCGGCCAGCGTCTGCACCGCCGACTCGGAGCTGACGCCGCGGATCCGTGCGATCTCCGGCCGCGAGACCGGCTGCAGGTAGGCGACGATCGCCAGCGTCTCCGCCTGGGCCTGGGTCAGCGGCGGCGTCCGCGGCTTCGCCAGCAGGCGACGGGCGGCATCCTCGCTGGCCGGGTCGCTGGCCAGGGTGAGACCGCCGCCGATCTCGCGCAGGACGACCCCACGCCTGCCCTCGGCGAGGTCCTCGCGCAGCAGCTCGACCGCCTCGGAGACCTGGCCCGCGCTCGCCTCCGTCGCCTCGGCCAGGTCGGCGATCGTGAGCGGCTGGGGCGAGAGGAAGAGCAGGGCCTCGAGCGTCCGCGAGAGGTCGCTCACGATCCCGTCCCCAGCTCGCCGGCGCGCAGCCGTCGCACCCGGATCGGGCCTAGCGGCCGGTCCTGCTCCCAGGTCACCTCGCCCTTGCGGTAGAGCTCGAGCATCGCGAAGACGGTGACCGCCTGGGTGAGGCGGTCCTCGCCGCCGAACTCGTCGTCGAAGTCGAACTCGGCGCGGCGGCCGAGCGCGTCGCGCAGCGCCGCCAGCCGCTGCTGCAGCGAGACGGTCGGGCGGATGTGGCTGACGTCGAGCTCCTCCGGCTCGACCAGGAGGTCGCCGATCGCCGAGCCGAGCAGGTCCGGGTCGTAGACGGCGACGGCGGCGTCGACCGCGACCCGCCGCAGCTCCGCCGGCAGCGGCGCCGAGCGGTAGAGGTAGCCGCGCTCGGCCTCGAAGCGGTCGGCCAGCTCCTCGGCAGCGTGGCTGTAGCGCCGGTACTCGAGCATCCGCGCCAGCAGCTCCTCGACCGCCTCCTCAGGCGCCATCTCCTCCAGCCCCTCCTCCGGGCCGGGCAAGAGCAGCCGCGACTTCAGCTCCAGCAGGGCGGCGATCAGGACCAGGAACTCGGTCGCCACCTCGAGCTCGAGCTCGCCCTCGCTCTCGAGGTGCTCGACGTAGGCGACGACGACCTCACCCAGCTGCAGCTCGAGCAGGCTGACCTCCTCGCGGAGGACGACCGCGAGCAGCAGGTCGAAGGGACCCGCGAAGACGTCGAGGTCGAGGTCGAGCTCGGCGACGGGCATCGGCTGAAGCCTAGACGCGCTGTGGGACACTCACCGGCGCCGTGCCCCCCGCCCAGCAGCCGAAGATCGTCGAGAAGCCCTGGGGCTCGGAGCTCTGGTTCGCCGTCACCCCGCTATATGCAGGAAAACTGCTGCGGGTCGACGCCGGCCACAAGCTCTCCCTGCAGAGGCACGAGCGCAAGGACGAGACCTCCTACCTGCTCTCCGGACGGATGCTCTTGACCCAGGGACCGAGCGCCGAGGCGGCCGAGGTCCGCGAGGTCGGCCCCGGCGACACCTGGCGCAACGAGCCCGGAATCGTCCACACGATCGAGGCGCTCGAGGACTCGGTGGTGATCGAGGTCTCGACCCCCGAGGTCGACGACGTGATCCGGCTCGAGGACCGCTACCGCCGCGCCGGCTGCTGACCCCGGCGCCGGCTCAGCGCGACGGCGCGGCGCCGAAGCCCATCCGCTCGCGCACGTCGGCGACCACCGGGGCGGCGATCTCCGCCGCCTTCTCGGCGCCGGCGGCCATGATCCGCTCCAGCTCGGACTCGTCGCCGCGGAGCTCCGCGTAGCGCCCCTGCAGCGGCGCCAGCAACTCGACGACGCCGTCGGCGACAGCCTGCTTGAAGTCCCCGTATCCCCTGCCGTCGAACTCGGCTTCGACCTCGGCCCGGCCGCTCCCGCGGGCGACCGCGAGGATGTCGATCAGGTTGGTGACGCCGGGCTTGTCAGGGGAGGCGACGACGGCGCGTCCGGAATCGGTGACGGCGCTGCCGACCTTCCTGCGGATCGTCGCCTCGTCATCGAGGACGAGGACGGTCCCGGACGGGGTGCCGCCGGTGGTCGACATCTTCCGCTCCGGCTCCTGCAGGTCCATGATCCGCGCCCCGACCTCAGGCAGCACCAGCTCGGGCACCACCAGCGTCTCGCCGAAGCGGTCGTTGAAGCGCCGCGCGATCTCGCGCATCAGCTCGACGTGCTGGCGCTGGTCGTCGCCGACCGGGACTTCGGTGGCGCGGTAGGCGAGAACGTCGGCGGCCATCAGCACCGGGTAGAAGAAGAGCGCCGCCGAGGCGAGGTCGCGGGCGGATCCCGTCTTTTCCTTGAACTGGGTCATCCGGTTGAGGTCACCGTGCGAGGTGACCGCCGAGAGCAGCCAGGTCAGCTCGGTGTGGGCGGCGACGCCGGACTGGCGGAAGAAGACGCAGCGGTCGGGGTCGAGGCCGGCCGCGAGCAGGATCGCAGCGGTGTCGAAGACGCGCTCGCGCAGGTCAGCGGCGTCGTAGGGGACCGAGATCGAGTGCAGGTCGACGACGCAGAAGATCGCCGGGTCGCCGCGGTCCTGCCCCTCGACGTACTGGCGAATCGCGCCGATGTAGTTGCCGAGGTGCTTGCGGCCGGTCGGCTGGATGCCGGAGAAGATGATCGGCTTGGCGGCGCTCATCGAGCGCCAACCCTAGCCGCCCGGGGCCTCGGCTCAGGTCGTGGCGGGCGCCTGGCGGGCGCCGGCGATCAGCCACTGGCTCAGGTAGAGGGTGCCGGCACCCGAGCCGCAGCTCGCCTTGTTCACCGTCAGCCCCACCCGTTCGTCCGAGAGCGCGTCGGTGCTCGCCACCGTCCCTTCGATCATCGTCTTCACGCTGCCGCCGCAAACCTCCTCGGCGACCTTCAGGCCCGGCTGGCTGAGCCACACTTCGACCTGGATCGGGGAGCTGCTCTGCGCCGGTCCGGCGTACTTGTCGCCGACGATCAGGCCGGCGACGATGACGCCGGCGGCGAGCAGTGCCAGAGCGCCCCAGGCCCAACGGCGCTTGGCGGTGATCGCCGAGTCGACCGCGTCCTTCAATTTGTCCACGTCGTCGGTGCCGGCGATGCTGATCCCGATCGATTGCGCGTACAGCGCCAGCACCGCCGCGAGGGCGAGCAGCGCGAAGGGGATCGCGGCGAGCACCGCGGCTGGGGTTTCCTTCGGCTCGACCAGGGCGATCACGGCGCCGTAGGCGGTGGCGAAGGAGAAGGCGGCGGCCGTGATCTTGTCGCCCGCCGAGTTCGCCGCGGAGAGCGCTTCTTTGCTGGCGCTTTTGTAGTTTTCGATCGCGACCAGCTGGTTGAAGGTCGGCGCCTGCAGCTGCGGCCCGTTCATCTCAGACGTCAACGATGTAGGTGTGGTTGCAGCTGCAGACGACGACGATCGCGGTCGCCGAGTCGGGACGCTCCAGCGCCGCCGCGGCGAAGCCGGCGTCGGGCTCGACCGCGGAGCTGACCCGGTCGATCGCCTCGATCAGGTCCTCGTTGTCGAACGGCGCCTGCAGCGGTCGCATCGTGGCGGTATCGAGGTCGAGCTCAGGCAGCGAGGATTCGATCGCCTCGCGGCTCTGGATCGAGACCACCCCACCCTTCACCACCGCGGTCCGGTCCGGAATCGTGCAGATCCCTTTGTCGCCCTGCGGGCACGGTACGGTTTCCAAAACCTGCCTCCCCCGGTCGGTGAACTCCAGCGCCCTGACCCTACGTTCGTGACTGATCGACTGTCAAGGTGGGTGTCACACGAGGCGGGGAAACAACACGGTTCGTTTGTGACCTACTCCGGGACCACGACTCCGGTGCCGGCGGCGCGGCGGCGCGGGTTCTCGATCCCGATCGCGGCGGCGCCGCCGCCGGCGATCAACAGCAGCGCCGCCAGCACGGCGCCGAGGTGGAAGGCGGCGGTGGCGGCGTCGGTCGCCGCTGCCTGCACGCGCGGGACCTCGGCGGGCGGCAGGCCTTCCGCTTCCGGCACCGCCAGCGGCTGTTCCTTCGCTTCTTCGACCGCCTTCTCCACCGCCGGGCCCTGGGCCGCGTCGCCGAGCCTCGAGTCGAGGACCGCGCCAAAGTGGGCCGAGATCACCGCCCCCAGCACGGCGATCGCCAGCAGCCCGGCCATCCGCGAGACGCCGTTGTTGATCCCCGAGGCGATCCCGACCCGGCGCTCGGCGACCGAGTCGAGGACCGTCGCGGTCAGCGGCGCCACCGTCGCCGAGAGGCCGAGGCCGAAGACAACCACCGCGGGCAGCACGTCGGCGAGGTAGGAGGCGCCGGCGCCAACCCGCAGCATCAGCAGCATCCCGGCGCCCGCGACCCACGGGCCGAAGGTCATCAGCAGCCGCGGCCCGGTGCCGGAGGCGAGCCGGCCGAAGCGCGGCGAGAGGAAGAAGAGCAGGATCGAGATCGGCGTCGTCGCCAGCCCCGCCTCGAGCGCCGAGTAGCCCCCGACCTGCTGCAGGTAGAGGGCGACGAAGAGCATGCCGCCGCTGAGCCCGGCGTAGACCGCGAGCGTGGTCAGGTTGGCGACGGCGAAGTTGCGGATCCGGAAAAGCGAGAGGTCGAGCATCGGATGGCGGGCGCGCGCCTCATAGAGCAGGAAGGCGGCGAAGCAGAGGACGCCGCCGAGGAGCGAGATCAAGACGAGCGGATCGGTCCAGCCCCGCGTCGGCTCCTCGATCAGGGCGAAGACGGGGCCGCCGAGCCCGGCCGCCGAGAGGACGATGCCGAGCCAGTCGATGCCACGGTACGCCTCGGGGTCGCGCGACTCGGCGACGGCGCGCAGGGTGAGGTGGACGGTGGCGGCAATCAGCGGCAGGTTGATCGCGAAGATCGCCCGCCAGGAGAAGAGGCTGATCAGGGCGCCGCCGCCGGCCGGCCCGAAGACCGTCGCGATCCCGGTCCAGGCGGTCCAGGTGCCGATCGCGTTGCCGCGCGCCTCGCCCTCGAAGGTCGCGGCGACGATCGCCAGCGAACCCGGCACCAGCAGCGCCCCGGCGATCCCCTGCAGCGCCCGCGCCCCGACAAGGAGCTCCTCGTTGGGGGCGACCGCGCAGAGCGCCGAGCTGACCCCGAAGCCGACCAGCCCGATCACGTAGAGCCGCCGCCGCCCGAACTGGTCACCGAGGCTGCCGCCGACCAGGATCAGCGCGACTAGGGCCAGCATGTAGGCCTCGAGCACCCACTGCTGGCCGGCGAGGCCGGCGCCGAGTTCGCGGCCGATCGAGGGCAGGGCGACGTTGACGACGGTGGCGTCGAGGAAGACGACGGTCGAGCCGAGGATCGTCGCGATCAGGGTCAGCCGCTGGGAGCGGGACACGGCCCGAGTCTAGAAAGCGGCGCGAGCACAGCCCGGGACCTCCGGGCTGTGCTCGCGCGTATGGAGAGAGTGGAACGGGTGCGAAAGCTGATCGCCTCGGCGCCGATCCTCGCCTCCGAAAAAGCGGCTGGCCGCTCCCGCGACGGCCGCGCGGCCGAGATCCGCCGCGTCTCGGAGCCGAGAACCAGGCCGGCAATGCGGTCGGTGCGGTGGCTGCGCCCGCGGGCGGCCTGGCGCCCCGCCAGGGTCGCTGGGATCGGCTTCCGGCTGCTGCGGTGGCCCACCGGGACGGGTCCGAACTGGCAGAGCTACCGCTTCCCCGGTGCCGCCTCCTTGGTTGTCGAGACCCCGCGCGGGAGGCTGCGCCCGTCGCCGCGGAGCCGGCTCACCGAAGCGCTCTCGCGGACCGGCGAGCGGGTGGGGGAAGATCCCGGTGTGCCACGGAAGGGGTGAGGCTTGGCCGCTGAGGAGACCGTCGTCGGGGAAGCGGCGCCGCCGCCGCTGTCGCGGCGGCGCGAGCGGTGCCTCGTTCGCGCCGCCCAGGAGGGCTCGGCCGTGGCGGTCGCCGACCTCTACTCGGCCCACTGGCCCCGCGCCCACCGCGCCGCCTACCTCGTCGTCCAGGATGCAGCCGCTGCCGAGGACGTCGCCCAGGACGCCTTCCTCGCCGCCGTCGACGCCCTCGATCGCTTCGACCGCCGCCGCCCCTTCGCGCCCTGGCTGCACCGGATCGTCGTCAACCGCGCCCTCGACTGGGCCCGCCGCGAGGCGCTGCGGCGACGCCTCGCCCCGGAGGGCCCCGAGCCCGAGGCCGAGCCCCGCGGACCCGAGCTCGGCGAGGAGCTGATGGCGGCGCTGCGCCAGCTGCCGCCCGACCAGCGCGCCGTCGTCGCCCTCCGGCACCTGCTCGAGTACACGCCGGGCGAGATCGCGACCATGCTCGACCTCCCCCGCGGCACCGTCAACTCCCGCCTCCGCCGTGCCCTCGACTCCCTCCGCACCACGATCGAGGTGGCCCGATGAGCGCTCGCCGCCAACCGCGCCGGTCGAGGTTGCCT
>DASXFL010000014.1:0-13783 GCA_036489595.1 Solirubrobacterales bacterium
CCCCCCCCCCCCCCCCGATGAAGGTTCTAATGCACGTTGAAGCCTTCGCCTGTGAGCGCTCCGAGGTCATTCGAGAGCCCAATGACGAACAGAATGGCAACCAGGGCAAAGCCAACCACGCTGGCCAGCTCCATAGTTCTCAACGACACGCGCCTACCTCTCAACTTCTCAATCAACCCCCAAAAGATATGCCCTCCGTCCAGTGGTAAAAACGGGAACAGATTGATCACTCCAAGGGACAGGCTAATGACGGCGAGGAAGGTGAGCGCGGGCGCCAGCCCTAAGCCAACGGCGTCGTGGCCGACATCGCTTACACCCACAATTCCATGGATTTCGCTCCGTTCTCTTGAATCGAAGATCTTGGCTATCCGGCTCGCCGATTCGCGGGTAACACGCCAAGCGAAGCCGGTCGCGCGGTCGAAAGCTTGTCTGATGCTCACCGGATCCGGTTCGCTCCCATAGACAAAGCCGATGCGCGCCTGACCGACGGCCTTATTGTATTCCGGCCGCACCTTTACATTGCGAATCTCTTTGCCCCGTTTGATTTTCAGAATCACAGGAATCTCGGCGCGGCATCCTTCGACCTGCTCCCCGGCGCATTCATGAGAGGCTACGACGGCTCGGAACTGATTGATTCGTGCTTCCCCGCTTAGCCTCGGGAAGGACCTGCCATCAATCGCTAGCACAACATCGCCAGGTCGAAGAATTCCAGACGCCGGAGTGTTCGGAAGTATTTCGGCCACCTTTGGCGACGGCTGAGCCGAGCTCGTTACTGCCAGGACAAAAAGCAGGGCAATTGCAAACGCGATGTTGGTCGCGGGACCCGCTCCAATCACAACGATCCGCTTCCAAACGGGCTGGCGATAGTAAGCCCGATCTCGAACCTCCGGAGGGATCTCTTCCTCCGGGGTCATCCCGCTGATTTTTACGTAGCCGCCGAGGGGGATCGATTTGACCCCATACTCAGTCTCGCCTCGCCTGAACGACCAAATCGTGGGTCCGAAGAACAGAAAAAAGCGCTCCACCCTCATCCCGGTTGCCTTCGCTGCGACGAAGTGACCTGCCTCGTGGATGATGACCAGGAAGCAAAGTCCGAGGAAGACGAGGAGCCAGCTCATACGGTGGCCAGCCCCGCGATCGTCTCCCGCGAGCGCTCGCGGGCCTCGGCGTCGGTGGCGAAGAGGTCGTCGAAGTGGGTGACCGGGCGCGACGGCATGTCCTCGAGCACGCGCTCGATCACCGCGGGGATGCCGGTGAACGGGATGCGGCCGTCGAGGAAGGCGGCGACGGCGACCTCGTCGGCGGCGTTGAGGACGCAGGGCGCGGTTCCCCCCGCTTCGCCGGCGGCGAGCGCCAGGCGCAGGCAGGCGAAGGTCTCGAGGTCGGGGGCCTCGAAGGTGAGCTCGCGGGCGGCGGCGAGGTCGAGGCGGGGCACGTCGACGTCGGCGCGGTCGGGGAAGTGCAGGGCGTAGGAGATCGGCACCCGCATGTCGGGGTAGCCGAGATGGGCGAGGGTCGAGCCGTCGATCAGCTGGATCAGTGAGTGGACCAGCGACTGCGGATGGACGACCACCTCGATCCGCTCGTAGGGAACGGCGAACAGGCAG
This sequence comes from Solirubrobacterales bacterium, assembly GCA_036489595.1. Lineage (GTDB taxonomy): Bacteria > Actinomycetota > Thermoleophilia > Solirubrobacterales > 70-9 > VAYN01. The sequence goes on from DASXFL010000014.1 coordinate 1,608, forward strand.
TGCGCCTCGATCGCCTCGAAGCCCTTGTTCATCAGCGTCGCCGAGTCGATCGTGATCCGGCCGCCCATCCGCCAGGTCGGGTGCGCGAGGGCGTCGGCGACGCTGACGCCCTCGAGGTCCTCGCGACCGCGGAAGGGGCCGCCGGAGGCCGTCAGCACCAGCCGCTCGACCGTCCCCGGCGCCTCGGCGCCAATCAGCTGGTGGAGCGCCGAGTGCTCGGAGTCGACCGGCAGCAGGCGCGCGCCGGTGCCCTCGGCGAGCGCCATCACCAGCTCGCCGCCGACCACCAGGCTCTCCTTGTTGGCGAGGGCGACGTCGGTCCCGGCGCTCAGCGCGACCACGGTCGAGGCGAGCCCGGCGGCGCCGACGATCCCGTTCAGGACCAGATCGGCATCTGAGCTCGCGATCAGCTCCCGCACGCCCTCCTCACCGGCCAGCACGCGCCCGCTCCACTCGCCCCGGGCCCGTTCGGCAGCCGCCTCGTCGGCCAGCGCCACCGCGGGCACGCCGTGCTCACGCGCCTGCTCGAGCACTGCCTCCCAGCCGCTTCCAGCCGCCAACCCGACCGCCCGCAACTCCGGCGAGCCCCCGACCACGTCGAGCGCCTGCGTGCCGATCGACCCGGTCGAGCCGAGTATCAGGACCTTCTTCATCCCCCGGAAGGATAAAGACGGGCCCTTACTGCACCGTAAACGACGGTGCGTTCGCTACTTGTTGCCCATAGGACAACAAACAACGAACGGGCCCGGGGTCGGCGACGGGCTAGTAAACGAGGGCGACGCTGAGGTAGTAGCCGACGACGACGGTGAAGAGGACCGCATCCAGGCGGTCGAGGATGCCGCCGTGCGGGCCGAAGAGGGTGCCGGTGTCCTTGGTGCCGAGGTCGCGCTTCAGCAGGGACTCGAAGAGGTCGCCGACCGGGGCGATGGCGGCGACCGCGGCGCCGATGATCAGGGCGTCGATCCCGGAGAGCCAGTTCTGGTAAAGGCCGGCGAACCAGAAGGCCATGGTGCCGATGACGAAGCCGCCGATCAGGCCCTCGATCGTCTTGTTCGGCGAGATCGTCGGCGCGATGCGGTGGCTGCCGAACATCCGACCGGTCGCGTAAGCGGCGGTGTCGGTGACGAAGGTGCCGACGAGGACGTCGACCAGCAGGGCGGCGCCGTGGCTGGGAAGGTCACGGAGGAGGACCGCGTGGACCAGCGGAATCCCGATCCAGACGATCCCCAGCAGGGTGATCGCGATCGAGCTGGTTGCGCCCTCGCGGTGCTTCGCCCCGGCGGCGAAGGCGAAGAGCAGCGGGAAGGATGCGGCGAAGATCAGCAGCACGTTGTAGGAGCTGCCGAAGTGGGCGGCGGCGACCATCGCCACGACGGCGAGGAAGGCGGGGATCGGCAGCGGCCGCGACTCGCTGGTCATCGCGAAGTACTCGCGCAGGCAGACGATCCCGATCGCCGCCATCGCCAGGGCGAAGACGATGCCACCGGCGACGGTGATCGCGATCGCGAAGGCGATCCAGGGCAGGGCGACGAGGATCCGCTTCGCCGTCTCCCCTCCGCCGCGGCGGCGGCGCGGCTCGCGAGGCGGCCGCGGGGGCGGCGGCGGATCGGGCTCGAAGTCCCGCTCGTCGAAGAGGTCGACGTTCATGCGCGGGCCCCGAAGCGGCGCTGCCGCGTCTCGAACTCGGCCAGCGAGGCCTCGAAGGCAGCACGGTCGAAGTCGGGCCAGAGCTCATCGCGCACGACCAGCTCCGAGTAGGCGGCCTGCCAGAGCAGGAAGTTGGAGATCCGCTGCTCGCCGCTGGTTCTGATCAGGAGGTCGGGATCGTGCATCTCGGGCGCGTAGAGGAGTTTCCGGAACTCCTCCTCGGAGCTCCCCTGAAAGGTTCGCGCCGCGTCGACGATCTCCGCCCTACCGCCGTAGTTGAAGGCGACGAAGAGGGAGATCCGCGTGTTTCCGGCGGTCTCTCGTTCGGCCCACTCCATCCGCTCGACCAGGCCCGGATCGACCCCCTCGCGGCGGCCGACGAAGCGCATCCGCACCCCTTCGGAGTCGAGCTCCGGGGTTTCCGAGGTGATTCGCTCGCCAAACATCCGCATCAGCCCCGCGACCTCTTCGTCGGAGCGGCTCCAGTTCTCGGTCGAGAAGGAGAAGACGGTCAGCTCCTCGACTCCCAGCTCGGCGGCGTCGCGCAGCCGTTCCTTGACCACGTCGGCGCCGGCGCGGTGGCCCTCGATCACCGGTAGGCCGCGAGCCTGGGCCCAACGGCCGTTGCCGTCGGTGATGATCGCGACGTATCGGGGAGCGGACACGCCTCGCGAAGCCGCCCTCAGACCTCGAGGATTTCGGCTTCCTTGCCCTTGAGCAGATCGTCGATCTCGCCGATCGCCTCGTCGGTCTGTTTCTGCAGGGTCGTCTCGGCGCGGCGCTCGTCGTCCTCGCCCGCTTCCCCTTCTTTTTTCAGGTCGCGAAGATCGCTCATCACGTCGCGGCGGACGTTGCGGATCGCAACCCGGCCCTCCTCGGCGACGCCGTGCACGACCTTGACCATCTCGCGGCGGCGCTCCTCGGTCATCTCCGGGATCGCCAGCCGCACCACGTTGCCGTCGTTGGACGGGGTGAGGCCGACGTCGGACTCCTGGATCGCCTTCTCGATCGCCCCGAGCGCGCTCTTGTCGAAGGGGGTGATGGTCAGCAGGCGGGCGTCGGAGGCGGCAACGTTGGCCAACTGCTTGAGCGGCGTCGGGTTGCCGTAGTACTCGACGACGATGCGGTCGAGCAGGTGCGGCGAGGCGCGGCCGGTGCGGACGGTGGCGAGCTCGCCACGGCTCGACTCGACCGATTTGGCCATCCGCTCCTTCGCGTCCGCCAGCAGTTCGTCGATCAGCTCCGCCATGGGGATTTCTCGCTAGGAGGCGGGCGCGCCGGAGACCAGCGTGCCCACCTTCTCGCCGCGGACGATCCTATCTATGTTGCGCGAGTCCGCCATGTTGAAGACGTAGATGGGCAGGTCGTTGTCCATGCAGAGGCTGAGCGCGGTCGAGTCCATCACCTTGAGGCCGCGCTCGATCGCCTCGCGGTGGGTGAGAGCGGGGATGAACTCCGCCTCCGGGTCGGCCGCCGGGTCGGCGCTGTAGACCCCCTCGACCCCGTTCTTGGCCATCAGGATCGCCTCCGCGTGGATCTCCAGCGCCCGCAGCGCCGCCGCGGTGTCGGTGGTGAAGAACGGGTTCCCCGTGCCCGCCGCGAAGATCACGATCCGGCCCTTCTCGAGGTGGCGCATGGCGCGGCGGCGGATGTAAGGCTCGGCGACCTCCTTGACGTCGATCGCCGACATCACCCGGGTGTGCTGGCCGCCTCGCTCCAGCGCGTCCTGGAGGGTGAGCGCGTTCAGCACCGTCGCCAGCATCCCCATGTAGTCGCCGGTCGCCCGGTCCATCCCCTTGGCGGCGCCGTCGAGGCCGCGGTAGATGTTGCCGGCTCCGACCACGATCGCGATCTCCACTCCGCGCTCGCGTACCGCCGCCGCCTGCTCGGCGATCCGGTCGACCTCGTCGCCGTCGGTGCCGAACTCGAGCCGGCCCATCAGCGCCTCGCCGGAGAGCTTCAACAGGATGCGGCCGAACTGCGGCGAGTCGGCGGGATCGGTCACGTGCTCGTGACCCTATTCCCCGCCGACCCGGAAGTAGGAGAAGCGGGCGATCTGGATGTTCTCCCCGGTCTTCGCCGCCAGCTCCTGTCGCAGCTCCTCGATCGTCTTCGAGTCGTGCTTCTCGGCGTTGACATGGGTCTGGTCGAGCAGCGCGACCTCGCTCGCCCACTTGCTGAGCTGGCCCTCGACGATTTTCTCGACGATGTTGTCCGGCTTGCCTTCTTCGCGCGCCTTCTCCTCGAAGACCTTCTTTTCGGCCTCGCGCTGCTCGGGGTCGATTTCCTCGGTCGAGACGTAGAGCGGCGCCGTCGCCGCCACGTGCAGGGCGACCTGGTAGGCGAAGACCTTGAAGTCCTCGTTGCGGGCGACGAAGTCGGTCTCGCACTGGACTTCGACCATCGCCCCGACCTTGTCGTTGGCGTGGATGTAGGAGGAGACGATGCCCTCGTTGGTGCCACGCCCTTCGCGCTTGGCGGCGGAGGCCTGGCCCTTCACCCGCAACAGCTCGATTGCCCGGTCGACGTCGCCGTCGGCCTCGGCCAGCGCCGCTTTGCAGTCCATCATCGCCGCCCCGGTGCGGTCCCGGAGCGCCTTCACGTCGGCGGCGGTGATCGCCATCACTCGCCCCCTTTCTCGGTCCCGTCGGATTTGGTCTCGGCGGCGGGCTCGGCCGGCACCTCGGCGTCGGCGGGAGCCTCTGCTGCGGGCTCGGCGGCCGGGGCAGCGGGCTCAGCCGGGGGTGCTGCAGCGGTCTCCGCCGCCGCCTCGGCGCCCGGCGCCGCAGTCGGTTGGGCGGGGGGCGCGGCGGGGGCCTCGGCGGCCGACTCCGGAGCCGCAGCGGGCGGCTCGGCGGCCTGGGGCGCAGCGGGCTGCGCCGCGGGCGCGGCCTCGGCGGCGGCTGGCTCCGCTTTGACCTGCGGCTGCTGTGGTTTCTGAGCTTGCTGCTGCGCCGCCTGCTGTTTCGCCTGCGCTTCAGCCGTAGCTTTCGCCGCTTTCGCCGCCTCTTCGGCTTTCTGCCGCTCTTCCTCGGCCTCGCGCCGCGCTTTCTCCTCTTCCTCCCGTTTCCGGCGCTCTTCCTCCTCTTTTTTGCGCCGCTCCATCTCCTCGGCGATCCGCCGCTCCTCCTGGACGCGCCAGGCCGAGGAGCCGTCCTCGACGGCGGCGCCGATCGTGCCGATGATCAGCTCGCAGGAGCGGATCGCATCGTCGTTGCCGGGGATCACGTAGTCGACCGGCGTCGGGTCGCAGTTGGTGTCGACCAGGCCGATGATCGGGATCCGCAGCCGCGCCGCCTCGTGGACCGCGATCTCCTCGGTTTTGAGGTCGGTAACGAAGACGGCGTCGGGGAGGCGGTCCATGTCGCGGACGCCGCCGAGGTTGAACTCGAGCTTGGCCAGTTCGGCCTCCATCCCCATCCGCTCCTTGGTCGGCAGGAGGTCGAGTTTGCCCTCCTCTTTCCAGCCGTTGAGCTCGTGCAGGCGGCCGATCCGGCCCGACATCGTGTTGAAGTTGGTCAGCAGGCCGCCGAGCCAGCGTTTGTTGACGTAGGGCATGCGGCAGCGTTCGGCCCATTCCTGGACCGTGTCGCGGGCTTGCTTCTTGGTGCCGACGAACAGCACCGTGCCGCCACCGCTGGCCAGCTCGCCGGCGAACCGGCGGGCGTTCTCCAGCAGCGCCTCGGTCTGCAGCAGGTCGATGATGTGGATCCCGTCCAGCTCGCCGAAGATGAAGCGGCGCATGTTCGGGTTCCAGCGGCGCGTCTGGTGGCCGAAGTGGACTCCGGCCTCGAGCAGCTCTTTGAGCTCCGTCTGGGACATTCGGTTCTCCTTGGTTCGGTTGTACGGCGCCCGCCGCGCTCGCCGGGACCCGACTGGTGTCGGGCAGGACCCGGTCCGCCCTCGGCTGGGATCGGATTTCTGGACTGCCGATTGTAGAGAGCGACTTGCCGCCGCGCCGAGCTGTTCCTCGTGCCGAGGATGCCGGCACAGGGAACAGCTCTAGGGCTGCCGCGCTTGCTCGAGCGCGTGCGCCAGGTCCGCCGGCAGCGGCGAGGAAAAGGTCAGGCGCTCGCCGCTCAGCGGGTGGGCGAACGCCAGCCGGTGGGCGTGCAGGAACTGGCGCCGCAGGCCGTATCGGATCGCGCCGCCGTAGGTCGCGTCGCCGCTCAGCGGATGACCGATGGCGGCGAAGTGGGCGCGGATCTGGTGGGTGCGGCCGGTCTCCAGCTTGGCCTCCAGGTAGCTCTCGCGCGGCAGCAGCTCCTGCACCTCGAAGTGGGTCCGCGCTTGCCGCGAGGCTGCCCCCGAGACCGCCATCCGCTGGCGTTGACGCTGCGCCCGCCCGATCGGCGCGTCGATCGTCCCCGTGCGCGAGGCGAGCCGCCCCCCGGCCAGGGCCAGATAGGCGCGTTCGACCTCGCGCTCGCGCACCGCCCGCTGCAGCGCCGCGTGGGCCTCGTCGCTGCGTGCCACCACCAGCAGGCCACTGGTCCCTTTGTCAAGGCGGTGGACGATCCCCGGCCGCTCCGGGTCCTCGCCGCCCCCGAGCAGGTCACCGAGCTCGGAGACCAGGGTCGGGCCGCTGTGCGAGGGGGCCGGGTGGACAACGAGGCCGGCCGGCTTGTCGACCACGGCCAACGCCTCGTCGGCGAATACGACGCGCAGGGGCGGCTCAGCCACCCTTCTCACCCTGCCTGCGGGCCCGTTCCTCGCGGATCCCTTCGCGCAGGTAGATGAGGACGAGGAGGACGACCCCGAAGGTGATGCAGACGTCGGCCACGTTGAAGGGCGGCCAGGGAGGCAGTTCGATGAAGTCGGTGACGTGGCCGGCGCCGATCCGGTCGATCAGGTTGCCGACGGCGCCGCCGGCAAGGAGCCCGCTCGCCACCCACATCCCCGGCCGCGCCGGGTGCTGGGCGAAGAGGTAGGTGACGACCCCGAGGGCGACCAGCATCACGATCACCAGCGGCGCCCCGGTGCCGCCCGCAAGGCCGAAGGCGACGCCGGTGTTGTGGGTCTGGGTGAGGCCGAGCGGCCCCAGGACTTCGATCTTTTCGCCGATCACGATCTGCGAGCGAACCACCGCCTTGGCGACCTGGTCGGCCGCGACCACCACCGCGCAGAGCCCCCCAGCCAGCAGCCAGGCGCGCTTGGCGCTGCTCATCCGCCGCCGCTCAACCTTCGATCAGCGCCGGGACGATCCGCAACAGCAGGAACAGCAGGATGATCCCGAGCATCGGGCTGAGGTCGAAGGCGAAGCCGCCGCCTCCGATCGGCGGCAGCAGCCGCCGGAACAGGTTCAGGTAGGGGTTGGTGGTTTCGGTGATGAAGTCGAGGACCGAGCGCAGCCAGGGCCGGTAGGGCATCCGCGGCACGTAGGAGATCAGGATGTTGAGCAGGATCAGGACGATGTAGACGATGATCACGGCGCTGACGTAGTCGGCTACGTCGCTCCGCGTGAGCGCCAGCGGGATCACCCGCGCATCCTCCGTAGCGAGTCCCCGACCGCCGCGGCGAAGGCCTCGCGAGCGCCTTCGCGCTCGAGCGCCGCGAGTCCGGCTTCGGTGCTGCCACCGGGTGAGGTGACCGCCTCGCGAACGGCGGCTGGCGCGTGCTTCCGCAGCAGCTCGGCGGTCCCGAAGGCCGTCTCGACCACTAGCTCGCGGGCCAGGTCCGGCTCGAGGCCGGCGTCAGCGCCGGCCTCCATCAGCGCCTCGACCACGAGCGCGAAATAGGCGGGGGCGCAGCCCATCACCGCCGTCGCCTCGTCGAACTGGTCGTCGGCGAGGGCGAACACGCGGCCCAGCAGCTCGAGCTTGGCGCGGACCTCGGGCCCGGCGTCGCCCGCAACGCAGATCACCCCCTCGCGGACCTCGACGCCGACGTTCGGCATCACCCGCAGCACCTCGGCCCCCGGCAGCGCCTCTCGGAGCCGCGCCAGCGGCACCGCTGCGAGAATCGAGGCGACTCGCTCCGCCGCGCCCAGCTGCGGCGCCACCTGCTCGAGCTTCCCGGGCTTCACCGCCAGCACCAGGAAGTCCGCCCGGGCGGCGATCTCCTCGTTCGCCAGAGCCTCGCCGCCGAGCTCGGTGGCTAGCGCCGCCGCCCGCCCGGAGCCCGAATCCGAGAACAGCATCCGCTCGAACTCGCCGCTCCAGCCGCGGGCGATCGCCGCAGCCATGTTGCCGGAGCCGATGAAGCCGACGATCATGCCCGCAGGTTAATCGGGCGGACCGGGCGGCCTAGGACTGGTTGAAGAAGCCCTTGTCGATGAGGCGGGCTTTTTCCTCGGCCGAGACGTCGACGTTCCGCGGCGTCAGCAGGAACATCTTCTCGGCGATCCGCTGCATGCCGCCGTCGAGCGCGTAGGTGAGGCCGGAGCAGAAGTCGATCATCCGCTTCGAGAGGTCGTGATCGGCGGTCTGCAGGTTGAGGATCACCGGCACCGAGCGTTTGAACTGGTCGGCCACCTGCTGGGCGTCGTTGAAGTTGCGCGGGATCACCAGGTGGACCTGAATGTCGCCGCCATTGTCGACCGGGCGCAGAGTGCGGGTGCGGCTGGCGGCGATCGGCTCGTCGTCGGCGAAGATGTCGTCGATTTCGTCGCGGCGGGCGCGGCGCGAGGTCGGCAGCCGGCGGACCGAGCCTTCGCTGCGGTCGCGCTCGCGGCGCCCTTCGAACGCTTCTTCGCCTTCGTCGGGCTCGAATTCGTCCTCGTATTCGGGACCGTAGTCCTGATCCTCGGCGAGGCCGAAGTAGACGAGTGCTCTGTGCCAGGTATCGCGGAATGCCATTAGCAGCCTTGATTCTGCCTCAGTCGCCTGAGTCCTTTACCGACTTTTCCCAGCTTAGCGCCGTTTTACACAAGGATTCACGCGGAACCGCTTTGGGCCTGGAGGTCCGTCTAGTCGGCGAAGAGTGTGGTGCCGAGGCGGATGATCGTCGCTCCCTCCTGCACGGCGACCGGCCAGTCCTGCGAGGTTCCCATCGAGAGCCGCGTCAGGCCGTGCTCGGCGGCGAGCTCGGCGAGGCGGGCGAAATGGCGGCGCGAGTCCTCGGGATCCTGGGTGAAGGGCGGCATCGTCATCAGGCCGCCGACCGGGACTGGGCAGCGAGCGATGAAGTCGGCGAGCTCGGCCGGCACGACGCCGCCCTTACCCTCCTCCTCGGCGATGTTGACCTCGACCAGGATTTCTGTCTCGGGGGTGCCGTGCCTGCCGAGCTGGGCGAGGACCGAGTCGGTGGCGACCGAGTGAATCAGCCGCACCAGGGGAAGGATCTGCTTCACCTTGCGACTCTGCAGGTTGCCGATGAAATCCCAGCTGAAGTCCGCTCCGAAGCGCTCGTGCTTGGCGGCGAGGTCCTGCTGGCGGTTCTCCCCGACCAGCTTCACCCCGGCTGCGGCCAGCGCCCCCATCTCCTCCAGCGGCACGTACTTGCAGGCGACCAGCACCTCGACCCCCTCCCCCGCCTCGGCCTCGACCCGGGCGAGGTTGGCGGCGACGCGCTCCGGCTCGATGCCGTGGATCAGCCCAGCCATCAGGCGACGCGGGGCAGTGGCTCTTCGCCGGTCGCGAATTCGATCGGGTTGCGCCAGGCGAGGCCGGCTTGGCGACCGGTCCTGCCGCCGTCGCGGCGGTGCGAGAAGAAGAGCTCGGCTTCGCAGGAGGTGCAGAGGCCGGCCGACTCGACCCGGCGGACGCCGGCGGCGGCAAGCAGGCGCCTCGCCACCTCGGGCAGGTCGAGCATGCGGCCCGCGCCGATCCCCTCCCCGAGATCGGAGAAGGCGTCCCGCACCTCCTCGCCGACCTCGTAGCAGCAGGGGCCGATCCCGGGACCGATCGCCGCTTCGGTGGCGCCGACGGCGGCTGCCCCCTTGGCAACGATGCCGGCCGCCAGCGGCCGCCAGCCGCAGTGCAGAAGTGCCAGCCCGCGCGGGCCGTGCAGGGCGATCGGCAGGCAGTCGGCGACGAAGACGAGCGGGGTCAGCTCCGGCGCGGTGACGACGTGGCCGTCGGCCTCCGGCAACGGGCTGCCGGGCTCGGCGAAGGGGCTTGGGGCCTGCGGGCCGGCGTGCTCGACGATCTCGGCGCGGTGGACCTGGAGGGCGATCGGCACCCTGGAGGGGTCAAGCCCGAGCGCCCCGGCGAGCCGCTCCCGGTTCTCGCGCACCGCCGCCTCGTCGTCGTCGGTGAGAACGCCGAGGTTGAGACTGTCGAAGGGCGGCTCGCTGACCCCGCCGATCCGGGTCGTGAAGGCCGCGTGCGCCCCGCGCATCTTCGCCTCGAGCCACCGGACACCGTTGCGCTCGCGCCACTCCATCAGCTTCAGCCTAGCCCTCGCGCGCGGCGCCGAGGGCGACCGCGAGCTGCTGCTCGCGCCCCCGCGCCTCGCCGTCGAGGGCGGCGCGGCGGGCGGCGCGCAACGCGCGCCCGAGCGCCGGCCCCTCGGGCACGCCAGCGGCCAGCAGGGCCTCGCCGTCGATCTCGAGCGCCACCGAGCGCCACTCGCGCAGGTAGGAGTCGAGCCACTCGGCGCCGAGGGCGCGGGCCACCACCAGCTCGAGCGGGTCGCGGCCGCTGGCCAGCTCGTAGCCCTCGCTGGGCCGGGACGGGTGCGCCGCAGCGAGCTCCGCCTCTCCCCCGGCGGGTCCGAGCGCCGCCACCAGGACCGCTTCTGCATGTGGCACCTCCTCGCGCCAGGGCTCGTCGCCGAGCAGCTCGGCCACCGCCTCGGCCAGCTCGGCGCCGCCCGGGCGCAGCTCGAGCAGCCCCCACTCGGCTAGCAGCGCGAGGCCGGCGGGGCCGCTCGGTTCGGCGGCGAGGCGGGCGAGCTCCGCCCCTCGCCGGTCGTCGGAGAGGGTCGCGAGGTCGGCAGCCCGGAGCAGCCGCTCGGTCTCCGGCTCCAGGGCGAAGCCGAGGCGGGCGGCGTAGCGCGCCGCCCTGATCGCCCGCGTCGGGTCGTCCTCGAAGGAGCACCGGTGGAGGACCCGCAGCAGCCGCGCCCCGACGTCGGCGATGCCGCCGTGCGGGTCGACCACGCCGCCGCTGCCGACCGGCACCGCGATCGCGTTGACGGTGAAGTCGCGGCGCGCCAGGTCGGCCTCGACCCCGTCGGCCGGAGCCACCACTGGCAGCGCACCCGGCTGCGGGTAGGTCTCGGTGCGGGCGCCGGCGAGGTCGACGCGGTGGCCGCCGAGCTCGACGGTCGCGGTGCCGAAGCGACCGTGGCTGGCGAGCGGGTGGCTGCTCAGCTTCGCCGCCAGCTGCTCGGCGTCGCCGGCCACGACCAGGTCGAGGTCGCCGCGGCCGCGGCCGAGCAGGACGTCGCGCACAGCGCCGCCGACCACGTAGGTCGGTGCGCTCGCCGCGGCGGCGATCGCCGCCAGCTCGGGGTAGAGCTGGCGCAGCGCCTGGTCGAGGCCGGCGCCCGGCTGTGATGCGGAATTCATCCTGCTTGCCTACCATGATCGCCGCCGCGGATGGTCGACGAGCCGAGAGAGCCACAGTGGGAAGAGGAGCGTCGAGCCGAGATCGAGGCGCGGCGGGACCTGCGCCGGCGCCAGGTGCGGCGGCGGCGGATCTTCGCGCTGCTGGCGCTGGTCGGGGTGATCGTCGCCGTAGTCGTGGTGGTGGCGCTGGCGAGCAGCGGCTCCGGCGGCTCCGAGGAACCGGGCAGAACGCGGGCGACGGCAAAGCCGACCGAACCGACGACCGCGGCCAACGAGACCAAGGGCGAAATAGAAGGCGAAGGCGGCAAGGTCCGCAACGCCACCCCGCAGCCCGACTGGGGACCGCACACCGGGCCGGTCCCGATCCTCGAGTACCACGTCCTCGGCAACCCGCCCGAAAGTGAGGAATACCCCGAACTCTTCGTCCGCCGCGCCGACTTCCGCCACCAGCTCGAATGGCTCGACGAACAGGGCTACGAAGCGGTCACGCTGGAAGAGGTCGAGGACGCCTGGTACCGCGGCGGCACCTTGCCGAAGAAACCGGTCGTCCTCTCCTTCGACGACGGCTACCGGCCCCAGTTCACCTTCGCCCTGCCGCAACTGCGCAAGCATGGCTGGCCGGGCCTGCTGAATCTCAAGGCCGAAGGCTCGGACCTCTACGAAAGCAACGTCAAGGCGATGATCGCGGCCGGCTGGGAGCTCGCCGCCCACACCATCCACCACCTCGACCTGACCGAACTCGGGCCCGAAGAACTCGAGGAAGAAGTGGCAGGCTCGCGCAAGGTCCTGCAGCGCGACTACAAGGTCCCGGTCGACAACTTCTGTTATCCGGCCGGACAGTTCGACGAAACGGTGATCGAAGCGGTCGAAGCGGCGGGCTACACCGGCGCCACCACCGAGGTCTCCGGCTTCGCCGAAAAGGACAAGCCCTACGAACTCGCGCGGCTGGAGATCCTGCGCGAATCGCACGTCTCCGGCCTCGCCGAAGACCTGCGGACGGGCGAAGGCGAAACCGCCGAAGGCGTCGGCTAACGCCTTTGTCCCCGGTATCCGGGGACAAAGGCACGGGTAATCA
>DASXFL010000016.1:0-6685 GCA_036489595.1 Solirubrobacterales bacterium
TGGTCGTTGCGCCCGCTGTTGGGCACCCGATCCTCAAGGGCTACCAGGAGGAACGGTTGACGTCATTCGTCCACCCGAACTCCGATCCGGGCGGCGCGGGCTACCAGCAGAACCAATCGGTCGTCGCGATCGGCTCCGGACAGGGGTCCGGCCGTGGCGACCAAGCCACCCAGACGCGGCTCGACTTCGTTCCCGAGCGCCAGACCGACTTCATCTTCGCGGTGATCGGCGAGCGCTACGGGTTCCTGGGCGCCGCGTTAGTCCTATCCCTTTACGCCCTACTCTTCTGGCGGGCGCTGCGGATAACGACGCTCTCGAAGAACTCCTACGGGACCCTGGTCGCGGGCGGCATCGCCGTCTCGCTGCTGTTCCAGGTGTTCGTCAACGTCGGGATGAACCTCGGCATCATGCCGATCACGGGCATCCCCTTACCGTTGATGAGCTACGGAGGGTCCTCCGTCCTCGCTACCTTCTTGGCGGTCGGAGTTCTTCAGAGCATCAACATCCAAGCGCGACTCAGCCAGAGGGACAGGTTCGCCTGGTGAGGGCGTAACTGAACCGAACTGAGCTGAATCACAAATGAAAAAAACGATTTTGGTGTCCGCCGAGCGCGGCGAGACCCGCGTTGCTGTACTCGAGTCGAAGCAGAAGGGCGGCAAAGGAAACGTCGCCGAGCTCTACATCGAGCGGCGCGGGCGTCGCTCGATCGTCGGCAACATCTACAAAGGGAAGGTCGACAACGTCCTTCCCGGCATGGAGGCCGCCTTCGTCGACATCGGCCTCGAGCGCAACGGCTTCCTCCACGTCGACGAGATCGTCCTACCCGACGGGCAGCAGGCGCCGAAGCGCGGCCGGGGCTCCGGCCGCCGCATCAACGAGCTGATCAAACCTGGCCAGGAGATCCTGGTCCAGGTCGTCAAGGACCCGCTGAAGTCGAAGGGCGCGCGGCTCTCGATGAACGTCTCGATCGCCGGCCGCTACCTGGTCTTCGCGCCGACCGGCTCCGGGGTCGGGGTCAGCCGCCGGCTCGCCGACAAAGAGCGCGACCGGCTGCGCAAGATGGTCGATCGCACCTATAAAGGCCCGGGCGGGCTGATCGTCCGCACCGCCGCCCACGGGGCGAAAAAACCGGACTTCGTCCGCGAGATCGCCTACCTGCAGAAGCTCAACGAAGTGCTCGAGCGGCGGGCCGAATCGAGCAAGGCGCCGGCCCTCGTCTTCCAGGAGGCCGACCTTTCGGTGCGGGTCCTCCGCGACGTCTTCCTGAGTGAGTTCGAGAAGGCGATCATCGACTCCGAGAAGCAGTTCGAACGGGTCACTAGCTTCTTCCAGCGGACGGCGCCGGAGCTGGTCGGCGGCGTCGAGCTCTACAAAGGCAACAAGCCGCTGTTCGAGAAATGGCGGATCGACGAGGAGATCGAGTCGACGCTGAACCGCCGCGTCGATCTGCCCTCCGGCGGCTACCTGATCATCGACTACGCCGAGGCGCTGACGGTGATCGACGTCAACTCCGGCAGCTTCACCGGCCGCGGCAAAGGCGGCCTTGAGGAGACGATCACCAAAGTCAACACCGAGGCGGCCGAGGAGGCGGTGCGGCAGCTGCGGCTGCGCGACATCGGCGGCATCATCGTCGTCGACTTCATCGACATGGCCCGCGCCTCGAACCGCGACAAAGTGCTGAAAACGATGCGTAAAGCGCTCGACGCCGACAAGTCGAAGAGCTACGTGGTCGAGGTCTCGCCGCTGGGACTGGTCGAGATGACGCGCCAGAACGTCACCGACGGGGTGCGCGAGATCCTCACCGAAGGGTGCCCGACCTGCCACGGCGAGGGCGTCGTCCTCTCGGCCGAGACGGTGGCGCTCGACGGGCTCCGCAAGCTGCGCGAAATCGCCGCCGACAACGCCGACGTCGAGGCCTTCCTGCTGCGGGTCAACCCGAAAGTGGCGCAGGCGCTGACCGACGAGGACTCGGGCCTGGCCGAGATCGAGGAGGAGGCCAGTAAGCGCTTCCACTTCGAGGGCGGCGACGCGCTCGCGATCGAGACCTTCGAGCTGGTCGACCGCGGCACCCGCGAGCAGATCGAGGAGCGGGCGCTGCCGTTCAAGGTCGGCGAGGAGGTGCTGGTGAAGATCGACGAGCCGCACATGTACAACGCCGACGACGCGGTCGCCCGGATCGACTCCTACATCGTCAGCGTCACCGGCGGCGGCCCGTTCGTCGGCGAGCGCAAGCTGGTGCGGATCGAGGACGTGCGCCGCTCGGAGGCGGTCGCCTCGCTGCTCGGCGGAGCCGATTCGTCCAACGGCAACGGATCGGGCGCCGAGGAGAACGGCCCCCAGCTAGAATCCGACGCTCCTTCGCGCCGGCGGAGCCGCGGCCGTAGAGGCGGCCGGGGACGCTCGGGCGCCAAACAAGCCAGCACGGACGAGTAGTCGGAGAGAGACGGAGCCATGTACGCGGTGATCGAGAGCGGCGGCAAGCAGTACCGGGTCGAGGAGGGCACGTCCCTGCTCGTCGATCGGATCGACGCCAAGCAGGGCGACAAGGTGACCCTGCGGCCGGTGATGTTCCGCGACGGCGAGGTCCTGGTCGGCGAGAAAGAGCTGTCGGGCGTCAAAGTCGAGGCGACCGTCGCCGAGCACCTGCGCGGGCCGAAGGTCAAAGTCTTCAAATACAAGGCGAAGAAGGGCTACCGGCGCCGCGCCGGCCACCGCTCGGAGCTGACCAAGCTCGAGGTGACGAGCCTGAAGGCGGGCAAAAAAGCCGCCAAGAAAGAGCCCGCGAAAAAAGCAGAGAAAGAGGAGAGCTAGGAATGGCTCACAAGAAAGGCCTCGGTTCCTCGCGAAACGGTCGCGAATCGAACCCGAACATGCTCGGGGTCAAGGTCTTCGCCGGCCAGCGCGTGAGCGGCGGCGAGATCATCGTTCGCCAGCGCGGGACCAAGTTCTGGCCCGGCGACGGCACCGGCATCGGCCGCGACCACACGATCTTCGCCGCCCGTGCCGGCCGCGTCGACTTCAAGCCGGCCCGCCGCGGTCGCACCATCAGCGTCCTAACCGAGGACTAGCGGGACGAGATGGGCGCGGTGGCCGTTCGCGGTGCCCGTCGGCGATGGCTGATGGGTGCCGTGGCGGCGGCTGGGCTGACCGCCTCGGTGCTGCTCGGCGCCGCCGTGGCCGACGCCAGTGAACTCGTCTACTGGGACAACAACAGCTCCAGCGCGTCTTCGATCGGCGTCGCCGACGTCAACAGCGGCGCCGCGACGCTGCTCAATGCCGCCGGCGCCGAGCTCGACGCTCCCGAAGGGATGTCGTACGACCCGGTCACCAACCGCCTTTACGTGGCGAACGAAGCCTCGGCCGGGGGCACCGGTCAGATCTCCTACGTCAACCTCGATGGCAGCGGCGGCGGCGTCTTCCCGGTCCCGGCGGGGGTAACGGTCGTCGATCCGAGCGGGCTGGTGATCGATCCGACGACCCGGATCGTCTACTGGCTGAACAGCGCACCCGAGTCGATTTCCTGGGCGCGGCTGGACGGCAGCGAAGGTGGCACGGTCACCACCGGGGCGGCGCCGCTACGGGCCGCGAAGCGACTGGCGATCGACCCGGTGGCCGGCCGGGTCTACTGGGGGAACAACGACGGGACGATCGGCTTCGCGCCGCTCGTCGGCAGCAGCGGTACCGCCGGCACGCTCGAAGCAAAGGGGGCCGGTGTGATCACCGGCCTCGCGGTCGACCCGGGGTCGAGGAGCATCTTCTGGGCCGAAGAAGCCGCCGGCAAGGCCTTCTCGGCTGGTCTCACCGGAGCAGCCACGTACGAAGTGAACACGACCGGCGCGCCCGTCGCCCAGCCCTGGGGCCTGGCCTACGATCCCGCCAGCGGCCGGCTCTATTGGGGGAACAGAGGCAACGGCGCGAATCCGGTCGGCGCGATCGGGTTCTCCAACTCCGGCACCGACATGGGTGCGATCACCCCGACCGGGAGCGGCTCGCTCGTCGGCAGCCCGCAGGACCCCCTCGTCATCAAGAGCCCGACCAACACGGGCCCGCCGACGATCAGCAACGAAGGCCGGGCGCTGACCTGCTCGCTGGGCGGCTGGGCGCCCGACGCCGTCTCCTCCTCCGTCTACCAGGCGCCGAGGTCCTTCGCCTACGAATGGATGTTCAACGACGCCCCGATCGGGGGCGCGAACGAAGCGAGCTACATGGCGGACACGAACGGCCGCTACCGCTGCGTCGTGATTGCCACCAACGCCGCCGGCAGCACCCGGGCCAGCGCCGCGGTGTCGGTGACGAGCACGATGCGCGCGGCCACCAAGACGACGCCGGCGAAGACGCCGGGGAAGCTGACGCTGACCGGCAAGCCGAGGAAGCTGAAGGCGAAGCGGGGCGAGGTGCTCTCGCTCAAGGTGCTCGCGGTCAACGGAGGGACTTCACCGGCGGCGCCGGTGAAAGCCTGCCTAGTGCCGGCGAAGAAGGCGAAGCCGGCGCTGAAGCCGGGGAAATGCCAGACGCTCACGTCGGTGGGCGGCGGCGCGACGGCGACCGCGAAGCTGTCGCTCCGGGTGAAGAAATCCGCCAAGCGCGGTCTCTACAAGCTGCAGATAACGCTCCCCGGCAGCCCAGCGCAAAAGGTGTCGGTGCGGGTCGTCGGCTGAGCGGCGCGGGGGCGCGTCTACGCTCTGCGGGATGGACGACAGAGCAAAGATCTGGGTCGAGGGCGGGGCCGGCGGCAGCGGCTGCATCTCCTTTCGCCGCGAGGCCCACGTCCCGCGCGGCGGCCCTGACGGTGGCGACGGCGGCCACGGTGGCGACGTCGTCCTCGTCTGCGACGCCTCCAGGCGCGATCTCGGCGCGCTCCGCGGCAGCAAGCACTTCCGGGCGCCGCGGGGGCGGAACGGCGAAGGCTCGAACCGGCAGGGGGGGCGCGGAGAGGACCTCGAGATCCCGGTGCCGCCGGGGACCCAGGCGGAGGCGGTCGACGGCAGCCGCATCGACCTCACCGTGCCCGGCCAGCGCGCCGCCGTCGCCCAGGGCGGCCGCGGCGGCCACGGCAACAAGCGCTTTGCCACCTCGACCCGGCAGGCGCCTCGGTTCGCCGAGAAGGGGACCGGCGCCGAGGCCGGCTGGATCGAGCTGCGACTGAAGCTGCTCGCCGACGTCGGCCTGGTCGGGCTGCCGAGCGCCGGCAAGTCCTCGCTGCTGGCGCGGCTGACCCGGGCGACGCCGAAGGTCGGCGACTACCCCTTCACGACCCTCTCGCCGGCGCTGGGGACGATCGAGGGCGAGGACCGCCAGGCGGTGCTCGCCGACATCCCCGGGCTGATCGAGGGCGCCGCGGCGGGGGCCGGCCTCGGCCACGAGTTCCTCGCCCACGTCGAGCGCTGCTCGATGCTGGTCCACCTGGTCGAGCTGGCCCCGGCAGCAGGAGACGCGACTTCAAGCTATGACGTCGTGCGAGCCGAGCTGGCGGCGCATGGCGCCGGGCTCGAGCGCCTTCCCGAGCTGGTCGTCCTCTCCAAGCGCGACCTGCTGCCGGCCGACGAGGTCGAGGCGGCGGTGGCGGAGTGGGGCGGGCGGCTGGAGAAGGGCTCGCTCGGCGTCTTCGCCGTCTCCTCGGCAACCGGCGAGGGGCTGGAGGAGCTGCGGCGGCGGATCCTCGCTGAGCTGCCCGAGCTGGCGCCGGAGCCGGCGGCCGCCGCGGCGGATGAGGCCGGATTCGAGGCCGAGCACCGGGTCTACCGGCCCGCCGGCGAGGGCGGCTACTGGGTCGAACGCGAGGACGACGGCGGCTTCCGGGTGCTGGGACGGGGCGTCGAGCTGCTGTTCGAGCGCCACGACACTGGCAACGAGGAAGCGCTCGCCTACCTCGAGCAGCGGCTGACCGAGATCGGCGTGATCGCCGCCCTCACCCGCGCCGGCTTCGAACCCGGTGACGACGTCCGCATCGGCGACCTGGAGTTTGAGCTGCATGTCTAGATGACGTACGGCGCCAGTCCCTCGCGCACCCAGTCTGGGATCGGCATCTTCTCCCAGCTCTCGGCGTCGACGAAGACATATCGCAGCCTCGCCTCGACCAGCAGCTCCTCGCCGCGGACGAAGGAGAGCCGGAGGACGGCGCTGGTCCGGCCCAGCGGCTCGAAGCCGCCCTCGATCGCCAGCAGGTCGTCGAAGCGCGCCGAGGAGTGGAAGAGCAGGTTGGCTTCGTGGACGACGATGTCGACGCCGCGCTCGACCGTCGCGTCGTAGGAGCCAAAGGCGGTGCGCCAGAGCTCGGTCAGGACGACGTCGACGTAGGCGAGGTAATTGGCGTTGAAGACGATCCTCTGCGCGTCGCACTCCCCGTACCGGACTCGCAGCCGGTGGCGGAAGGGGGGCGGTTCGCTCCTAGACTTGCCGGTCATGACCGTGGTAGTAAAGCTGGGCTCCTCGATCGTCGCCGCCGACGACGGCGAGCTGCGCGCCGAAGTGCTCGACTCGGTCTGCGAGCAGGTGGTGGCGATCAGGCGCGGGGGGGAGGACGTGGTCCTGGTCACCTCGGGGGCGATCGCGCGCGGCATCCGCCTGCTCGAGCTCCACGGCCGCCCGACCGACATGGACGCGCTGCAGGCCGCCTCCGCGGTCGGCCAGGGCGACCTCTTCCAGGCCTACCGCGAGCGGCTCGAGGCCGGCGGCACGAAAGCGG
>DASXFL010000100.1:0-8194 GCA_036489595.1 Solirubrobacterales bacterium
CGCCCAGTTCTCCCGCGTCCATCAGCAGATGGGCGCGGAGCTTGTGCCATTCCTCCACCGGTGCTTCTCCGAGACGCCTGACGAGCATCGGCGGCTTTGTACCAGATCAGCGAACGACGAAGTTGACCAACTTGCCCGGCACGACGACCTCCTTGACGACTTCCCTGCCCTCGAGGTGGCGGCCGACCTTCTCGCTGCTACGCGCCAGCTCCAGCAGATCGTCGCGGTCAGCCTCGGCCGCCGCCTCGATCCGGTCGCGGAGCTTGCCGTTTACCTGGACGACGAGGGTGACGGTTTCGGAGGCGAGCAGGGTGGGGTCGGCCTCAGGCCAGGGCTGCTCCCAGACGCGGTCGCCGCACAGGCGCTCGTAGACCTCGCTACCGAGGTGCGGGGCGAAGGGGAAGATCAGCGAGGCGGCGGTGGCGGTGGCGGTGCGCAGCGCCGCAGCACCGTCGGCGCTGCCGAAGAGGCCGTCCTTGAGGCGGTAGCAGTCGTTGACCAGCTCCATCACCGCGGCAACCACGGTGTTGAACTGGAAGCCGCGGGCGAAGTCGCGGGTCGCCTTCTCGATCGCCCAGTGCGCCTTCGCCATCAGCTGGCGCGACTCGGCCCCGGCCGCGACGGCCTCCCACCCGCCCGGCTCGGTGCGCTCCTCGACCTCCTCGCCAAGCCGCCAGAGGCGGGAGAGGAAGCGGTTGACGCCCTCGACCCCCTCGTCGGTCCAGTCGCCGCCGCGCTCCGGCGGGCCCATGAAGCAGATGTAGGTGCGGGCGGTGTCGGCCCCGTAGCGCTCGACGAAGTCGCCGGGGCTGACCGCGTTGCCGCGCGACTTCGACATCTTGGCGCCGTCGCGGGTGATCATCCCCTGGGTGAAGAGGTTGGCGAAGGGCTCGCTCGCCCCGACGTAGCCGAGGTCGGCGAGCGCCTTGGTGAAGAAGCGCGCGTACATCAGGTGCAGGATCGCGTGCTCGACGCCGCCGATGTACTGGTCGACCGGGAACCAGTAATCGGAGGCGGCGCGGTCCCAGGGCGCCTCCGCGTTCTGCGGGTCCAGGTAGCGGAGGAAGTACCAGGAGGAGTCGACGAAGGTGTCCATGGTGTCGGTCTCGCGGCGGGCGGGACCGCCGCAGCGCGGGCACTCGGCGGCGACCCAGGCCTCGGCGGCGGCGAGCGGGCTGCGTCCCTTCGGAGCGTAGTCCTCGACCTCGGGCAGCTCCACCGGCAGTTGCTCGGCCGGCACTGGGACGATCGCCGGCTCGCCCTCGGCACCGCAGCTCTCGCAGTAGACGACGGGGATCGGGGCGCCCCAGTAGCGCTGGCGGGAGACGAGCCAGTCGCGAAGGCGGAAGTTGACCGCGGGCTTGCCACGGCCCTCCGCTTCGAGCCAGGCGACGATCTCGTCGTATGCCTCGCGATTGTGCTGGCCGTCGAAGCGACCGGAGGCGACCATCGGTCCGTCGCCGGCGTAGGGCAGGCCCTCGTCGTCGGGCGACGCATCGGGGTCGACGCCGTCGATCACGCGTCGCAGTGGCAGCTCGAAGGCGCGGGCGAACTCGTAGTCGCGCGAGTCGTGTGCGGGCACGGCCATGATCGCGCCGGTGCCGTACTCCATCAGCACGTAGTCGGCCACGTACATCGGCATGCGCTCGCCGTTGACGGGATTGACGACGCTGCGGCCGAGCGCGACGCCGGTCTTCTCGCGGTCCTCGGCCCCGCGTTCCTCGGCCGACTCGCGGCCGACCCGGTCGACGTACTCGCGGACCTCCGCCTCGGCCGGAGTGCCGGCGACGAGGCGCTCGAGCTCGGGGTGCTCGGGAGCGAGGACGAAGAAGGTGGCGCCGAAGAGGGTGTCGGGGCGGGTGGTGAAGACGGGGAAGTCGAGGTCGACCTCGTCGCAGCGGAAGACGACCTCGGCCCCCTCGGAGCGGCCGATCCAGTTGCGCTGCATCGTCACCACGTGCTCGGGCCAGGACTCGAGCGAGTCGAAGTCCTCGAGCAGGCGGTCGGCGTACTCGGTGATGCGGAAGAACCACTGCGCCAGGTTGCGCTGGACGACCGGCGTGCCGCAGCGCTCGCAGCGGCCGTCGACGACCTGCTCGTTGGCGAGCACCGTCTGGTCTTTCGGGCACCACTGCACAGGAGCGCTGGTCCGGTAGGCCAGGCCCTTCTCGAACAGCTGCAGGAAGATCCACTGGGTCCAGCGGTAGTACTCCGGCGTGTGGGTGGCGAGCTCGCGCGACCAGTCGATCGAGATGCCCCAGGAGCGGAACTGGCGGCGGAAGGAGTCGATCGAGCGCTCGGTTGCGACCCGCGGCGGTTCGCCGGTTTTGATCGCGTTGTTCTCGGCCGGCAGGCCGAAAGAGTCGTAGCCCATCGGGTGAATCACCTGGAAGCCGTGGCGACGCCGGAAGTGGGCGACCGCGTCGCCGACCGCGTACGTCTTCAGGTGGCCGACGTGCGGCTCTCCCGAAGGGTAGGGCAGCATCTCCAGCACATAGGCCTTCGGCTTGCCGGCGTCGAAGCCGGGCTGGCCAGGGTTGGCGACCTCCCAGGTGCGCTCCTCGGCCCACACCGCCTGCCATTTCGCCTCGATCTTCTTGGGCTCGTACGCGCTCATCGCTGGCGCGATCTTATGGAGGCGGGCACCGGGGCGTCCGCGGCGGCTGGGCCGCGGCGTGGGCGAGGCTCAGTGCCAGCCCGGCGGCGGCGTCCAGCTGTGCAGCGAGTAGTGGTAGTCGGAGAGCGAGCGGAGGATGTGCGGCCAGACGTAGACCTCGATCGTGGCCGCGACGAGCAGGGTCGGGATCGCGATCGCGACGGTCACAACCGTGGCGGCGAGCAGCTGGTTCCACTCGCCCCGGCGGCTGGCGATCAGCCAGGCGGCGAGCGGCAGGAAGAGCGCGGTCAGCTCGGGGATCGCGTGCGGCAGCACGCTGACGATCAGCTCGAGCCGGGAGATGTGGAGCTGGTAGGCGAGGGTCGAGCCCTGGAAGCCCAGGTATAGGGCCTGGGTGCCGAGCGAGAAGATCGTCACCGCGCAGACGAAGAGGATCGCCAGCTCGCCGGCCTTGACGTGGATCCAGCGCGAGATGCCGGTCCGCTGCTCGGCCGCGAGCGGCATCGAGGCCCCGGCGATGAAGCCGGCGACGCAGGCGGTGGCGTGGAGCGCGAGGACGAGCGAATTGCGGTAGAGGATCGGCAGCAGGTCGCTCGCTTCCGCGGGCGTGGTGAGGCCCGGCAGGTGCAGCGGCGTCAGGTCCGGCGTCAGCAGGCCGGAGACGAACCAGACCGCGGCCAGCAGGGTCAGCGCGATCGCCAGGCTGAGCGCGATCCAGCCGCGCAGGACCGGCCAGGGCCGGTCGCTCCAGGCCTCGATCGTCTCCCGCGTGTCCGCGATCCCGTGGGAGAGAACGTGCTGGTTGGCTGCGCTCATCGCGGTTATTCATCGGCAGCGGCCAGCGGCGCTTTGAGCGGGGCGGCGGCGACCGGGCCGAGAGTGGCGACGGGCCGACCCCAGCGGGTGACGACGACGTCGCCGCCGGCCTCGGCGCGGCGCACGTAGTGCGCCAGCCGGGCGTAGAACTCATCCATGCCGACGCGGCTTTTGAGCTCGATCGAAGGAGTGGAGCTGACGGGGCTCGAACCCGTGACCTCGACACTGCCAGTGTCGCGCTCTTCCAGCTGAGCTACAGCCCCCGGAAACTCGTAATCGGCGGCGAAGTTTAGCGACGCGCGCTGGTGGTTTCGCGGTGGCGTGAGGCGAAGGGTGAGCAGGCCCAGACCAGCGACGGACTCGATCGGCAACAGATAGGAGCGTCTGGTGTGATCGCAATACACCGCGATCGCATCCACCTCGTCGGGCGTGTACTTCCGGACGACGTAGCCCCGGGTCGGCGAGTGATACGAGGACGCGAGCCGGACCGAGATCGTCTCGCCATTGCAGGCGCCCCACTTGCACTGAACGCGAAGCAGTCGGTCCGCCACCTCGAGAATGAGGTCATAGCGTCCATGCTCGGTCAGCGGCCCGAAGACCGGCAGTCCGAGCCGCGCGGCTTCGGCGGCGATCGCCAGCTCCGCCGCGTTGCCCTTGTGATTGGTGGTCCGCTCGGTCGGCACGAACACATGTTCGCAGTCGCCTCGGATGGAACGTCTTGTCTTCTAGCCCGCTCTATGCGGCGAACTGCTCGGGGTCGTCACCGACCTCGTGGTCGAGGTCAAGGACGAGGTTGTCGGGCGCGGTGTGGCGGACCCGGAAGTCGAGGGCGGAGTGCTCTTCGAGCTCCTGCAGGAGGTCGATCGGCTCCTCGAGGTGCATCGAGAGGGTCGCGCGGCCCTCGGAGAAGCGTTCGACGGAGATCTCGGAGGCGCCGAGGTCGCCGATCGCGTCCTCGAAGCCGACCAGCTGCGAGAAGTCGCCGAGGGGACCGATCTCGAGCTTGACCTTGCCCTCGTAGAGGCCGTCGAAGTCGACCGGCACCGCTCCGCTCGCCCCGTCTGAGCCGTTGCCGTTTGGAGCCGGCGCCGCCACGCCCTCAGGGTGCTCGCCAAAGGCCTGGATCTTGCGGCTCACCTCCATCGCCTCGCGCAGGGCTTTCATCCGGATCCGGGTCGCCTGGCCGCGTGCCTGCGCGTTCATCTCCTCGAGCCGGGCGCTGACCGCGTCGAGGCTGGCGATGCTCCGCTGGTGGCACTCCTGCGACTCCTCCAGGCGGGCCTTGAGCACCCGCATCTCGCGCTCGCGCTCGATCACCATCGCCGAGAGGGCGCCGGTCTCGCCTTCGAGCGAGGCGAGGCTGTCGCGGCCGCGGGCGAGGTCGGCCTCGAGGGCGCCGATCCTGCCGTCGCGACCGGAGATCGCGGCGTCGACCTCGGTACGGCTGTAGCCGAAGAGGGCACGCTTGAACGGGGCCATGGGCGGCAAAGTAGGCGGGGCGTCGGACGGATCTTCGTCACCCAGGCCGGCCCTCCGGACAGCCCGGCGGCCGTCCCGCTCCTCCGAACCGGTCAGCCGGTCGCGGCCGAGGACGCTTCCGGCTCGTCGAGCTCGAGCTCGAGCCGCGGCGCGTCGCGCCACAGGTCCTCGAGCTGGAAGCGGTCGCGCGCCTCGGGGGTGAAGACGTGAAGGACGACATCGAGGTAGTCGAGGATCGTCCAGCCGGCGTCACCGCCGCCGTCGATCCCGCCCGGCAGCAGCGCCGACTCGCGCTTGACCACCAGCCGCACCTCGTCGACGATCGCCCGCGCCTGGCGCTCGTTGCGCGCGGTCACGATCACCAGGAAGTCGGTGTAGGCGACCAGCTCGCGCATGTCGAGCAGCACCGGATCCTCGGCTTTTTTCGAATCGGCGAGGGCGACGAGGCGCCGGGCCAGGGCCTCGGGGGCGACCGGGCTCATCGGTAGATCCCCTTCTCCTCGATGAAGCGGGCGACCGGCTCCGGCACCAGGTAGCGCAGCGGGCGCCCACTCGCCGCCCGTTCGCGGACCGCCGAGGAAGAGACCCCGAACTGCGGCATCTCCAGCATCGTCGCCCGCTGAGCGGCGCCGAGGCTGCGGATCACCGCCGCCACCTCCGAGTCGGAGACGCCCGCCCGCCGCGCCACCGCGATCCGCGCCAGCCCGACCACCCGCTCCGGTTCGCGCCAGCTCTCCAGGCCCACGGCAGCGTCCGCCCCCAACACGAACACCAACTCGCTGTCCCCGCGTTCGTCGGCAAGCAGCTCCAAGGTCTCATACGTGTAGGACGGCCCTTCCCGCTCGACCTCCAGCGAGGAGACCGAGAAGCGCGAGTCGTCGGCTGCAGCCAGCCGCGTCATCGCCAGCCGCTGCTCCTTGCCTGGATCGTCGACGATCCGCTTGTGCGGCGCCTGACCGGTGGGGACGAGGATGACCTCGGACAGGCCCAGCTGCCACAGCGCCTCCTGGGCCAGCGCCAGGTGGCCGAGGTGCGGCGGGTTGAAGGCCGACCCGAGCACGCCGATGCCGGAGCGGCCCGCGGCGTCCGGCGCCCCCTCGGCGCTACCCACGCACCTGGCCGTCGCCGCGGACGACGTACTTGAAGGTGGTCAGCTCGCGCATCCCGATCGGGCCGCGGGCGTGCAGCTTCTGGGTCGAGTTGCCGATCTCGGCCCCCATCCCGTACTCGAAGCCGTCGGTAAAGCGGGTCGAGGCGTTGACGTAGACGGCGGCCGCGTCGACGCCGGCGGTGAAGGAATCGGCGGCCTCGCCCGAACCGGTGACGATCGCCTCCGAGTGACCGGTCCCGTGCGCGTTGACGTGCTCGATCGCCTCTTCGACCGAGTCGACCACCGCGACCGCCAGCTTCATCGCCAGGTACTCGGTGTCCCAGTCCTCCTCGCTCGCCGGCGCCACCGCGACCGCGCCGGCCGCCGCCCGCGCCCGCTCGTCGCCGACCAGCTCGACCCCGGCCGCCGCCAGCTCGGCCAACGCCGCCGGTGCGAACTCCTCCGCCACGGCGGCATGGATCAGCAGCGTCTCGGCCGAGTTGCAGACGCCCGGCCGCTGCGTCTTCGCGTTGAAGGCGATCCGCCGCGCCATCTCGAGGTCGGCGTCGGCGTGCACGTAGACGTGGCAGTTGCCTGCCGCCGCGTACATCACCGGCACCGTCGCGACCGCCTTGATCGCCTCCTTCAGCCCCTCTCCCCCGCGTGGGATCAGCAGATCGACCAGACCCTCCTGGGTCGCCAGCTCGCCGAGCTCCTCGCGGCCGCCGGCCGGCAACAGGGTCACCGAGTCGGCGGGCAGCCCGGCCTCGGCCAGCGCCTCGCGGACCACCGCGGCCAGCGCCGCATTCGAGCGCTCGGCATAGCTGGAGCCGCGGAGGACGATTGCGTTGCCGCTCTTGATCGTCAGCGCCGCGCAATCGATCGTCACGTTGGGACGAGCCTCGTAGACGACGGCGATCACCCCCAGGGGCACGCGGACCTTGCGCAGGTCGAGACCGTTCGGCAACGTCTTCCGCTCGAGCTCCTCGCCGACCGGGTCGGCCAGCGCCACCACCGCCCTCACCCCCTCGGCCATCGCCTCGATTCGCGCCGGGGTCAGGGTGAGCCGGTCGCGCAGCGCCTCGTTCAGCCCGCTGGCGCGCTCGTCGGCGAGATCGCCCTCGTTGGCGGCGAGGATCTCCGCGGCGCGCTCCTCGAGCAGGCCCGCAGTCGCCTCCAGAGCGGCGCCCTTGGCCGCCGTCGGCGCGCTCGCCAGCTCCCGCGCCGCCCGCTTGGCGGCGGCGCAGCTCTCGGCGACGGTTCCGGTCGTGACGGCCATCGCTGAAGGGTAGCTGGACACTCAGAGCAGGACGAAGCGGTCGCGGTGGATGACCTCGTCCGGCGAGTCCGGAAAGTGCTCGCGCAGATAGTCGCTCTTCCGGCCCTTGATCTGGGCGACGTCGACGGAGCTGAACTCGCTGATCCCCTTGCCGATCGCCTGCCCCGGCGCCCCGCGGTCGACGACCGTGACCGCGTCACCCGGCCTGAAGGAGCCGTGGCTATCGACGATCCCGACCGCGAGCAAGCTCGAGCCGCGCTCGCGCAGGACCCGCGCCGCGCCCTCGTCGACGACCAGCGTCCCGGCCGGCTGCTTCGCGTATTTGAGCCAGAGCTTGTAGGGCGGGGTGCTGCCGCCGGCGGTCGCCCGCACCCGGGTGCCCGCCCCGCCGTCGCCCGAGATCGCGCTCTCGAGCGTTTTCGGCACGGTTCCGTTGCAGATCACCACCGGCACGCCCGACTCGCTGGCGATCCGCGCCGCAGTGATCTTGCTCCCCATGCCGCCGCGGCCGAAGCGCGAGGTGGCGCCGATCTGGATCGCGGCAATTTCCTCCGTCTCGTGGATCTCGCCGATCAGCTCGGCGCCGGAATCGTCCCGCGGATCGGCGGTGAAAACCCCGTCCGTATTGGTCAGCAGGACCAGCAGCCGCGCCTGCAGCAGCCCGGCGACCAGCGCCGAGAGGAAGTCGTTGTCCCCGAAGCTGATCTCGTCGGTCGCGGTGGTGTCGTTCTCGTTGACGATCGGCACCACGTTCCAGCGCAGCAGCCGCTGCAGCGTCTGGCGCGCGTTCAGGTAGTGGGCGCGTTCGGAGACGTCGGCAAGGGTCAGCAGCACCTGGGCCGCCCGCACCTGGTGCCGGCCCAGCCGCTCCTCGTAGGCTCGGAAGAGGTCGCCCTGGCCGACCGCGGAGGCG
>DASXFL010000119.1:0-12300 GCA_036489595.1 Solirubrobacterales bacterium
GGGTAGTAGGTGCCGCCTTTGACGGTGGCGTCGTTGGCGACGACGACGACCTCGCGGCCGTGGATGCGGACGATCCCGGCGATCATCCCGGCACCCGGCGCGGCGTCCTCGTACATGCCGCCGGCGGCGAGGCCGGAGAACTCGAGGAAGGGGCTGCCCGGGTCGGCGAGCCGCTCGACCCGCTCGCGCGGCAGCAGCTTGCCGCGCTCGAGGTGGCGCCGCCGCGACTCCTCGCCGCCGCCGAGCGCGGCGCGCCCGAGGCGCTCGCGAAGGTCGGCGACGAGCTCCCGGTGGGCGGCCTGGTTGGCCTCGAACTGCTCGGAGCCGGGGACAGCGTGGGTGCTGAGGACCGTGCTCATGCCGCGGCTCCGTCCCGGGGCGGCGCCTCCGCCGCGCCCATCAGGACCAGGGTCTGGCCGCGCTCGACCTGCTCGCCGGCGGCGACCAGCACCTCGGCGACGGTCCCCGCCTCCGGGCTCTGCACCGCCAGCTCCATCTTCATCGACTCGACCACCACCAGCACCTCCCCCTCCTCGACCTCCTCGCCCGGCCCGTGCCTGACCGCGATCACGGTCCCCGGCATCGGCGCCTCGAGCGAGCCGGCGCGGCCGGCGCCGGCATGCTCCCGGTCCTCGTCCGCGAGCGCGAACCGCACCGGCTCCGCGCGCCCGTCGAGGACCCAAACCGCCCCCGCCCGCCCGCCAGCCCCCGCCTCCCGCACCACCTCCATACCGCGAGGTTGCCTTTTGACCCGCATACCGGGTCGAAGGGCAACCTCATCGCGGGGCGCCTCGTCGACGACACGAGAGGGGAGCTCGGCTTCGAGGTCGCCGTCGGGGCCCGTCAGGGTGGCGCGGACCGGGGCGGGGCCGCCGAGGCGCCAACCGTCGGCGGCGGCCCAGGGGTCGGTGGGGTCGGGATCGAGAAGCGCTTCGAGGGCCGCGGCGGGGACGTCGGGAGCCATCGGCGGCGGCGCGATCTGCTCGTCGAGGCGCTCGATCAGGCCGGTGTCGATCTCCCCCGCCTGCACCTCGGGCCGCGCCAGCAGTGCCCGCAGGTAGGCGACGTTGGTGCCGGGGCCGAGCAGGACGAGCTCGCCGAGGGCGCGGTCGAGCGCCGCCAGGGCCTGACGGCGGTCGGTGCCGCCGCCGATCACCTTGGCCAGCATCGGGTCGTAATCGGAGCCGACCACCGAGCCCTCCCCGACCCCCGAATCCACCCGCACCGAGTTGTTCCTTATGTCCGCGTGACGAGCAAAAGGAACAGCTAGTGGCTCGCGGTAGGCGACGACGGTCCCGGTCGAGGGCAGGAAGCCCCGCCCCGGTTCCTCGGCGTAGATCCGCGCCTCTACCGCCCAGCCTTCGAGGCGGACGTCCGCCTGCGCCAGCGGCAGCTCCTCGCCGGCGGCGACCCGCAGCTGCAGCTCGACCAGGTCGAGCCCGGTCACTACCTCGGTCACCGGGTGCTCGACCTGCAGCCGCGCGTTCATCTCGAGGAAGTAGAAGCTCTCGGGGTCGTCGCGGCCGGCGATCAGCTCGACCGTGCCGGCGTTGACGTAGCCGGCCTCGCGCGCCAGCGCCACCGCCGCCGCGCCCATCCGCTCGCGCAGCTCCGGCCCGACCACCGGCGAGGGCGCCTCCTCGATCACCTTCTGGTGGCGCCGCTGCAGGCTGCACTCACGCTCGCCGAGGTGGATCGCGTCGCCGTGGGCGTCGGCGATCAGCTGCACCTCGATGTGGCGGGAGCCCTCCAGGTAGCGCTCGACCAGGAGGCGGTCGTCGCCGAAGGCCGCCACCGCCTCGCGGCGAGCCGACGCCAGCGCCTCGGCCAGTTCGCCGCGCTCGCGGACGACCCGCATCCCGCGCCCGCCCCCGCCCGCCGCCGCCTTCAGCAGCACCGGCAGCTCCTGCTCCTCAACCCAGGCGGCGATCTCCTCGTCCGTCAGGCTCTCGCCGGCGAGCCCCGGCAGCACCGGCATCCCCGCCCGCTCGGCCACCGCCTTCGCCTGCACCTTGTCGCCGAGCAGCGCCATCGCCTCGGGGCCGGGGCCGACGAAGGCGATCCCCGCTGCGGCGCAGGCCCGCGGCAGCTCCGGCCGCTCGGAGAGGAAGCCGTAGCCCGGGTGCAGCGCGTCGGCGCCGCTCTCCACGGCCGCCGCGACCACCCGCTCGACCGAGAGGTAGGACTCGGCCGCGACGGCCGGGCCGATCCGCAGCGCCCGGTCCGCCGCGAGCGCGTGCACCGCGCCGGCGTCGGCATCGCTGCAGACGGCAACCGACTCGATCCCCAGCCGCCGCAGCGTGCGGGCGATCCGCACCGCGATCTCGCCCCGGTTGGCGATCAGGACACGGGCGAACACCGCGTCACCAGCCCCTCACCGCTGCCAGTCCACCGGGCCAGCGACCAGGGTGTGCGAGCCGAGCGGGCGGCCGAGGACCCGCTGCGCCTCGGCCGAGGCCGCCAGCAGCGCCGACAGGTCGACCCCGGTCTCGATCCCCATCTCGTCCAGCATCGAAACCAGATCCTCGCTGGCGATGTTGCCGGTGGCCCCGGGCGGGACCGGACAGCCGCCGAGCTCGCCGAAGCTCGACTCGAACGAGGCGCAGCCCGCCTCGAGCGCCGCCAGCACGTTGGCCAGCCCCTGGCCGCGGGTGTTGTGGAAGTGGGCGGTCAGCTCGACCGCCGGCAGCTCGGCCGCCGCCCGGGTGAAGAACTCGCGCACCTGCAGCGGATTGGCCATCCCAGTCGTGTCGCCGAAGCCGACCTCCGCGGCGCCCGCCGCGGCCAGCGCGTCGGCGATCTCGAGCACCCGCTCCGGCGCCACCTCGCCCTCGTAGGGGCAGCCGAAGCTGGTCGAGATCACACCCTCGACCCGCAGGCCCTGCTCGCGCGCCCGCTCGATCACCCGCTCCAGCCCCGCCAGCGACTCGGCCACCGAGCGGTTGACGTTGTGGCGGTTGTGGCTCTCCGAGGCGGAGAGGAAGAGGTTGACCTCGTCGATCCGGTCGCGCACCGCCAGCGCCGCGTCGAGCCCGCGCTCGTTCGGGATCAGGACCGAGACCGCGACCCCCTCGGGGATCTCGGCCCGCTCCAGCACCTCGCGGCCGTCGGCCAGCTGCGGGATCACGTCGGCGCGGACGAAGCTCGTCACCTCGAGGCGCCGCACCCCCGTCCGCGCCAGCATCTCGACCAGCTGCACCTTGTCCGCGGTGGCGATCACCTCTGGCTCGTTCTGGAAGCCGTCGCGGGGGCCGACCTCGCGCAGCTTCACCGCCTTCGGCAGGCCGGCGGTGCTCACCTCAGGCCCCCAGCGCCCGCGCGATCACCATCTGCTGAACCTCGTCGGTGCCCTCGCCGATGGTCAGGATCTTGGCATCGCGGTAGAAGCGGCAGACCGGGTACTCCTCGATGAAGCCGTAGCCGCCGTGGATCTGCACCGCCTCCTCCGTCGCCCGCACCGCCAACCGCCCGGTGATCAGCTTCGCCTGGGCCGCGGTCAGGGTGAACGACTGGCCGGCGTCCTTCTCCAGCGCCGCCCGCCAGGTGAGGAGGCGCGCCGCCTCGATCTGGGCAGAGAGGTCGGCGAGCTTCGCCTGGATCGTCTGGAATTTGGAGATCGCCTGGCCGAACGCCTGGCGCTCCTTGGCGTACGCGAGCGCCTCGTCGAGGGCGCCCTGGGCGAGGCCGACGCCCATCGCCGCGACCCCGATCCGGCCGCCGTCGAGGATGTGGAGGAAGTTCTTGAAGCCCTCGCCGCGGCCGCCGAGCAGGGAGCGCTCCGGCAGCCGGCAGTCGTCGAAGCTGAGCGGCCGCGTGTCCGAGGCGTTCCAGCCCATCTTCCGGTACGGCTCACCGACCTCGTAGCCGGGGGTGCCGGCGGGGACGAGGAAGTTCGAGATCTCCTTGCGCCCGCGCTCGTCGCTGCCGGTGGCAGCGGTGATCGCGACGACGCCGGAGATCTCGGTGCCGGAGTTGGTGATGAACTGCTTGGCTCCGTTGACGACCCATTCGCCGTCCTCGAGCCGCGCCGTCGTTCGCACGTTGCCGGCGTCGGAGCCTGCCTCGGGCTCGGTCAGGCCGAAGGAGGCAAGTCGTTCGCCGCTGCAGAGCGGCGGCAGCCATTCGGATTTCTGCTCCTCTGAGCCCCAGAGGTAGATCGGCATCGTCCCCAGTGAGGTGTGGGCGGCCATCGTGATGCAGACCGAGGAGTCGACCCGCGCCAGCTCTTCGACCGCCAGCGCGTAGGAGAGCGTGTCGGCGCCGCCGCCGCCGTACTCCTGCGGGAACGGGATCCCCATCAGGCCGAGGCCGCCGAGCTTGGCGACGATCTCGTAGGGGAAGGACTTGGTGCGGTCGAGCTCGCCGGCGACCGGGGCCACCTCGGCACGGGCGAACTCGCGGACGGTGTCGCGGAGCAGGCGCTGCTCGTCACTGAGATCGAAGTTCATCTCTGCAGAATACCGAACGCTCGCTCTAATTTCGAGCGTCTCCTCGGTTTTTGTCGCTACCGTATGGCGATGGCCGCATCTCCCCCAGCCCCCGAGCGCCCGGCGCTCCGCGCCCGCTACGAGGGCCGCCGCGGCGAGGTGATCGCGGCCGCCGCCAAGCTCTTCGCCGAGAACGGCTACGCCGCCACCTCGATCGCCGACCTGACCGAGGCGACCGGGCTCGCCGCCGGCGGCCTCTACCACTACATCGGCAGCAAGGAGGCGCTCTTGCTGGCGATCTGCGACGAGCTGCTGGAGCCGCTGCTGGCGCAGGCGCGTGAGATCGCCGGCAGTGACGAGCTCTCCCCCAAGGGCCAGCTCCGCGCCCTCCTGCGCGCCTGGCTCGCCCACATCGAGGGCCACCGGGACCACATGCTGGTCTTCTCGCAGGAGCGGCAGGTGATCGAGCGCGAGCCGCAGTGGCGCGCCGTCCGCCGCGCCCGCAAGGACTTTGAGCAGGTCCTCGACGGGATCCTGGAGCGCGGCGAGGAGTCGGGGGCGATGGACTTCGAGGACCGCGGCCTCACCCTGCTGGCGCTGCTGGGGATGATCAATTACACGCCGCAATGGCTGCGCCCCCGTGGCCGCCTCTCGGCCGAGCAGATCGCCGATCGCTACTGCGACCTCGTCCTCCGCGCCAGCGCTCCCTAGCGAGGTTGCCTTTCGACCCGGATAGCGGGTCGAAAGGCAACCTCGCTTAGGGCTCGACCTCGAGCATCACCGTCACCGGCCCGTCGTTGATCAGCGCCACGCCCATGCAGGCGCCGAAGACCCCCTTCTTTGCTCCCAGCCGCTCGCAGAAGCGCTCGTAGAGCGGCTCTGCGTCCTCCGGCCGTGCCGCCGACACATAGCTCGGCCGGTTCCCCCGCCCGGTGTCCCCGTAGAGGGTGAACTGACTGACGCAGAGGACTTCGCGCTCGCCCAGCGGCTCGTTCATCCGCCCCTCGGCGTCGTCGAAGATCCGCAGCTTCCGCACCTTCTCGGCCAGCCTGTCGCACTCCTCGGTCCCGTCCCCCACCCCGACCCCGAGCAGGACCAGCATCCCGGCCTCGATCTGCGCCACCCGCTCACCCTCGACGTCGACCGCCGCCCGGCTGACCCGCTGCACCAGCGCCCGCATCGGCCGAACCTAGAGGATCAGCGATGGTGACGGTGGCGCCGGCGGTGCTTGTGGTGGTGCCGCTTGCGGATGCAGCTCACCTTGCCCTTGACCCGCTTCTTCACTTTGCCCTTGGGGCATTTGAGCGGCTTCGGCTTGGAGGCCACGATTGGCGCGGGCGCGGGCGCGGGCGGCGCGGGGCCCGGCCCGAGCAGGCCGTCGATGCCCGTGAGGTTGCTGGCCGGGCCAACGGCGAGTGCATTCGCCAATGCAAGGGTCGGCTCCGAGCTCCAGTACTGGGTGGGCCAGGCATCCGTTTTCGCGCGGGCGTTGAATTCGACTTCGGCCGGTTCGGGCGAGAAGACCACCTTCCAGGGACCCACCGGGACTCCGGTGAACGCATACGCGCCCGGAGTGCCGGTCACCGCGCAACCCCCCGATTCGCCCGTCGGGGCCCAGATCGCGCAGACGGCGACGTTGCCGAGCGGATTGTGGTTGGCCGCCGCGTAGACGTGCCCGCTGATCCGGCCTTCGGCCGGCACCGTGTGGGTCAGGGCAGCGTTCACGTTCCCGCTCGTGGCCCCGACCGCGACCGAGATCCCGTTCCGGAAAGCGGGTTCGTATTCGCCTTCGGGATCCCAGAATTCGACTTCGTGGAGCCCTTCCGCGACCCCTTGGATTTCGTAAGTGCCGTTGCCCGTGGTGATGTCGCAGCCATCGAAGGCTTCGTCCGATTCCGACCAGGAGCAGACTTCGATGTTCGCCAAAGGTGCGCCGCCGGCCACGGCGGTCGCCCTGCCGGCAATCGCGCCACCTTCGGCGAGAGCCGCGTCGATCGAACGCGTGGTCATGCCGGACGCAACCGTGACCATCGTCGCTTCTTCGAACCGGCTGACCCCGTGCCAGAACTGCCGGACCAGGTCTTTGCCGCTTTCACCGGTTTCGAACCAGACGACATATTCGGCGGGCGGCAGCCCGGTGACTTCGTAGCTGCCACCACTGCCAGTGAGGGTGCATTCGAAGCTAAATTCGCCGGTCTCGGCTTCCGCGCAGACCCGCGCGTCGACAACGCCCAGGCCGCCGTTGGCTTCGGTCACGGTGCCGGCGATCGCCCCGTCCGCGGCGGCGCTCGCGGCACTCGGCAGCGCCAGCGCGAGGACGATCGCCGCCAGAACCACGAGCCCCCGCCCGCTTTTGGTTGAGAAACCTCTAACCCTCAAGAGGCGGGCGAGTATAACGACGGCAGCCGCCGGGGTCGGCCCGGGCGGTCGAGCTTCCTCCGCTCGAAGGGCTAGCCGGCGCTCGCTTCCAGCGCCTCGACCAGGGAGCCGGCGTCGTAGGCGCCGGTGAAGTGGGCGCCGGCCACGTAGAAGGACGGGGTGCCGGTGGCGCCGCTGGCCGCGGCCGAGGCGAGGTCGCGCTCGATCCGCGGCAGGTGGACGCCGGAGTCGAGGTCGGCGGCGACGCGGTCGACGTCGAGGCCGACCTCGGTGGCGACGCGGAGCATCGTCTCCCGCGAGAGCTTCGGCTGTTCGGCGTAGAGGGCGTCGTGGTACTCCCAGAAGCGGCCCTGGGCGGTCGCGGCCTCGCTGGCTTCGGCGGCGATCAGCGCCATCGGGTGCTTCTCGGGGATCGGCAGGTGGCGGAAGCCGAAGCGGAGGCGATCGCCGAGCCGGTTGCGGACCCGGCGCAGGACCGACTGCGCGCCGAGGCAGAAGGGGCACTGGAAGTCACCGAACATCACCAGCTCGAGATCAGCCTCCGGCCCGCCCCGGACGTGGTCGATCTGCTCCAGCGGCGGCGTCAGCCGCTCCGGTCCATCGCTCATTTGGCACACCCTTCCACGACTTTCACGAGGATTCGTTCGCGTTCCTTTTCAGTTGCGTTGCCGAGCGCGATCACCTTCTGGTCCGGGAAGCGGGCGACGGTCCGGCTGAGGCAGCTCGCCTGCTTGGCGTCCAGGCCCTGGCGCCTGCCGAGGGCTTCCAGGATCGAGCCGTAGCTGACCCGCAGCAGCTGCACCTGGACGTGGGTGGCGCCGGGGACGATCGGCTTGCGCCCGCGCGCTTTGCAGCTCGGCGCCGCCCCGAGCGCGAACCGCAGCGCCACCTTGCGCCCCCGTTCGGTCGGCAGCTCCGCCAGTTCTTCGAGTTCGGCGGCACTCAGCTTGCCTTCCACTTCTTCGACGATGCATTCGCGGTACCACGGCGCGTAGGGGAACTTGCCGAGCACGAAGCGCAGCTGCGCGAACGGGTCGGCGGAGCCGCCGCCCGAGCTCGACCCGGTCGCGGAGCCGCCACCGCAGGCGGCGAGCGAGAGCACCAGCGGGACCAGCACGAGGAGGGCGAGGCGGCGGCGCATCCGCGCCCACGCTAGCGGCTGTCGTCTCTGGCCGCGATCATGCGCCGGTGCATCACGTCCAGTCGATCCTGCTGCTGCTGCTCGCCGCGGCCCTGCTCGTCCGGATCGCCGACTTCGGCAAGATCCCGGCGCCGATCGTGCTCGTCGTCGGCGGCCTCGCGATCGCCCTGATCCCCGGCCTGCCCGAGGTCGAACTGGAACCGGACGTCGTCTTCCTCGTCTTCCTGCCGCCGCTGGTCTACGCCGCTGGCTGGCGCACCTCGCCGATGGAGCTGCGGGCGGTGATGCGCCCGCTCGCCTTTCTCGCGATCGGGCTGGTCTTCCTCACCGCCGCCGCGGTCGCGGTCGTCGCCCACCTGACGGTGCCCGACCTGACCTGGGCCGAGGCGGCGGTCCTCGGCGCCGTCCTCGCCCCCACCGACGCCGTCGCCTCCACCTCGATCTTCAGCCGCCTCGGCGCCCCGGAGCGGGTGCGACTGGTGGTCGAAGGCGAGTCGATGATCAACGACGGCACCTCGCTGGTGATCTACCGGATCGCCGTCGGAGTGGCGACCGGCGGCGCTTTCAGCCTCGGCGGGGCGACTCTCGAATTCGTCGGCGTCTCGCTCGGCGGGATCGCTGTCGGGCTCGCGGTCGGCTACGTCTCCGACCTGATAATCCGCCGCCAGACCGACTCCGGACTCTCGATCTTCCTCTCCGTCCTGACCGCCTACGGCGCCTACATCGGGGCTGAGGAGCTGCACGTGTCCGGCATCCTCGCCGCGGTGGTCGCCGGCGTCTACGCCGGCTACCGCTCGCCACTCTCGCTCGACGCCGACATCCGCCTCAACGCCGTCGCCTTCTGGAACGTCCTCACCTTCGGCCTCGAGATCTCGCTCTTCGTCCTCCTCGGCCTGCAGCTGCCCGGCGTCGTCGACACCCTCAACGCCTCCTCCTCGGGGGTCAGCGAGCTGCTCTGGCCGGTGGTCGCGATCGCCCTCGCCTCGGTCCTCGTCCGCCTCGGCTTCGTCTTCGCGATGCGGGGCGACGCCGGCGAAAGCCGCGGCGAACGCTTCGCGATCGGCTGGAGCGGGATGCGCGGCGCCGTCTCGCTGGCGGCAGCGCTGGCGGTGCCGCTCGACGTTCCCGGCCGGCCCCAGATCATCTTCCTCACCTTCGCCCTGATCCTCGTCACCCTCGTCGGCCAGGGGCTGTCGCTGCCGTTCATCGTCCGGGCGCTGCGACTGGAGCGACCGCGACGCTGGTCCGACGAAGAGGCGGTGGCGCGGATGGAGGCGGCGCAGGCGGCGCTCGACCGCCTCGACGAGATGGAGGACGAGGAGCGGGCCTCGGAAGTGCAGCTGAAACGCCTCCGCGACCTCTACCGCGGGCGCTTCCGGATGTGCCAGGCGGTGCTCGGCGGTGGCGATCCGGAGACGGCGGCGAGGGAACAGCGGATCGCTGACTACGGGGAGTTGAGGCGGGAGCTGATTGGGGTGGAGAGAGAGGAACTGCTGAATCTGACGGGGAATGGAAGGTTGAGGGCGCCGACGCAGAGGCAGATCGAGAGGGATTTGGACCTCGAGGAGGCGCGGATTCGGGCGTAGGTCGGGTTAAGCAGGGATCGCGCAGGTGGGCGGTCGCCGCCCGAAGCTTGGGCCTTGGCTGGTGATCCGGGGGGTCGAGCTTCGGGCGAACGTGCGTGTCCCTCCCAGCACACTCGGGTGGAGCCGAAGGCGGAGCGCTTTGGGAAGGACACGCCGACGCCGGCCTCGCCGGCGGCGGCGCTCAGCCGAAGAAGTCGCGGGCGCGCTCGGCCACCAACTCAGGCGCCTCATCGGCAACAAAGTGGCCGCAGCCCTCGACCAGCTCTAATTCCATGTTTGGCGCATGCCCGCGCCAGCCCGCCAACATCTGCGGCGGCAGGACCGGGTCGCCGGTGCCGTACACCATCAGCGTCGGCACCTCGAGCAGGGCGTCGGCGTAGCGGCCGGAGATGATCTCGGGCGCCTCCCGGAGGTTGAAGACCCGGTACATCTGCACCGCCGCCCGGGCCCGCGCCGGCTCGCGGAAAGGGTCGGAGAAAGCCTCGATCGTCGCCTCGTCCCAGACCTGCCGCTGAACCGAGCCGCCGACCAGCATCTTCGGCACGAATCGGCCCGAGGCGTGGAGCCGGTAGCCGAGCCCGGGGCTGAGGATCAGCCACTGGTAGGCGAGGCGCCAGAGGTGCGGCGCCATCACCCGGCGGCTCGCCCACGGCGGCACGATGTTGAGCGCCAGATAGCGCTCGAACCGCTGCGGCGACCGCAGGCAGAGGAGGAAGCCGATCCAGCCGCCCCAGTCGTGGCCGACCAGCTTCACCCGCTCGAGGCCGAGCTCGTCGAGCAGGGCGAGGACGTCGTCCGCCAACTCCTCCTTCTCGTAGCCGCCCGGCGTCGCCTCCGACCAGCCGAAGCCGCGCTGGTCGAGGGCGATCACCCGGTGGCGGTCGGCCAGCGCCGGCATCAGCGACCGCCACTCGAACCAGTTCTGCGGCCAGCCGTGGAGGCAGAGGACGACGTCGTCGCCCTCGCCCGCTTCGGCCAGGTGCAGATCGGCGTCGCGGACGCGGACGGTCCGGTGCGTGACCCCGTCGACCTGCGGCAGCTCGGTCAGCGCAGCGCCGTCTCAGCGGTCGAGCGGAACTCGGCCAGCATCTCGCCCATCGCCTCGATGTTGCACGGGACCATTTCCGGCCACGACTTCTCGGGATGGTCGGCGATCGTCTTCAGGCCGTTGCCGGTGATCGCCGCGACGACCACGTCGTCGGCGCCGATCTTCCCTTCCCGGGCGAGCCTCGCGGTGGAGGCGATCGTGGTGCCGCCGGCCGGCTCGGTCAGGAGGCCCTCGGTGCGGCCGAGCAGGTCGATCGCCTCGAAGATCTCCGGGTCGGAGGCGGTCGCCGCCCAGCCGCCGCGGCTGCGGACCGCGTCGATCACCAGGTTGCCGTCGCCCGGCGCCCCGATCGCGATCGAGTGGGCGGCGGTCTCCGGCGCCTGCGGCTCGAGCTCGCCGCCGCCGCGGATCGCGGTGACGATCGGCGAGCAGCCGCTGGCCTGGGCGATGTTGATCTTCGTCCCCGCGGTCTCGGCGAGGCCGACGATCTCGAGCTCGTTCAGCCCCTTGTGGACGCGCGAGGAGAGGGTGCCGCCGGCGGCCGGGATCACCATGTGGTCGGGCGCGACCCAGTCGAGCTGCTCGACCACCTCAAAGGCCATCGTCTTCGCCCCCTCGGCGTAGAACGGCCGCAGGGTGATGTTGGCGAACTCGATCCCACTCGACAGCGAGAGCTCGCGGCAGGCGCGGTTGGCCTGGTCGTAGTTGCCGTCGAGCTGGCAGACCTGGGCGCCGAGGGCGCGGCAGGCTTTCGCCTTCCCCTTCTCCATGTTGCCGGGGTAGAAGATGTAGGCAGCCGCCCCGGCCGCGGCGGCGAGCGCGGCGACGGCGGTGCCGACGTTACCGGTCGAGACGCAGCCGACCTCGTCCTTACCGAGCTCGAGCAGGCGGGCGATCGCCATCCCGACGACCCGGTCCTTGTAAGAGAGGGTCGGCCGGTTGGTCGAGTCGTCCTTGATGTAGAGGCGGTTGAGGCCAAGCTCGGCGCCGAGCCGCTCGGCGTGGATCAGCGGCGTCTGGCCGGAGATCTGGCCGACCCGGGCCTGGGCCAGCTGCGATGTGATCGGCAGCAGCTCCTCGAAGCGCCAGAGGTTCTGCGGGCGCTCGGCCAGCGGGTGCTCGCCGATCGCCGCCTTGGCGCGCTCGTAGTCGTAGTCGACGTCGAGGCCCTCGCCGCAGGCCGGGCACTTGAAGGCGGTGTCGAACAGCGGCGTCCGGTAACCGCAGTCGCGACAGACGAGTTCGGTGGCGCACGACCTGGTGTGGGGCCCGGCGGGCGCCTCCAGATGCGGATCAACCGCGTCGCTCATGTGTCCTCCGATCGTCCTTTGCTGCTCGGTTTGCCTGCCACCGAGACGGCGGCGTCGTCTGGGTATACCAGGCGCGATCGAGACGCTCAACACGAATTGCGCAAATCTTCGCAAATCGCCATCGCATCCCCCAGGGGCAAGGTAGCGGACCGGGCCGGCGGCGGCGACATTTTTGGGACCGCCCGGTACCACCGCGGAGCCGCTTCGTCCACCGGCTCGGCCGCCGTGCGAAGGTGCGGAACGTTGTTGTCTGTGGAACTTTGTGTCTGAACCACTACAGAATGTCGCGTAATGGAACTGAGCCCGCAGCAGCGCTTCGCCGCCAACCTGCGCCGCATCCGCACCAAGTCCGGCGTCTCGCAGGAAGAGCTGGCGCGCCGCTGCGACCTCCACTGGACCGAGGTCTCGC
>DASXFL010000152.1:0-2812 GCA_036489595.1 Solirubrobacterales bacterium
CGGTGAAGCCTTCGCAGCTGGGGAAGGTCGAGCTGGTCGCGGTCCCGGCTTCGATCTTCAGTTCGACGTAGGGGCCGAGTTCGCCGATCGTCGAGGGAGTGAACAGCTTCACCGTCGCCGGCAGCGAGCCTTGGTAGGTCACTTTGATGCAGGAGGCTTTGCTTTCGCCAGGTTTGGCGGCGGTCATCGCGTAGAGGGCGGTGCCGCTGTCGTTGTCTTCGAGCACCACCGTGCCGGCGGTGACCACGTTGCCGGGATTGTCGGTCTGGCTCGAGAATGCTGAGAAGACGCCCGCTCCCGCGATGCAGGCGACGACGCCAAGCAGCAGGAGCGTGCGAATGATCTTCGTCCGGTTGCTCATCAGGGACCTTTCCGAGGGGCGTCGCCCTCATCACTGGGGTCCCTCTGGATCGGCGGAGCAAGTAAGAGCCCGGTTTGAAACCGGTTTGCTTTCCGCGCTGGGAGTGGGTTTGCGAACGCCGGCGGCGCGTGCGCTAACCGGCGCCGGTGGCCCGCAGGAAGGTCAGCACAGCGAGGACGCGGCGGTGGTCGTCCTCGGCGGCCGGCAGGCCGAGCTTGGCGAAGATGTTGGAGATGTGCTTCTCGACCGCGCCCGGGGTGACGACCAGGGCGGCAGCGATGGCGAAGTTAGTCCGGCCCTCGGCCATCAGCGACAGCACCTCGCGCTCGCGCGGCGAGAGAGCCGCGAGGGGGTCGTCATCCTCGTGGCCGCGGCTCTGGACCAGCTCCGAGACGACCTCGCGGTCGAGCGCGGTACCGCCGCCGGCGACGCGGCGGACGGCGTCGAGGAAGGCGGGGATGTCGCCGACCCGCTCCTTCAACAGGTACCCCACCCCGCCCTCGCCGCCGGCCAGGAGCTCTGCCGTGTAGACCGGCTCGACGTACTGGGAGAGGATCAGGACGCCGAGGCCGGGATGGCGGCGACGGGCCTCGACCGCGGCTCGGATCCCCTCGTCGGTGAAGGTCGGCGGGAGCCGCACGTCGACGATCGCCAGGTCCGGCTTGTGGCCGCCGAGGATCCGCAGCAGGCCCTCACCGTCCTCCGCCTGGGCGACGACCTCGACCTCGTGCTCCCGCAGCAGCGCGACCAGCCCCTCGCGCAGCAGCAGCGAGTCCTCGGCGATCACGACCCGCACGGCAGCTCCACCTCGATCGTCGTGCCGGCGCTTTGCGGCGAGCCCACCGTGAGCTCGCCGTCGAGCGCCGCGACCCGGGCCCGCAGCCCGCTGAGGCCGCCGCCGGCCGGGTCGGCGCCGCCCGGCCCGTCGTCGGCGACCTCGATCCGCAGCGCCTCCGCGCCGCCGCTGATCCGCACCGTCGCCGCCGCCTCCGGGGCGTGCTTGGCGACGTTGGTCAGCGCCTCGGCGACGACGAAGTAGGCGGCGGTCTCGATCACCGCCGGCGGTCGCCGCTCGAGCTCGGCCTCGATCGTCACCGACAGCGGCGAGCGCCGGGCCAGCGCTTCGACCGCCGCCGGCAGGCCGCGGTCGGCGAGGACCGGCGGCGCGATCCCGCGGGCGAGATCGCGCAGCTCGGCGATCGCCGCGCTCGCCTCCGATCTCGCGGCGCGCAGCAGCGCCGCCGTCTCCGGCTCGTCGCCGAGCCGCTCCTCGGCCCGGCCCAGCTGCATCGAGAGGGCGACGAGGCGCGCCTGGGCGCCGTCGTGGAGGTCGCGCTCGATCCGCCGCAGCTCCGCCGACTGCACGTCGAGGGCGCCGCGCCGGGTTTTGGTCAGGGTCTCGACCCGCTCGCTCAGCTCGCGCTCGCGCTGGCCCGGGAAGACGCGGCGCCAGAGGAAGTGGAGGGCGGCGGCGGTGAGGACGGCGAGGATCGGCCAGATCGGCCAGAACGTGCCGAAGCCGGCGAGCGCCCAGACGGCGATCGCGACGCCGACCAGCACCGCCGAGATCGCACCCTGCACGGCGAGGGCGCGCCAGGCCGGCGGCATCCGCATCGCCTCGCGCAGGCCGGCGTTGAGGCCCAGCGGGATCAGCAGGCCGAGGTAGATCCAGGCGGGCCAGAAGTAGCCGCCGCCGGTCGCTGCCCAGACGGCGGTGACGATCAGCGCCAGCAGGGCCGAGACCGCCGCCTGGGCGCCGAGCGCCGACTCGGTTTCGGGGCGCGGGCCATGGGCGGCGGCCACGCCCGCGAATGCCGAGGACGGGGGGCTCGCGGTGGCGGTGACCGCGCCGCCTCCGGCCGATTCCGGCGCCGCCACGGCGTCGCCGTCGAGCAGGGCAACCGCCATCCGCGACTCGGCGATCGACAGCCCTCGCAGGACCAGCACCGTGATCGCCGCCGCCGGTACCGAGGCCAGCATCGCCAGGAAGGCGGCGGCGAGGTTGTCGACGTCGACGATCCCGAGGTTGGCGCCTTCCGGCAGCGCCCAGTACCAGGCCGGCATCGCCGCCAGCCCGACCGTCAGGGCGACGAGGGTGACGGCGACGACGCCGAAGGCGAAGCCGACGATCGAGTGGACCAGCAGCCAGGCGAGGTCCCTCCAGGTCTGCCAGTCGGCGGCGGTGCTGCGCAGCCGCTCGAGGAAGCCCTCGTCGCCATGGTCGCGGTAGCGGCCGCGGAGCGGCCGGCCGAGGACCAGGGCGGCGTTGCGGCGGTCGAGCTCGGCGGTCCCGCGGAAGGCCAGCGCGCTGAGCAGGAACAGCGGCAGGCCGATGACGAAGATCAGCAGCGGCAGCGTCACCGACACCGCCGTCACCCAGACGACGAAGGCGAGGACCGCGGTCAGGCCGCCGATCGCGAGGTAGGCGAGGTCGCGCCCGGCGCGGGCGGC
>DASXFL010000030.1:0-11370 GCA_036489595.1 Solirubrobacterales bacterium
AGGCGCTCGAATGGCATGGCCGTTCGCATCATCAACGCGCTCGGTCGGTTCGGCGAGCGTCGAGCAGTCGACCCGATCATCGAGGTACTGCATGAAGACCGAGGGGCCACCGTTCGCTCGGCCGCAGCTATCGCCCTCGGACGGCTCGACGACCCCAGGGCCATTCCCGCCCTACGCGCGCTGCTCGATGATGACGATCGCGCCACCCGGCTTTGGGCGATACGAAGCTTGGGTCAACTGCGAGACCGAGGGAGCGTTGAGCGCCTGATCGCGGAGCTTGAGGCAGACGATGTTGGCACCCGACAATACGCGGCAGTCGCCCTCGGCGATATCGGTGACCAAACAGGAACCGCGCCGTTGATCGAGCTTCTTCGGGACAGAAATGACAGCGTGAGGCGCGGCGCCGCCCTTGCGCTCGCCCAGCTCGGAGACTCGCGTGCGCTTGAGCCGGTTCGCCGCGCCCACGCGGAATCACACGGATTTACGCGACGGCGGATCGGCCGCGCCCTGAGCGAGCTAGAAACCAGATTCGGGTGATATTCACGCCTATCGCCATGAGACGAGTGTGGGGCCGGCGCGAGTGCCAGCCCGCCGTGCGGGTCGTTGCGAATCTGCCAGGTTGGATACTTGAGGGCATCCACGCTGCAGCGGGCCAATGAGCGACCAGTTGACGCAGGAAACTGACGAATCGCGTCTGCTCCCCGAAGGCGAGCTCTTGGTGCTCAACGAATGGGAACAGGGCCTGGCGTTTCTCTTCGCGGGGATCGCCTTG
The DNA here is from genome assembly GCA_036489595.1 of Solirubrobacterales bacterium. GTDB lineage: Bacteria > Actinomycetota > Thermoleophilia > Solirubrobacterales > 70-9 > VAYN01. The sequence continues at coordinate 773 of DASXFL010000030.1, forward strand.
ATCTTGGGTTTCCTTGTGCTGCTTTCAAGTGTGCGGGGTCATCTGCACCGTCCGGCGCTTGCCGTGGCGGGCTTGGTATGGATCGCGGTCGGCGCTTTCTTCGTCCAGTCCGGCCGAGCCGGGCTCATCGTTGAGAAGAATGGGGTCACATTGCGGGGCGTCATCCGACGCAGGCATTGGTCTTGGCAGGAGATCAAAGGTTTTGAGATCAAGTTTGCGATCGGTCTCCCGTCCCTCAAGATGACGCTGAATGACGGCGGGCATGTTCGGGCGCCTGGTTTTAGAGGTCGAACTGGGAAGGATCGCGAACTGGCGAAAAGGCGGGTCGTTGAGCTCAATCGGCGCGTGAACACAGCCTAGACGGCGGCTGCTGGGCTGAGCGTGTCCACCCGACTATGCGACAGAGAGGGCAATCTGTACAAGAAGCCTAATGCCAGCCGGAGACCCGGCGAAAGCCTCGGAATCAACATCGAGGACCGGTTTAAATGAGCGAAGCTCCGACCAACGTCGAAGCCAGACCGGTCGTCAGGCTGGACCTGCGTTTTTACGGGGAGACGTTCGATCCGGACGAGATAACCCGCCAACTCGGGATTGAGCCCACGACCGCATTCCGGCCGGATGACCCCATAACCCCGGACGGCGAAGGAAGGCGTCGGGGGTTCGGATGGAGGCTCACCGCGTTAGAGCGTGAAGGCCTCGATATTCAGGACACGCTCCAGGAATTTCGGGATCGGGTTCCGGTTTCGGGTCAGCTCATGAAGCAAGTCTGCCGAGACCTTGATGTGCGAGCGGTCGTCTTCTGCGGGGTACGCCAGCACGGTAGCCAGACCACTCCCGCGTTTATCTTTCCACCGGATTTCGTCGGATGGGTAGCTGAGCTTGGTGCTTCGATCGAAATCGATCTCATTTTCTAGTGGACCGGCCACAACCAGACTCCCGTGCGCGGCGCAATTGACCCCGGTCGGACCCCGGGGAAACAGAAGCGTGGACCATCGTAAATCTCGCATGAGCCGTTTGGACCGGGACCTCTGCCGTGCCCATGCGATCTTTCTGCAGGATCTCTCCGACGCGACGGACGAGGAGCTGGGCAAGATCCTTCCCGGTCTCGTCGAGGCGGGTTACGTCGAGGAATATGGGCACTCACCGACGGGTTCATTCTGGAGGTTCACGGAAGCCGGAGTAAGGCGGGGAGAGGAATTGGGCTGCCCGTGACGGCCGACCCGGCCAACTCCGTGAGGTGATTCGTATGAGAGGAGCGATCGATACCGAGACCGGCGCACTCATCCTGACGGTGGATGCGCCGGAGTTAGAGCGTCTTGTCGAACAGCTGCGGAACGGTCCGCCCACTGTCATCTCACTTTCGCCCTCGCCGCGCCGGGCAAAAGCAGAGCCCATATCGAGCCTTAGCCTCGCGACCGCCGACAGTGAAGCTGTCGCAATCGAGACCGCTGGCGACTCCGCAACGATAACTGGCAGTCCGAGCGGATTTGCTGCCTTGGCGCGCGGGGTGTCTGAATTCGCCGAGTACAACGACATCACCGAGCCAGGTATGCACACCCACTTCGATCCACGGGCCGACAAGACCGGGAAAAGCGTGCTCACTCCAGACAGCGCGCCGCTTGTCCTTACCGGTCCAGTGCCCGACGAGCCGCATTCCGAATAGCCTGGCAATGTGGTGGAGCTACAGGCTGCAAGTGCTTATCCCGGTGGTCTCGCGTCGCCATAACTTCGCCAGGCTTCAATCCTCCATTTCGGGGATAGGGTCTGCTCGATGACCGAGGACGCCAAGCGGAAGGCTCGCGGGGAGCTGCGCAAGGCCCAGGCTGCCTTCGAGCGAGAGCAGGAGCAGGTGCTACGAGAGCGTGCAAAGTCGCGGGCAAAGCGGCGCGAGAGCTTCGCCCGAGCCCAGAAAGCCGGCCTCTCGCTGCGTGAGATCGCGGAGGAGACCAAATTGCACCCGACCAGGGTCCGCGAAGTCCTCCGCGAAGAATAAGCGAGGGTGTTGGGGCTAGGCCCTACACCCTGCTAAGGTCGGCAGAGGGCCAAACGTCAAGCGGCCCCCGGCCGGCGCGCTCACGCCAACCAGGGGCCTAACCACAAGGAGGCTGTGCTCCTCATGGCTAGGACCGATCCTATGGGCGGCGGCGAAGCCGTTGCCCTCTCTCTAACCGACGGGCAGCGGCGCTTCCTTCGCGGTGCGCTGTCCGATTGCAAAGCGGGGCGCGAAGACGACCTGCAAACCCACCCCGACCACTCCAACACCGGCCGCTGGCGCGCCGACGCCGATGCCTACGGGCGCCTGATCGCGGGCATCGACGCAGGCCAGGTCGTCCCCGACGATCGCCTTCTGCGGCTCGTCAGCGAGCTGGCCGAGGCTTCCGACCGCGAAGAGGGGTATGAGCGCGTCATCTTCGAGCACGACGCGCTGGCAGCTCTGCGCGAGCAGATCGGAGCGGGACGATGAGGGGCGGCGCCGGCCCTTTCGCCGCCCGCTTCGGCGCCAACCTCGCCTACTGCCGCGAGCGGATGGGGGGCGTCTCCCAGGAAGATCTGGGAATGCGAGCCGATCTGCATCGCACGGCGGTCGGGCAGCTTGAGCGCGGCGAACGAATTGCCCGCACCGACACCCTGGTCAAGCTCGCCGGCTCGCTCGGCGTCCCCTACGAGGAACTGCTCGACGGGCTCCTCTGGACGCCGAGCATCCGCACGGCGGGCTCGATGGATATCGAGCCCTTCGCCGGAATGGAGGAGCCCCGATGAAGCCGCTATATGAGGTCGCGGTCGGCTTCGGCGAGAACCTGCGCCGCTGCCGGCGAGGGGCCGGTCTCTCCCAGGAAGAACTGAGCTTCCGCGCCTCCGTTCACCGGACCGACATCAGCAAGATCGAGCGCGGCGAATCGCTGCCGCGCACCGACACGCTACTCAAATTCGCGGGCGGGCTCGGCGTCGAGCCGCAGGAGCTGCTCGACGGGCTCGCTTGGGAGCCGCCGCCAGCGGCGCAACTGCCTTGGGGCTCGTTCCGGGTCGAATCGAATGGCAACGGCGCCCGGACGCAGGAGGGGGCGCAATGATCCTCTCGGCGATCGGGACCATGGTCCTCGCCCTAATCTGCGCCTGGGTCTTCGGCGGCATCCCGCTTCGCCTCGCGGGCGCGCTATTCGTCTTGGCCGGCCTGCTCGGACTGAGCCTGAGCGGCAACCCAAACGGCGCCCTCGTCTTTGCTCTCGGCGCCTGTCTCTGGCTCGTCGGACACCTGCATTTCCGCTGGCGGCATGGCGCTTTCAAGAGCGCGCTCGCCGAATGGCTTTGCCTCGCCGCCGCATGTCTCTGGCGAAGCGGGTTGGAAATCGCGCGGCGCGCGGCGCTGGGCCGCGCTGCTCGTTGAGATGGGGCGAGGAAGTAGGACATCTGTCAGGAATAGGGGTCCCTCCGTTCACCGAATCGCGGTGGGCAAGATGGAGCGCGGCGAATCCCTCCCTCGCACCGACACCCTGTTGCGGCTCGCGGGCGGGCTCGGCGTGCCAGTGCAGGAGCTGGTCGACGGGCTCGTCTGGACGCCGCCGGAGGGAGTGCCGTCCTGGGGCTTATTTCGGGTCACCTCCCGGCGCCCTGCGTTCTCGGGTGGTGCGGCCGTTTCCGGCCTATCGGAGAGAGGGGCGTGAGATGGACGGCCGCTCGCCGAGGGGACCACTTTGGCCGCTAGATGAGTAGTTCCACGACTCAGGCGACATAGTCGACCAGCGCCCTGCTGCGACGCCCCAGTTCGTGGTTGAGGGAGACGGCGGCGGCGAGCGCCAGGAAGCGGGCGGCGATCCGCACCCGCAGGCCACGCAGGGTGCGGGCACCGTGGCGCTCGAGGGCGAGGATGTCCTTGCAGGTCCAGAAGATCGACTCGATCCGCTGGCGCAGCGGCGCCGGATGGGGGCGCTCGCCGTCCTCGTCCTTGCGCCGTGGCCTGACCACGGTCGCGCCGAGCTCGGCGGCGTCGGCCGCGAACCCCGCCCCGGCGTAGCCCTTGTCGCCGAGGAGGATCAGAGGGCCTTCGCGGTTCACCCTGCCGAGGAGCCGCAGGCAGACCTCACGCTCTCCTTCCCTGGCGGAGGTCAGCGCCATCTGAGGGGGCGTGCCGTCGGGCGCCATCAGGGCATGGAGGCGGAAGCCGAAGAACCAGCGGGAATGCGATGCGCAGTATCCGTAGTCGGCGGCGTCGGAGAGCGCGTCGGCCAGGTGGCTCGACCCACCGCGCTTCACCGTCTCGCGCGAGCGGGCGCACTCGACCGGGGTGGAGTCGATCAGCAGCAGGTCGTCGTGGTAGCCCGGCGAGCGGCTCGCGAAGACATCGATCAACGCCTCGATCACGTCGGTGAGCCGGTCGCGGCGCCGGTGGAAGCCCGAACGCCTGGTCAGGGTCGGGAACAGGTGTCCTAGCCGCCTGGCGGCGATCCGGACGAAGCGCTCGTCGGAGGCCTCGCCCATGATCGACTGCGCCACGCAGAGGGTGACGACCTCCGCGTCGGTCAGTCTGCGACGGGCGTTCTTCTTCCGTTCGGGCAGGAGATCGTCGGCGGTGCAGAACACCGCAGTGAGCAGCAGGTCGAGGTCGGCGAGCATCGTGGCCCTCCTTCGGGCAGGCGGTGAACTTGAGCACCGCCGACTTCGACCGCGTTGCTCGCTACCCCTGCCGGTGCTCCTGGCCCCGGGTATTCGTGGAACTACTCATCTAGGCGCTCTGTAGGGGTAGGCAGCGGCACCAACAACGGAGAGGAAATCGGAATCTGAGATGGAGCGAAGCAGTAGGACATCCGTCGGGTTTGAGGGGGCCACTTTGCCCGCTCGTCCCCCTGTTAGGTATGCGGCGACGAGTTCAAGGGTGGAAGGGAAGGCGCACCGCGGCGGCGGTTCGCTCGCCCCTGCCCGCCGCGGGGTCGTTGCGGTGCGCTCCGCGTTTCGCTCGCAGCCTCCTCGACCTCGCCAATGGCCCGGCTCCCGTGTGATCCAACACGCCAAATCCCCAAACGGCCGCCCGCCAGCGTCGGCGAGCGAGGCGCTCAGGTTTCCGGCGATTGGAAAAAGTGCCGGATCTGGTCTGCCTCGAACGACAGACTCGTAGTGGAGAGCTTGAGCACGATCGCACCGCCGCCCCCAGCGCCAAGCCGCCGCCCGGTGTTCACAGTCTCGGCTCCCCTGGCGACGCTCCGGGGACCCGACGAGGAGACCAAGCGGGACCGGATATCTGTCGGGTTTGAGGGGGGCACTTTGCCCGCTCGTCCCTTTGTTAGGGAGATGAGCGGCGAAAAGCATAGTGGCGGACCTTGCCAACGGCCCGGATCACGACTGGCAAACGGCGAGCGCGACGATCCCGCATCGGGGCGGCGATTGCAGGTATTGCGCCGCGCCCGAGTCATCTACCAACCGTATGCAGTCCGGGTCACGCTCGATCGATTCTCTCCCGGTGACGATCGCCTCACCCCGGCTCGTGCCGCACGCGCCCTCGGCACCCGCTATCGCCTCCGCGCTGGCTACACAACGCTTCTCTCCGGACGCCCGGCGACCGCCAGCCTCGTCGTGGCTCTGCTGGCCTTTGCCTTCTCTTCGCCTCGCCTCACCGCTGGCGACTCAGCGACTGCCACCGCGACCGTCAACGGCAGTCGATCCCAACCCAATCGCTGCGCTCGCCGCGCCGCGCTCGGCCGCAACCGAGCGGCGGCGAAATCGCGGTGCTCGGCGGCGAGGGTCAGCCTCGCGCTCCTCGGAGGAGGGCGAAGGTGAGCCCTGCCTCATTGGCCGGCGCGCGTCGCCGAAGGAAACGGTCGCGCGGGGCGACCCCGTCGCTCTCCGATCTCGACCACCGCATCCTCTCCCTGCTCCAGCGCCACCGGGTGCTGACGCAGAACCAGCTTGCGGCGATCACCCCGGAGGTCCCGGCCCGCACCCTCCGCTACCGCTGCTCGCGGCTCGCCGACCACGGCCTCGCCGGGCGCAGCCGTCCCTACCGCGAACGCGGCTCGGCCCCCTTCCACTTCTGGCCGACCCGCCGCGGCGAGGCGTTGGCGAGTGGCGGACCGCCGCCGCGGGGTGGTGAGCGCCGCGAGCCCAACCCGCTGTTCCTCGCCCATGCCGCCGGGATCAGCGAGGTCTACGTCGCGCTGGCGACGACGCTCCCGGCCGGGGTCAGCCTCGTCCGCTTCGAGCGCGAGGGCGAGGCCCGCGAGCCGTTCGCCAGCGATTCCGGGGGCGGGGAGCGGGCTATCGCCCCCGACGCCCTGATCGAGATCGCCGAGGCCGACGACCGTCAACTGCTGGCCTTCCTCGAGCTGGACATGGGGACGATGTCGCATCGCCGCCTCAAGCAGAAGGCGGCCGGCTACGCCGAGTACGCGCGGGCCGAGGCGTGGCAAGAACGCCATCCGTTCTGCCCGGCGCTCCTCTTCCTCACCACGACCGAGCAGCGCGCCCGCTCCTTCCTCGCCGCGATCGAGCGGGAGCTTGGCCGCGACGCCCTGCTGCTCACCTGCGCCAGCGACCTGACGCGGCGGCTTGAACGCTGCGCCGCCGATCCGCGCTGGCTCCTCTCCGTCGACGGCGGCGAGCGGCCGGTCGATCTGCTGGCGGCGCTGCGCGAGGCGCGGCGGCCGTTCGACGACGCAGAAGCCGAGGCCGAGGATCAGCGCCGCCAGGATGAAGCCGAGCGCGAGCGACTGCGCACCGACCCCGAAGCGCTCCGCTCCCACCTGCGCTCCTGGGGAGTGGACCGTTTGGGGATCGAGCGCTTCGGTGCCAGCGTCGCCGCGGCGCTTGAGATCACGCTGAAGGGCGACGACTCGCTGGAGGACCCCGAGCGCCGCGCGTTGCTCGCGCTCGGGGCTACCATCACCGATCCGCTGCGGCTTTGGGAAGGCGGGCGGGAGCCGAGCGCCGGGGAGCGATCGGCATTCAATGCTCTCGTTGCCCACTGTCTCGGCCGCCAGCTCGACCACCTTGAAGCTCTCGCCGAGCGCTTCGGCGACGGGCCGGCTCTGCGCGAGGTGCGCTGCCGAATCGAGGCCGGCGAGCCGCTGAGCGCTTCCGATCTCAGCGGGCTCGAATGGAGGGCTGCTGACGACGGTCGCTCGCGCGATGAGCAGCAGCGGCTCCGCGCTGACTACCTAACTTGGCGCGAGGAGGAGGCGCGGCGGCGTGCCAAGGCACAGCGACTGGCGGCCCGGCTCCGCAACGGTCCCGAGACGTTCCTTGAGGCGATCGACAGCCGATCGCTCCGCGTCTGTCGGCGCTGCGAGGAGATCGCCTACCCCGACCCTGAGCGGGCGCGGTATGAACGCGGGGCGCACGACGTCGCCTTTCGCTGTCATTTCTGCGGCGGCCGGGAGCTGGCGGAGATTGGTCCGCTCGCTGAAGGCAAAGGCAGGGAGCTTTGACGGCCGTCCGGCGATCTCAACCGACAACCGGACGCAGCGTCGACCGTGGTCGTGCGCGAGCCCGTCCCGGCGCGGGCGGCGGGACCCGTCCTATCGACCGGCGTAGCCATTCCAGGGCTGGCGGCAAGCGCCGCGAATCGCCGGGCGCGCAGCGAGGGGAGGCCGGCGGGCTTCCGGCTCGCGTCCGGGCCGAGGTGCGCCGCATCCTCGACGGCGAGGCACGCCGCCTACTCGCTGAAGGGGTATACCGTGATGCGTCCGGCGCCCTTGCCCGTCGAGCCGACGGTCGCTCGGTCGATGGTCGTTCGGATTAGGGAGCGACGAGCGCTGACGCTTAGGTCGTCCCAGTCATCGACGTCGATCGTCAGCGCTGAGCGAACGTCGCGCGAACGGTTCGCCTGCGCGGCAGCCTCGTCGCGAATCCGGGCTAGTTCGGCGAGGCGCTCCACCGCGGCAGCCTCCTCCTCAAGCCCTGCGAAAGCACGAATGGCTGCGTCGAGGTTCGCTTGTGCCCGCTCCGCGGCTTCGGCGTCGGCTCGCGCATCACCCGCGGCCGAGGCTTCGCCCTTCACCTCCCGCGCCCGGCGTTTGGTGGCCTCGACGATCACGCCCTCCGCGATCTCTGCGCCGATCGTCACCCGCCGCTCGCAGTCGCCGACGGGCGGACAGCGGTAGAAGGGATAGGAGCGTCCGTTCTGTTTCTGGGTGCCGACCACCATGCGTGCTCCGCAGCTCCCGCAGTGTAGGAGCCCGAGGCGGGCGAGCAACCGGTCGGACTTGGCGCGGCGGCCGCGCGAGGCCTTCTTTTTCTGGACCCGATTGAACAGGTCGCGCGGGATCGCGAGCTTGTGGGCTTTCCGGTTCACGAGGCTGCCGAAATGGATTTCACCGAGATAGAGCTTGTTGCTCAGCATCGACTGCACGCCGTGGTAGCTGCGGTCGATCCCGTGGTCTTTGAGGAACGCACGGACCTCCTTGATCGTCGCTTCTCTGTCGCGGAGTTCGAACGCTGAGAGCGCGATCGGCAGCTCGTCGGTCTGGATGACGCGGTTCTCCTCGTCAAGCGCGAGACCGGGGGGAACGTCAGCGAACGGGCATACTCCGCGAGCGACGGCGTCTTCGACGGCCCTTCGGGACTTTTCGGCGTTCTGCCGACGGGAGAAGCGGTCGGCCGAGGTCCGCACCTCGGCGCTGAAATCCTCGGCCGCCGAACCATCGGAGAGGAGGCCAGCGTCGACCGCCCACACCTCGCCGCCGGCTTCCCGGACGAGGCGAAGCACCTGCGCGCGGACCTCATGGCTCCACCACAGCCGCTCGCTGTAGGCGCCGACGATCACGTCGGCGGCGCTGGTGAGAACCGCGCTCACGGCTCGGGACAGGCCGGGCCGGTCCTCCAGTGGCGCGTCCCCCGAGACCTTCAACTCGTCATAGATGTCGTCGTCGGTGATCCGCCACCCGTGGTCGGCGCAGTACCGCTTGATGGCCTCCCGCTGCTCCTTCGGGGAGACGAACTTCTCGCCCTTACGGCCCTTTGGCTGGGAGACCCTGACGATCCCCACCGCTCTAAGCATGGGCCTAGAGCTTATTTTATTTGGACCCGCATGTCTCGGCGCGGGGGTAGAAGTAGACGACCACCGTCTGCCCGCGCAGGTCCGACAGCGTCAGCTCCTCGCCGTTCTGGTCCCGCAGGGTGAAGTCGGGCGCGGCGTCGCCCTCGGCCAGCGCCATCAGTCCTCGCGCCCCGGGTCTTGGCCCTCCTCGTCCTCGTCCTCCTCCTCGCCCTGTTCGAGCGCGGTCTCGGAGACGGAGCCTTCGAAGCCCGGGTGATAGTGGGTCTGGAAGGTCTCGAGGATGCGGTCGCGCCCCTCTTCGTCGACCGGCACCTCGTCGGAGAGGCGGACCCACTCGGCCCCCTCGTAGGCCTCGAGGTTGAAGACCTCCTGGTCGATTGAGGCGGAATCGTCGACGACCACCACCACCTCGGTCTGCGGGTTGAAGTAGGTCCCGGGCTGGACCAGCAGGTCCTCGACCTGGTAGAGGTTCTCCTCGGGGCTGGAGGGCATCAGCGCGATCTTAGGAGATCGGCGAGCTCGCGCTCGGTCTCCGCCTCGACGTCGAGCGGCTCGAGGCCCTGGCGCAGGCGCCGTTCGTTGCGCAGGACGACCAGCTGCCGAACTTCGGCCCGCAGCTCCTCGCCGCCGTCGCCCCCGGTCGCGTTCTCCGCCGCCGCGGCGAGCAGCCGTTCGGCCTCGGCCTCGACGTCGAGGCCGGGCTCGCCGCGGCGTCGCAGCCGCTCGTCCTTGGCGGCCAGCATCTGTCGTACCTCGGCGGCCTGGATCGCCGGGTCGACCGGGCCCTGGGGCGCGGGGTCGCGGCGCGAGGAGGACTCGGTGAGGATCGAGAAGGGTCCGCTGCCGTAGGCGCTCCAGCCGCCGACCGCCCGCTTCAGTGCGAAGCCGATCGCCGGGCCGACGATGCCGGTGACGGCAAGCACGGCCGCCGCCTTCTGCACCGCCGTCAGCGCCAAAGCCAGCTCCATGGACCCCAGGGTAGTAACCCCCCGCATAGGGGGTCGGCATCCGCTACTCTGTTCCTGGTTGACTGACCAGTCAATCGGGCCTGGCGCCGGCCCCGGGCGGCGCTCCACGACTTCGCAAAGCACCGACAGAAGGAGCTCCGACCGGTGGTTGACTTCACCCTGACCGACGAGCAGAAAGACCTCCGCGAGCTGGCCCACAGCTTCGCCGAGAAAGAGATGCGCCCGGTCGCCTGGGAGTACGACAAGGACGGCACCTGGCCGCAGCAGGTCATCGACAAGGCCTGGGAGGTCGGGTTGATGAACACCCACGTGCCCGAGGCCTACGGGGGACCGGGTCTCGATTACCTCTCGGGCTGCGTGATCGAGGAGGAGATCGGCTGGGGCTGCTCCGGCATCGGCACCTCGCTGATGGCCAACGGCCTTGCCGCGGCCCCGGTCGGCCTCGGCGGCTCCGAGGAGACGAAGAAGAAGTACCTGGGGATGCTGACCGAGGAGCCGAAGCTCGCCTCCTTCTGCCTGACCGAGCCCGACGCCGGCTCCGACGTCTCCGGGATGAAGACGCGCGCCGTCAAACAGGGCGACAAGTACGTCCTCAACGGCTCCAAGTGCTTCATCACCAACGGCACCTACGCCGACTGGTTCAC
>DASXFL010000181.1:0-54475 GCA_036489595.1 Solirubrobacterales bacterium
CGTCGGAGGCCAGCACCGAGCCACCGGCGGGGGAGCCCCCTGCCGAGGAGCAGGCTGAGGAGACCGTGCGCGAGGCGCCGAAAGCCGAGGAGCCGAAAAAAGACGTCATTCCCGGGGCCGACCTGGAGCCGATCGCGGTCGAGCCCGAGGCGCCCGAGCTGAGCGCCGAGGAGCGTGCCCGACTCGAGGCCGAGGAGGAGGAGCGGGCCCGGCGCGAGGCCGAGCTGGCTGCCGCCGAGGAGTCCGAGGCCGCCAGCCGCGCCCCGGCGAAGATGGAGAGCGGCGCCCGCTTCCTCGCCACCGGCAAGCGCAAGAGCTCGATCGCCCGCGTCACCCTCGTCCCCGGCGACGGCAAGTTCGAGATCAACAAGCGCAGCCTCGAGGAGTTCTTCCCGCGGCCCCTGCACCAGACGATGGTCAAGCAGCCGCTCGCCGTCTCCGGCTACGAGGGCAACGTCGACGTCCGCGTCCGCGTCCACGGCGGCGGCATCAGCGGTCAGGCCGGCGCGGTCCGCCACGGCATCGCCCGGGCGCTGACCGAGATCGACGCCGAGCTGCGCGGCGACCTCAAGCGCCGCGGCTTCCTCACCCGCGACGCCCGGGTCAAGGAGCGCCGCAAGGCCGGCCTCAAGAAGGCCCGCAAGCGGCCGCAGTTCAGCAAGCGCTGAGAGCTGAGTGGCCGCGAGCGAGCGCAAGCTCTTCGGCACCGACGGGGTCCGAGGAGAGGCTGGGACGTTCCTCAGCGCCGAGCTGGCCACCGCCCTCGGCCGCGCCGTCACCACGACGCTCGAGGCCGAGCGCCCGCAGGTCCTGATCGTCCGCGACACCCGCGAGTCGGGGCCGATGCTGGAGTCGGCGCTGGCCGCCGGGATCGCCGCCGCGGGCGGCGACGCGCTGCTTGCCGGGGTGCTGCCAACGCCGGCGGCGGCGATCCTCGTCCACCGCCTCGGCCTCGACCTCGCCGCCGTCGTCTCCGCCTCCCACAACCCCTACCGCGACAATGGGATCAAGTTCTTCACCGGCGACGGGCTGAAGCTGCCGGACGAGGAGGAGGCGCGGATCGAAGCGCTGCTCTCCGAGCCGGACGAGCCAGCGGCCGAGGTCGGCCGCGTGCGCGACCTCGAGGGCGGGGCGGAGGACTACCTGCGAGAGCTGACCGCCCACTTCTCGCTCGACCTCTCCGGCCGCAAGGTCCTGCTCGACTGCGCCAACGGCGCCACCCATCGGGTCGGGCCGGCGATCTTCGAGCAGCTCGGGGCCGAGGTCGAGGCGATCGGAGTCGAGCCCGACGGCCGCAACATCAACGACGGCTGCGGCTCGACCCACGTCGAGAAGCTGGCTGAGCGGATCGCTGCCTCCGAGGCCGAGGTCGGCTTCGCCTTCGACGGCGACGGCGACCGCGTTCTCGCCGTCGACGCCTCCGGTCGCGTCCACGACGGCGATGAGCTGATCGCCCTCGCCGCCCGCGGCCTCGCCTCGCGCGGCGAGCTCGGCGGTGGCGTCGTCGTCACCGTGATGACCAACTTCGGCTTCCACCGGGCAATGGGGGAGGCCGGGATCGAGGTCGCCACCACCCAGGTCGGCGACCGTTACGTGATCGACGAGATGCGCCGCCGCGGCTGGCGGCTCGGCGGCGAGCAGTCCGGCCACATCATCGGCGCCGACTTCGTCTTCACCGGCGACGGCATCGCCGCCGCCCTGACCGCGATGCGCGAGCTCGGCGGCGCCGGCCTCGAGGATGCGGCGCCGATGGAGAAGCTACCGCAGAAGCTGGTCAACGTCAGGGTCGCCGAGCGCGAGGCGATCGCCGGCGCCACCGCCGTCTGGGAGGCGGTCGAGCAGGAGGGCGCCGCGCTCGAGGGCCGCGGGCGCGTCCTCCTCCGCCCCTCCGGCACCGAGCCACTGGTTCGGGTGATGGTCGAGGCCCCGAGCGCCGAGGAGGCCGACGCCGTCTGCGCCCGCCTCGTCGCCCTGGTCGAGCAAGAGCTCGCCTGACCTGGACGTTTCTACGAGCACGGAGTCCGCGAGCCGGCGGCGAGGCCCGTCTAATCTGTCGGCCCCTATGTGCGGAATCATCGGATACGTGGGCGCGCGCCAGTGCGAGGAGCTGCTCCTCGCCGGGCTCGAAAAGCTCGAATACCGCGGCTACGACTCGGCCGGCCTCTCGCTGCTCGACGGCAGCGAGGTCGAGAGCGTGCACGCAGTCGGCAACCTCGCCAACCTGCGCGCCGCGATCGCCGAGCGCGTCAACGGCAGCGGCACCCTCTCCGACGCCACCACCGGCATCGCCCACACCCGCTGGGCGACCCACGGCCGGGTCACCGAGGAGAACGCCCACCCCCACGACGACAGCTCCGGCCAGGTCCACATCGTCCTCAACGGGATCGTCGAGAACCACGCCGAGCTGCGCCGCCGCCTTCAGGGGGAAGGGCAGGACTTCACCTCGGAGACCGACGCCGAGGTCGTCGCCCACCTGATCGCCAGCGACTACGAGGGCGACCTCGGCGCCGCCGTCCGCGCCGCCTACGCCGAGCTGCGCGGCCACTACGCCTTCGTCGCCATGCACGCCGCCGAGCCGGGGCGCCTGGTCGGTGCCCGCAAGGAATGCCCGCTGGTCGCCGGGGTCGGCGCGGGGGAGACCTTCCTCGCCTCGGCGATCCCCGCCTTCCTCGCCGACACCCGCACCGCGATGCCGATCGAAAACGACGAGGTCGTCGAGATCGACGCCGACGGGGTGCGGATCACCGACCCAGCCGGGAAGCCGATCGAGCGCTCGCCGGAAGAGGTGACCTGGGACGCCGACGCCGCCGAGAAGGGCGGCTACGAGACTTTCATGCTGAAGGAGATCCACGAACAGGCCGACGCGGTCGCCGAGACGATCACCGACCGCCTGCCCGGCGACCACGGCGTCGACCTCTCCGACGTCGAGCTCTCCGACGAGCTCCTGCGGAACCTGAACCGGATCGTGATCGTCGCCTGCGGCACCAGCTACCACGCCGGCCTGATCGGCCGCTACGCGATCGAGGAGTGGGCGCGGGTGCCGGTGGAAATGGACATCGCCTCCGAGTACCGCTACCGCAACCCGGTGATCGGCCCCGGCGACCTCGTCGTCGGGATCACCCAGTCCGGCGAGACCGCCGACACGCTGGCGGCGATGCGGTTGGCCCGCGAGGCCGGCGCCACCGTGCTGACGATCACCAACATCATGGGCAGCCAGGCGACCCGCGACGCCGACGCCGTTCTCTATACCCGGGCCGGCCTCGAGATCTGCGTCGCCGCGACCAAGACCTTCCTCACCCAGGTGGCGGCGATCTACCTGCTCGGGTTGCGGCTGGCCGAGCTGCGCGGCTCGCTGCCGCAGTCGCGAATCGACGAGCTGGTCGCCGAATTGAAGGCGCTGCCGGTGAGGATCGACGAGACGCTGGCGATGACCGAGGAGCCGGTCCGGCGAGTCGCCGAGAAGCACTCCAGCCGCGACTTCTTCCTCTACCTCGGCCGCCACATCGCGCTGCCGGTCTGCCTCGAGGGGGCGCTGAAGCTGAAGGAGGTCTCCTACATCCCGACTGACGCCTACGCGGCGGGGGAGATGAAGCACGGACCGATCGCCCTGCTTGACGAGTCGACGCCGGTCGTCTGCGTCGCCACCGAGAGCCCGGTGCTGGGGAAGGTGCTCTCCAACATCGAGGAGGTGCGGGCGCGCGGCGCCGAGGTGATCGCGATCGCCACCGCCGGCGACGAGCGCGTGCGCGAGGTCGCCGACGAGACGATCGAGGTTGCCCGCACCGACTGGATCCTGCAGGCGATCGTCGCCGTGCTGCCGCTGCAGCTGCTCGCCTACGACATCGCCCGCGCCCGCGGCCTCAACGTCGACCAGCCTCGAAATTTGGCTAAGACGGTTACGGTCGAGTGATCTTCTCCATTCGATCGTCTAGGCTCAGCGCTGCGTGAGGCCCCGTTTCGTCACCATTCTGCTGCTCGCGGTCGCCGTGGGCGCGCTGGCCGCCGTGATCGCCGGCTGCGGCGGCGGTGGCTCGAGCTCCGGCAGGGAACCGGCCGAGGCCGCTCCGCCCGGCGCCTCGGTCTTCGTCGACGCGAAGATCCAGCCCGGCGGTGAGATCGCAGAAAATGTCGACTCGCTGGCCAAGGAGGTTGCGGGGATCGAAGATGTCGGCACGCTGATCACCGAAGAACTCGAGAAGGCGGCCGCCCAGGAAGGCGAAAAATTAAATTTCGAAAAGGAAATCCAGCCTTGGCTTGGCGAAGAAGCCGGAATCTTCCTGCAGGAATACGACGGCGAAAACTTTGAGGGTGTTGGCGGCGCTCTGCAGGTCACCGACGAAGGCGAAGCGCAGAAGTTCGTCGAAGAAAAGATCGAACAGAGTGGCGAAAAGCTGGAAGAAGGCGAATTCGAAGGGGTCGACTTCAAGCTCGAAGAAGACGGCACCGCCTTCGGCTTCACCGAAGGCCTCCTGCTCTACGCGCAGAGCGAAAAGATCTTCAAGCAGATGGTGGACGCGCTTGACGGCGAAAACCTCGCCACCTTCGAATCGTTCGAAGAAGCGAGCGGCGAAGAGGCCGACGGCAGCGTCGCCAACATCTACGTCGACATCGGCGCCCTGATCGAAGAAGCGGGCCAGGGGATCTCGCCGGAAACGAAGCTGGGCCTGGAAACGCTGGGGATCGAACCGGAAGGCTCGACGGCGCTGATCAGCCTGGTCCCGAACAGCGAAAGCCTCGAGATGGACATCAGCTCGAACCTCGGCAGCGAAGCCGCCGCCGGCGGCGATGCCAGCGGCCTGCTGGGCTCGCTGCCGGCCGGCTCGATTGCCGCCTTCGCCAGCGCTGAATACGGCAAGGCGCTGCAGGAGGAGATCGACCGGATCGATGAAGACGGCATTCCCGGCGAGGTCCCGCCGCACGAGTTCAAGCGCGGCCTGCAGCAGTCGGGGATCGACCTGGAAGCGATCGTCGGCTCGATCGGCGACATCGGGGTCTTCGTCGAAGGCAACAGCCGGAGCAACCTCGGCGGCGCCCTGGTGATCGAATCGACCAACGCGACCGAAGCGCAGAACACGGTCAAGAACCTCGGCCTGCTGCTGCGCGCCTCGGGCACCGCCGGGGTCACCGCCTACTCCGAAGGCGGCCTCTCGGGCTTCTCGATCCGCTCCGCGGAACTCGGCTCGCAGCCGCTCGTCGTCGCCGCCGGAAACAGCAAGGTCGTGATCGCCTACGGCCCCAAGGCGGCCGCCGCGGCGATCAGCGAAAAGGCCGGGACGCTGGCCGAAGACCCGACCTTCGAAGAAGCCAAGTCGGCCCTCGGCGACACGCCGATCAGCGGCTACGTCGACGGCAAGGCCGCCGTGCAGCTGTTCGAAGCGCTCGCCGGGCCGCTCGAACAGGCCGAACTGATGCAAGCCAGGCCCTACATCGAAAAGATCGGCTACCTGGCGATCGGCGGCACCAGCTCCGGCGAAAAGACGACCGCAAAGGTCATCGCCGGGCTCGCCAAGTAGCGGCACGGCGAGCCGGGTAGCGGCATAGTTCAGGCTATGGCTACCACCGGCGTCGGCATCGACCTGCTCGAGATCGAGCGGATGGAGCGGGCGCTGGAGCGCCACCCTCGGCTGGCCGAGCGCGTCTTCACCGCGGCCGAGCGCGAGTACGCGGCGGCGCGGGCGCGGCCGGGTCGGCACCTGGCGGCGCGCTTCGCGGCCAAGGAGGCGGTGGCCAAGGCGCTCGGGCTGCGGAGCATCCTCGGGCTGCGGGAGATCGAGATCGTCGCCGGCGAACCGCCGACCGTGCGCCTCTCCGGCCGCGCCGCCGAGGTCGCCGCCGGCCGCCGGGTCGAGGTCTCGCTGACCCACTCGCGCGACAACGCCGCTGCGGTCGCTATCGCCGAGGAAGCCTGATCTCAGGCTAGCTTCAGCTGCCGGCTTTCACGAACGATCCTGAATACGCTGCGACGATGGAGCCCTGGCTGCAGCCCCTGTACGACGCCGAGGGGATGCGGGCGACCGACCGCTGGGCGATCGAGGAGCAGGGGGTGCCGTCGCTGGAGCTGATGGAGAGCGCCGGCCGGGCCCTGGCCGAGGCGGTCGCCGCGCTGGCGCCGCGCGGGCCGGTGCGGATCGTCTGCGGCAAGGGCAACAACGGCGGCGACGGCTTCGTCGCGGCGCGGCTGCTGCGCGAGATGGGGTTCGCGGTCGAGGTGCTGCTGCTCTGGCCGGCCGCCGAGGCAAAGGGGGACGCGGCGGTGAACCTAAAGCGGATCGAGGCCGACGAGCTCGGCCCCGACCAACTGGTCGAGCGCCTGCGCGGCTCGGCGCTCGTCGTCGACGCGATCTTTGGCACCGGCTTCGCGGGGGCGCCGCGGGAGCCGGCGCGGGCGGCGATCGCGGCGATCAACCGCCTGGCGGCGCCGGTCGTCGCCTGCGACATCGCCTCCGGCGTCGACGCCGCCAGCGGCGAGGCCGAGGGCGAGGCGGTCGTCGCGACTCTCACCGTTACCTTCCACGCGCCGAAGCTCGGCCAGCTGGTCGCTCCCGGCAAGTGGGCGAGCGGCGAGCTGCGGGTGGCGCCGATCGGGATTCCTCCCGGCGCCCCGGCGGCGCCCGCGGCGGGGACGATCGGCACCGGTGTGCTGGAGCTGCTGCCGCGGCGCGGCGCCCGCTCGACCAAGTTCAGCTCTGGCCAGGTGACGATCGCCGGCGGCTCGCGGGGGCTGACCGGGGCAGTGCGGATGAGCTCGCGGGCGGCGATCCGCGGCGGCGCCGGCTACGCGACCGTCGCGGTCCCCGCCGACCTGCAGGGAGTCTTCGCAACGGCCGACCCCGAGGTGATGTCGAAAGCGATCCCGGGCGGTGACGGCTGCTTCTCGCCCGCCTCGGTTGCGCCGCTGGTGGCGGTCTTCGAGGGCGCCGCGGCCGGCGTGCTCGGGCCGGGACTCGGCCGCGAGGAGGGCTCGCTGGCGATGGTCCGCGAAGCGGCCCCCCAGATCGAGGCGCCGCTGGTGATCGACGCCGACGGCCTCAACGCCTTCGCCGGCCGGGCCGGGGCGCTCGCCGGCCGCCAGGCGCCGACCGTCCTCACCCCGCACGCGGGCGAGCTCGGCCGCCTGCTCGGCCGCAGCTCTGCGGAGGTCGGCGCTCACCGGCTCGCCGCCGCCCGCGAGGCCGCCGCGGAATCGGGCGCGGTCGTCGTCCTCAAGGGCGACGACACGATCGTCGCCGACGGTGAGCGCCTCGCCGTCAACTCGGTCCCGGCGCCGGCCCTCGCCACCGCCGGCACCGGCGATGTCCTCTCCGGCCTCACCGCGGCGATGCTGGCCCGTGGCCTCGAGCCCTTCGCCGCGGCCTGCGCCGCCGTCCTCGCCCACGCCCGTGCCGGCCGCGAGGCGGCGCGGCGCGTCGGCGCCGCCGAGTCGGTGATCGCCACCGACGTGATCGAGGCGATCCCGGCCGGGCTGCGGATCGACCCACATCGCGCCTCCGGGTCGAATAACCTCGCGATCTCGTGAAGACCGCCGGCGACATCATGGACGCGAGGGTCGAGAAGGTGACGCCCGAGGACGACGCCCGGGCGGCGATCGACCTGCTCGCCAAGACCGACCACGGCGCGATCGCCGTCGTCGACGAAGCCGGCGTCGTCGTCGGCATCGTCAGCGAGTCGGACCTCGTCCTCAGCGACGAGGAGTCCGACCTGCACCTGCCGCACTACCTCAACATCATGGGCGGGATCGTCTTCATCGGCTCGATGAAGGGCTTCGAACACAAGCTCGAAAAAGCGTTCGCGACCAAGGTCTCGGACCTGATGAGCGCCGACCCGATCACCGTCAAGACCTTCGAGAACGCCGACCGGGTGGCGAGGAAGATCGCCGACTCGCACCACAATCACCTGCCGGTGGTCGACGAGGACGGCCGGCTGCAGGGAATGGTGACGCGGGCCGACGCGCTCGCCGCGATCGTCGACGACGACGACCCCGACCTCGAAGGTTAGCCCGGTGGAGCGGGCGGTTGCCCGGATCGACTTCGAGGCGGTCCGCGCCAACTGCGCCCGGCTGCGGGCGGAGCTGAGAGGCGGTGCCGAGCTCTGCGCGGTGGTCAAGGCCGACGGCTACGGCCACGGCGCCGAGGGCTGCGCCGAAGCAGCCCTGGCCAGCGGCGCCACCCGGCTGGCGGTGGCGACCGCGCGCGAGGCCGAGGAGCTGGCGCATCGGCTCGGCCACGTGCCGCTGCTGGCGATGGGGGCGCTGAGCGCCGCCGAGGTCGAGATCGCGCTCGGCGCCGGCGCCGAGGTGGGGCTGTGGAGCGAGGGCTTCCGCCGCCTGCTCGCCGACCGCGCCCGCGCCGCCGGTCGCCCCGCCCGTGTCCACGTCAAGCTCGACAGCGGGATGGGGCGGCTCGGGACCTTCGACCTCGAGCAGGCGCTTGCGCTCGCCCGCGCCTGCGCCGCCGAGCCCGATCTTGAGCTGGCCGGCGTCTGGACCCACTTCGCCACCGCTGACGAACCGGGGACCGACGACAGCTACTTCGAGCAGCAGCTCGAGCGCTTCGACGGCTTCGCGCGGGCGGTAAAGGCCGAGTTCCCGGCGGTGATCGCCCACGCCGCCAACAGCGCGGCGGTCTTCCGCGAGCCGCGCTCGCACTACGACATGGCCCGCTGCGGAATCGCCGTCTACGGGCTCGACCCGTTCCAGGGCGACCCGGCCGAGCGCGGCCTGGCGCCGGCGCTCTCGCTGCGCAGCTACGTCGCCGCGGTTAAGCGCTTCCCCGCCGGACAGAGCGCCGGCTACGGTCGCAGCTGGCGGGCGCCCCGCGAGACTTGGGTCGGGGTAATCCCGCTCGGCTACGGAGACGGGGTCAGAAGGGGGCTCTCGAACGACGCCGAGGTGCTGGTCGGCGGCCGGCGGCGACCGCTGGTGGGGACGATCTCGATGGACAACCTGACCGTCGACCTCGGCCCCGAGACCGCGGTCGAGACCGGGGAGGAGGCGGTCCTGATCGGCGTCCAGGGCGAGGAGGAGATCCGCGCCGAGGAGCTGGCGGCGCGGCTGGGGACGATCAACTACGAGATCACCTGCGGCGTCTCGTCGCGAGTGCCGCGGCGGCCGGCGTGATCGAGCGGCTGCGGGCGTCGGCGCTGGTCGAGGCGGCGGCGGCGGCGCTGCCCGGGGAGGAGGCCTGGGTCGTCGGCGGCGCCGTCCGCGACGCGGCGCTGGGCAAGGACGTCCTCGACCTCGACCTCGTCCTCGCCGGCGATCCGGCGGTGGCGGCGCGCGCCCTCGCCGGCCCGCTCGGCGGCCACGCGTTCGAGCTCTCGTCCGAGTTCAGCACCTGGCGCGTGGTGATCCGCGCCAGCGGCTGGCAGATCGACCTGACGCCGCTTCGCGAGGGCTCGATCGAGGCCGACCTGGCCGCCCGCGACTTCACCATCGGCGCCGTCGCGGTGCCGCTCGGCGGCGGCGAGGCCCGCGACCCCTACGACGGCCTCGGCGACCTCGAGCGCCGCCTTCTGCGGGCGGTCGGCGAGCGCAGCTTCGCCGAGGAACCGCTGCGCCTGCTGCGAGCGCCGCGGCTCGCCGCCGGCCTCGGCCTCGACCTCGACCCCGACACCGCCGAGCTCGCCCGCGACGCCGCGCCCCACGCCGGCGAGCCGGCGGGAGAGCGCCAGCTGGCCGAGCTGCGGCAGCTGCTCGCCGGCCCCGACCCGTTGCGCGGCCTGCGGCTGATGGACGAGCTCGGCGTCACCGCCGTCGTCCTTCCCGAGGTCGCAGGGCTGCGCGGCGTCGGCCAGGGGCCGAATCACCACCTCGACGTCCACGACCACACCCTGGCGGTGCTCGAGCACACGCTCGAGATCGAGGCCGACCTCGAGCGCTTCGCCGGTGAGCGGGCGCCCGAGGTAGCAGCGCTCCTCGCCGAGCCGCTGGCCGACGAGATCGACCGTGGCACCGCGCTCCGCTTCGGCGCCCTCTTCCACGACATCGCCAAGCCGCTGACGCGCCGGGAGCGTGACGGCTTCGTCGGCTTCCGCGGCCACGACCGGCTCGGGGCGGAGCTGATCGAGGAGATCTTCGCCAGCCGCCTCCGCGCCAGCCGCCTCCTCACCCGCCACCTGCAGGCGCTCACCCTCCATCACCTCCGGCTCGGCTTTCTGATCCCGGAGCGACCGCTGCCGCCACGCCGCGTCCACGACTACCTGCGCGAGACCGAGCCGGTCAGCGTCGACGTCACCCTGCTCACCGTCGCCGACCGCCTTTCGGCCCGCGGTGCCGGCCCACTCGCCAGCTCGGAGATGGTCTCGGCCCACCTCGATCTCGCCCGCGAGATGATCGCTGCCGCCCTCGACTGGCGCCGCGACGGGCCGCCGGCGCCGCTGCTGCGGGGCGACGAGATCGCCGCCGCCCTCGATCTCGAGCCGGGCCCGGCGCTTGGCGAAGCGCTCGCCGAGCTGGAGGCGGCCCAGTACGCGGGTGAGGTCACCGACCGCGACTCGGCGCTGGCACATTTGGCCTCTCTGGGCTGAAGGTCAGTCGGAGCGCCCGGTCCGCAAGCAAATCCAGATCTGATGCTCTTGCGCAGCGGGCCGGGGGCTTCTGTTGCGTAGGTGTACAGTTCGCCGCCGCATGGCCAAAGAGGAAAAGATCGAAATGGAGGGGGAGATCACCGAGGCTCTCCCGAACACGATGTTCCGCGTCAAGCTGGACAACGGGCACGACGTGCTCGGCCACATCTCGGGCAAGATGCGCCGCCACTACATCCGCATCCTGCCTGGAGACCGCGTGAAGATCGAGCTCAGCCCGTATGACCTGGATCGCGGGCGGATCACCTACCGCTACAAATAACCCCGGGCGGCTGCGAGGACGGGCCGCTGGGGGACGGGCGGGCCGCTGCAAACCGGCGCCTGGGGGTGTCCTCGGTCGCTCGGGTCGGGTCACGCACCTGAAGTGCGCCTCCCTCCCGCTCGCTCCCTGCGTCCTACCCAGGCTTGGTTTTCGCGGCCTTGCGTGGTCCGATGGGAGATGGCCTTGCGGGCTACAGATACGACGTAGCCGCGGCTGGGTCCGGGTCGGCCAGCTCGCAGACGAGCGCTGACCAGGCGAAGTCGCGGGCGCCGAGGCCGGTGCCGTTTCGTGGGTCGTAGTACTCGCGCAGCCCTTCGCGGGCGACGGCGCCGACCACGCCGGCGGCGAGCCGCGCCGCCTCCTCCTCGTAGCCGAGCCGCCGCAGTCCGAGCCAGACCATCCAGGTCGAGTTGACCCAGGTCGGGCCGCGCCAGTAGCGGCGGATCGGGCCGCGGCCGCCGTCCGGCTCGTAACCGGGGTCATTGGCGGCGACCGAGGGCGGCGCCACCGGGGTCAGGAACTCGCGCTCACTCAGCAGGTGCTCCTCGACCAGGCGGCGGCCGATCTCCTCGGGGAGGTCGGGAAGCGCCAGCGGCGCCAGCGAGGCCCAGGTGACCGAGCGCGGCCGC
Source organism: Solirubrobacterales bacterium (assembly GCA_036489595.1). Lineage (GTDB taxonomy): Bacteria > Actinomycetota > Thermoleophilia > Solirubrobacterales > 70-9 > VAYN01. Next base: position 11,473 of record DASXFL010000181.1, read on the forward strand.
AGCGCCCCCGGCTCGGCTTCGTCGACGAAGAGCCCGCGGCCCTCGTCCCAGAGGCGGTCAACCAGGGCGGGCGTCGCCGAGGGCCGCCCGAGCGCCTGCAGCGAGAGCGACCAGAAGGTGTTGACCAGGGTCTCGCAGAGGACCGGGCCGCCGCGGCCGCGGATTCGCCGCGCGTCCCAGCCGAGCCTGCGGTTGCGCTGCACCAGCAGCGGGAAGCCGGCGCTGCCGTTTGCCTCCCAGCCCCAGACCGGCTCGAACTTGGGCGAGGCGTCGAGGCCGGACTCGTCGGGCTGGACGATCCAGAGCAGGCCGTCGTCGTCGAGGTCGCGGTTGGCGCCGAGCCAGTCGAGCTGGGCGCCGATCCGCGGCTCCTCGGCCGGGTCGCCGACGGCGATCCGCCAGGCCCAGGCGAGGAGCGGCGGCTGGATCGTCCCGGTCTGCAGGGCGCCGCGGCGGGCCACGTTGTAGAAGAGCAGCCGCGGCAGCCGGACCGGGCCGGCCCAGAAGATCGTGTGGCCGACGAAGCCGTCGGGCCGCTGGACGGCGAGCAGGCTCTCGAGCTCGCGGCGGGCGTTCTCGGGAGCGAAGCGGCGCCAGGCGATCGCCGCGAAGCAGGAATCCCAGTACCACTGCCACGGATAGCGGTGCGGGCTCGGCTCGGTGTAAGCGTAGGGAAGCCTGCCCCGCGCGCCTTCGCGCCAGTTCTGTCGCAGGACGCGCTCGGCCTCGGCCAGCGCCGTTCGACTGGGGTCCGACTCGACCGCGGGCATCGCGGCGCGACCTTAGCGGTTGGCCGGTTCGGGCTTCGATCGCCCGCGCGGGTGGCCTGAGGGCGCTGGAGGGGATCGTGCAAGGCGCCCGGCGCCTCGGCATCCGCGGCCGCGGAGGGGCAGAATCCCCCGCAACTGGCCACCGAACGCGGTGTTGCCATCCCAAATGCCCCTAGCCGAGATGAACAGACGCCCCGGCCGCGCCTGGCCGCTGCCCGCGCTCGCCGTCCTGCTCCTGGCCGTGGCGATCGGCATCGCCGCCCCGGGCCGCGCCGACTCGGCGCCGCTCAAGGTCGTCACCCTCGGCCAAACGGCCGAAACGCCGCCGGCTTCCTGCCCGGGCAAAGTCGTCAACAACGTCGAGGTCACGCCCTGCCGGGTCGAGGGCCACGTGACCGGCTTCCAGGCGATCGCCGACGGCGTGGCCAAACCGTACGAGGTCCCCTTCGACGGCCAGATCGTCGCCTGGTCGATAACCCTCTCCAAGCCCTCGACCAAGGAAACCGAAACGACGACGGACGAGGTCGGCTTCTTCAACGAATTCCTCGGCACCCCCTCGGAGGCACGGATCGGCATCCTCAAGCCGGTCGAAGGCACCTCGCCCCCGAAGTACACCCTGGTCCGCCAGAGCCCGCTCGAGGTCCTCAACCCCTTCTTCGGCACCACCCCGATCTTCGCTCTCGAGCATCCGCTCAACGTCCTCCAGGGCCAAGTCGTCGCCCTCACGATCCCCACCTGGGCGCCGATGTTCGCCTTCAACGTCTCCGCCGAAAACACCTGGCGCGGCAGCCGCCTGTCCGAACACTGCTCCTCCAAAGAAGACATCCAGGGCGGGCATCCGCAGCAGGGCGTGGGGAAGACGAAGACGTACGGGTGCTACTACTCGAACGCGCGCTTGCTGTACACGGCGACGCTGGTTGCCAAACCCTCGGAATAGGCGGGATTCGAAAGGGCCGGCTCGGGCGCCCCCGACGAGGTGCAGCGGGCAGACCACCACCGCCCCCCGTCACGCAGAGTTAAAGCGGTTTCTGCCGCAGCCCGCAGTACGGGCAGTCACTGACGTCGATCCCAATCAACTGATCGCAGCGCTTGCACGCCCGCAAATTCTCCGGCTCGCGCGGCAACGAGGACACCGACGGCGCCAGCGGCAGCACCATCGAGACCGGTTCCATCTCCTCGCCGGTCTCGCGATCGACGTAGACCGTGCCCGGCTCGGCGTGGGCGATCGCCTCGCGGCCGGAGGCAGCGGCGCGCATGCGGTAGAGCTGACGCTCGTTCACAGCCGCAGAGGTTATTAGCTTTGGCGGCTCCGATGCGCGTCCTCGTCTTCCACGGTTACATGCTGCGCGGCACCGGCAGCAACATCTACAACGCCAACCTCGCCCCGGCGCTGGCCCGGCTCGGCCACGAGGTCCACCTACTGAGCCAGGACCGGGAGGTCGACCTGCCCGGCGTCCACCAGCACGTCCCCGACGTCGGCGGCCTGCTGCCTGTCTACGTCAAGGACCCCTACGAGGGGTTCGAGGTAAAGGCATTTCCGGAGCTGAGCGAGGCGGAGCTGGAGCGCTACGTCGCCGCGAATGTCGCCGCGGTTAGCGAGCTTGCCGCCGGCGCCGGCGGCATCGACCTCGCCCTCGCCAACCACCTGGTGATGGGCCCGGCGATCCTCGCCCGCGCCGGCGTTTCGCCGTACGCGGTGAAGATCCACGGCTCGGCCCTCGAGTACACGGTCAAACCGCACCGCGGGCGCTTCGGGCCGCTCGCGGTCGAGGGCCTCGCCCCGGCCAGCGGCGTCCTCGTCGGCTCCCGCCACACCGCCGAGTCGCTGTGGGCGGCGCTGCCTGAGCTGCCCGGCCTCGAGGCGAAGACCCGGCTCGGGCCGCCCGGCGTCGACATTGAGGCGTTCCGCCCGCCCCCCGGCCCGCGCCCGCCGCTGGTCGTATTCGTCGGCAAGCTGATCGTCTCCAAGGGGATCGACCTCCTGCTCGCCGCCTGGCCGCTGGTCCGCGCCCGCCATCCCGAGGCCCGCCTCCAGGTCGCCGGCTTCGGCGAGTGGGAGGGAGGCGTGCGGCGGCTGCTGGCCGCGCTCGAGCGCGGCGACCTCGACGATGCCCGTGCGGTCGCGCGCCTCGGCCGCGGCCTCGAGGGCGGCGCCGCGGCGCCGCTGCCGATCCTCTCCGCCTTCCTCGCCGACCCGCCCGCTGGCTACGCCGAGCAGGCCCGGGCCGCGGCCGGGTCGGTCGAGCTGATCGGCAGGCTCGAGCACGGCGAGGTCGCGGCGCTGCTCCCGCGCGCCGAGGCGCTGGTGATGCCGAGCACCTTTCCCGAGGCCTTCGGCATGGTTGCCGCCGAGGCGGCGGCCGCCGGGGCGCTGCCGGTCTCGGCCGGACACTCGGGAATGCTCGAGGTCTCGCGCCAGCTTGCCGCGGCGCTCCCAGCCGGCGTCGGCGACCTCACCTCGTTCCCGCTCGCGCCCGGCTCGATCGAGGCGATCGCCGCCCGCCTCTCGGCCTGGCTCGAGCTGCCCGAGGGCGAGCGCGAGGCGGCCCGCGCGGCCCTGGTCGAGACGACCGGCCGGCTCTGGAGCTGGGAGGGAGTCGCTCGCGGCGTCCTCGTCGCGGCGGCCGGCGAGCTGGACGCGCTGCCGGCGCCCGCCCCCGAGTAGTCCGACCTTGCGACCTAGAGGTAATTAGTGCCGAAAGGCGCTTTCGCGGCGCAGAGCTTCGCGCCGCCGAGTCAATAGAATGGCCGCGCTTCGATGTACGGACGTCTGCCCATAGTCAAGATGCTGCTCGCCACGTTGGCCGGGACGGTGGCGATCTCGGCGGTGATGCTCTCGATCAACTGGGACGGCCAGGAGGCCTCCACCGCAGCGCCGAAGATCGACGATCTCCTCAACGTCATGATCGTCCTCTCCTCGTTCGTCTTCTCGCTGGTGATGGTGATGCTCTTCTACGCCCTCTACAAATTCCGGGCGAAACCGGGCGACGAATCCGACGGCGAGCCGATCCACGGCAACACCCGCCTCGAGATCGCCTGGACGCTGATCCCGACGATCATCGTCCTCTTCGGCGGCGCCTACAGCTGGAAGGTCCTCAACGAAATCGAAGACAAGGGCTCGAACCCGATGACCGTCGACGTCTTCTCCCAGCAGTACGCCTGGAGCTTCGGCTATCCCGGCAAGGGCATGAAGTACATCGAGGGCGAAATGCACGTGCCGGTCAACCGGACGATCCAGTTCAAGATGCACTCGCTGGACGTGATCCATTCCTTCTGGGTGCCGCAGTGGCGGATCAAGAAAGACAACGTGCCCGGGATCACGACGACGGCGATCGTGACGCCGGACAGGACCGGCACCTACCAGCTGATCTGCACCGAGCTCTGCGGCTTCGGCCACGCGACGATGCGGGCGAAGGTAGTCGTCCAGTCGACGAAGAAGTTCGAAGAATGGGTCTCCGGGCTGCAGCAGAAAGTCCCGCCGGCCTACATGGAAGTGATCAAACAGGACACCGAATCGAACCCGGCAGAACCGCTGACCGCGGGCGGGGCATAATGGAGGCGAGCACCTGATGTTGGCAGCGATCAAGGCCCCAGGCTGGTATCGAGCTTTTCTCGGCGCGTTGGCAGGTGGCGCCTTCGGAGTCGGTCTCGTCGTCGTCTTGCGGGCGATCTCCGGGCTGGAGATCTGGCAGACCGAGCAGACCGGCTACCCGCATGTGATCGTCGCCCTGGTCACCGGCTCGCTCGGCTTCCTGCTCGGCCTCGGTTGCTTCGACTACTGGATCCGCTGGGCGGTCGGCGCGCCGACGATCCCCGAGGACCACTCCCAGCACGGTGCCCACAGCTGGAAGGACTACTTCCGCTTCAACACCGACCACAAGGTCATCGGCATCCAGTACATCTGCACGACCTTCTTCTTCTTCTTCCTCAGCGGCCTGATGGCGATGCTGATCCGGGCCGAGCTGGCGCAGCCGGGCACCCAGATCGTCGACGCGGCGACCTACAACAGCCTCTTCTCGACCCACGCGGTGCTGATGATCTTCGTCTTCATCATCCCCGTCTTCGCCGGGATCGCGAACTACGTGCTGCCGCTGATGATCGGCGCCCCGGACATGGCCTTCCCGCGCCTCAACGCGCTCAGCTTCTGGATGCTGCCGGTGGCCGGGCTGCTCTTCGTCGGCAGCTTCCTCGCCCCGGGCGGCGCCTTCGACGCCGGCTGGACCGGCTACGCGCCGCTCTCGACCGGCGCTCCGCTCGGCCAGTCCTTCTTCAACCTTGGCGTCCAGTTCGCCGGCGCCTCCTCGATCGCCACCGCGCTCAACTTCCTGGTCACGATCATCACCATGCGGGCGCCGGGCATGACCTTCTGGCGGATGCCGCTGCTGGTCTGGGCGAACCTCTCGACCTCGCTCCTGGTCGTCGCCGCGACGCCGTTCATCGCCGGCGCCCAGTTCATGGTCCTCTTCGACCGCGTCCTCCACACCAACTTCTTCAACTTCGCGGCCGGTGGCGACGTCATCAGCTACCAGCACATCTTCTGGTTCTACTCGCACCCGGCGGTCTACATCATGATCTTGCCCGGCTTCGGGATCATCAGCGAGGTCATATCGACCCATGCCCGAAAACCGATCTTCGGGTATCGGCTGATGGCCCTGGCGCTGATCGGGATCATCGTCCTCAGCTACTCGGTCTGGGCGCACCACATGTTCGTCGCCGGCATGTTCAGCTGGCTGCGGGTGCCGATGATGTTCACCACGCTGCTGATCGCGGTCCCAACCGGGATCAAGATCTTCTCCTGGCTGGGAACGCTCTACTTCGGCAAGATCCACACCTATTCGACGGCGATGTTGTTCGCGCTGGCGTTCATCGTCACCTTCACGATCGGCGGCATCTCCGGGGTCATGCTCGGCATGGTGCCGATCGACATCCACGTCTCGGACACCTACTTCATCGTCGCCCACATCCACTTCGTGTTGTTCGGCGGCTCGGTCTTCACGATCTTCGCCGGCATCTACCACTGGTTCCCGAAGATGACGGGGAGGATGTACGACGAGCGGCTCGGCCGCTGGCACTTCTGGGGCACCCTGGTCGGCACCTGGGGCACCTTCATCCCGATGCACTGGGTGGGGATGGACGGGATGCCGCGGCGGGTCGCCGACTACGCCTCGCAGTTCGGCGACTGGAACCTGTTGATCAGCTGCTTCGCCTTCCTGCTCGGGGCCGTCCAGCTGATCTTTCTCTACAACATGATCGTCAGCTGGCGCTTCGGGCCGCGGGCGGAAGCGAACCCGTGGCGCGCCAACTCGATCGAGTGGCAGGTCTCCTCGCCGCCGCCGGTCTTCAACTTCGACGAGATCCCGCGGGTCGTCGGCGGCCCGTACGAGTACGGCGTCCCCGGTGCCCGCCACGCGATCATGGCCGGCGAAGGGGCCGAGGTCAAAGGGCCGCAGCCGAGCGTGGTGGGGTCACCGTGACCGCCGAGGTCGAGCCGCGGCCGCTCCTGGTCTTCCTCAACGAGGTGGCCGGGGGCCGCAAGTTGCTGGCCGCGGTGCGCGAGCGGGTCGAGGCCGGCGTGGTCTCCAACGTCGTCGTCGCCGCACCCCAGAACCAGCCAGCGGTCGGCCAGCTGATCGACGCCGGCGAGCTGCGTGAGGCGGCTCGCTCACGGGTCGAGGTGACGATGGCCGTCTTCCACGAGTTCGGGATCGTGTCGGTCGGCGAGGTGCTCGACCGCGATCCCTCGCTGGCGCTCGACGACGCGCTCCGCGCCCACGAACCGGGCGCGGTGCTGCTCTCGGCGCTCTCCGGCCAGCGGTCGGGGATGATGCGGAAGGACTTCGTCTTCGGGGCCGAAGCGCGGGTCGAGGCGGCGGAAGCCGAGTTCACCCACATCCCGGTTCGGATCGAAGACGACGCGATCCGCTGGGACGTCATCCACACCCTCGTCGTGGCGACCAAAACGGTCGCCTCCCCCGAGCTCGTCAACCGGCTGAAGGAGCGCGCCGCGGTGCAGCCCCACCGGTACACGATCATCTGTCCGCGCAGCCAGGAGGTGCCTGAGAAGGTGGTCGTTCGCGACCTCGCCTCGACCCTCGCCGAGCTCTACCGCACCGAGGTCGACGCGACCGGCCAGCCGATGAGCCCGGACCCCTTTTTCGCCGTCAAGAACGGGATCGAGCACTACCGGGTCGACGAGATCCTGATCTCGACCTACTCGGGCGAGGCCTCGCGCTGGCTCGAGGAGGACCTGATCGGACGCGTTCGCGAGATCACCGAGAAGCAGGTCCAGCACATCGAGGTCGGCCGACCTCCGACCGCCGTCGCCGCCGCTGTGGCCGAGGGAGAGGAGCAGTAGTGGAGAGCGCCACCGTCACGCTGGACCACGGCCACTCCGAGCACCACGGGCCGCCCGAGGCCAATCAGAGCTCGCGGATCGACCGCCAGACCCTCGGCATCCTCCTCTTCATCATCTCCGAGGTGATGGTGTTCGGGGCCTTCTTCGCCTCGTACTTCTTCCTCCGCGTCGTCGTCAACCCCAGCCACTGGCCGCCGCAGCCGTACGAACTCCCGGTCGCCGTCGCCGGCCTCAACACGGCGATCCTGGTCTCCTCGAGCTTCACCGTCCACTACGCCCTCGAGTCGATCCGCCGCGGCAACCGGACCGGCATGAAGCTCGGCTTGGTCGTCACCTGGATGCTCGGCGCGACCTTCCTCTTCATCCAGATCAACGAGTACGCGCACATCGGCTTCAGCGCCCGCGACCTCTCCTTCGGGACGATCTTCTACTGCCTCACCGGCCTCCACGGAGCTCACGTCTTCATCGGCTTGCTGCTGCTCAGCTTCGCGACGATCCGCGCCTTCCGCGGCCACTTCGGCCCCGATGCCAAAGACCACCTCGGCGTCGAGGTGCCGGGCATCTACTGGCACTTCGTCGACATCATGTGGCTGATCGTCTTCCTGACTGTCTACGTGCTCTGACCCGGACGCTGACACCGTGAGGGTCAGCGAGGAGGCGGTTTTCAGGTGGGTGGTGATCGTCGGCGCGGTTGTCGCCTTCCTGGTCGTGGTGACGCTGCTGACGAGCGCGCTGGTCGGTGCGATCCTGCTGCTTCTGTTCGTGCTCGCAGGCTGCGTCCACGCCTACCGCTGGGCGATGCGCAAACGGCGCGAAAGCCGTGGCTGAAGAGCTGAAGGGTGCAGACAATACGTCGCACCTCTCCTGCCGGTCTGCCTGCTCAGCGCCCGGATCGACTCGATCGCCGACGGGATGGTGACGCGCTCAGCGGTGGTGGCTGGGTTCGTGGCAATCCCTGACCAACCTCTGAGCGGCGCCAGAGCTCGAGGATCGCCAGCGTCAGGGCGATCGGAACCGTCGCCGGCAGCTCGTCGACGGCGAAGAAGAGGAGGTCGAAGGCGCAGCCGACCAGCGCCGCGACGAGGGCACCGCGCAGCTGCCATCGGCGTTCGCGAGCCAGCAGGGCGCCGAGGGTGGCGGCGACGAAGACGTCGCCGAAGCCCATCACCGCCGAGCCGAAGTGGACGAGCTGGAGGCGGGGTAGGTCGGCCGCCGGGGCGACGGCGTTGAGGACGCCGTTCGGCTGTTGCAGGAGGTCGGTGCTGACCAGGTAGGCGTCGATCGCGGCCATTGCGTAGATACCGAGCTTCAGCCACCGCTCCGGCACCACGCAGGCGAGCAGCCAGCCGAGCGTGGTGCAGGAGAGCGCGGTCAGGGCTAGCGCCGCGGTGTCGCCGGAGAAGGACCCCTTGGCAGCCCAGGCGAGCGCGAAGAGGGGCACCGCGAGCAGCGCCAGCCAGGGGCGGGCGCCGCGGACGACGAAGCCGAGCGCCAGCGCCGCCAGCGGCGGCACCGCGATCAGGGCGAGCCAGGTGAGGAAGCGGGCGGAGGCGCTGTCGAGGGCGATCGCCCCGACCACGGCGGCGATCGGCAGCGGCAGCCAGAGCGCCCACCAGCCGCTCCGCAGCCGCTCCAGGGCGGGCAGGTAGGCAGGGCGGGGGAGGGCTACCAGGAGCGCCTGGACGAGGCTGAGGCACCCGATCGAGAGCCAGAACGGAAGCACATCGCCTCAGAGCGCGCCGGCCGGCGCCGCCTCGGTCCCCTCGCGCCGCTCGCCGCCGGCTGGAGCCGCTTCGCCGCGCGGCTCGAGGCGCCCGGCGGCGGCCACCGTCCAGAGCATCGCCAGCCAGTTGGAGGTGGCGATCGCAATGTGGACCCAGACGATCTCGGTCGGCAGTTCGAGGTACCACTGGACGCCGCCGACGATGCCCTGCAGGGCGAGCAGGCCGAGGACGACGGTGAGTGGCTTGAGCGCCCGCCGGTCGCCGCCCGGCCGCCGCAGGAGGAACCAGACGGCGATCGCCGCGAGGCCGTAGATCGTCGCCACCAGGGCGTGGCGCTGGACGACCCATTCGAGCGTCTCGGCGCCCTCGAAGTGGAGGCGGTTGACGAGCTGGCCGGCGTGGGCGCCGGCGTGCGGCCCGGCGGCGGTGGCGAGGGTCCCGAGGCCGATCGTCAGCTGGCCGAAGGGGATCAGCGCCCGCACCGCCCAGACCCCGAGCCGGTCGCGCGAGCGGCGCCGCTCCCAGGGCTCGTAGCGCGAGCACCAGAAGAGGGCGAAGGCCGCGTCCAGCAGCATCATCGAGAGGATGAAGTGGGACATCACCAGCCCCGGCGCCAGGTGGTAGCGGACGACCAGGCCGCCGAGGATCGCCTGGCCGATCACGCCCAGCGGCAGCAGGGCGCCGAACAGCGCCAGGTGGCGGCGGTAGGGGCGGCGGAAGAAGGCGAGGACGGCGGCGGCGATCACCGCGATGCCGACGAAGGCGGTGAGGATCCGGTTCCCGAACTCGATCACCGCGTGGCTTTCCAGCGGCGGCGTGGTGCCGCCGTAGCAGCGGGGCCAGTCGGGGCAGCCGAGGCCGGAGTCGGTAAGGCGGACGGCGGCGCCGGTGAGGACGATCAGGGCCAGCGCCCCGAGGGCGACGGCGGTGACCTGGGCGTAGCGGTGGGGGGAGATCTGGAAGCGGTCCCGCATCCCGCCAATCATCGCAGCGGCGAAGTGCCGGCCTGCTGCTCCAGCCCGCTCAGCCCTTCCCCTTGGATTCTTTGCCGGCTTCGTTTTCCAGGTATTCGACGAGGTTCTTGAGTTCTTCTTCGGTCAGGGTTTCGCCGAAGTTCTGGGGCATCACGTTGGCCGGGTAGCCGGGGGTGATTTTCGCGTTCGGGTCGACGATGTCTTCTTCGATTTCAGCCGCGCTCTGGCCCGGCAGGGCTTCGTCGAGATCGGGGCCGGTGACGCCGGTCGAGCCGGCGGCGGCGAGCGTGTGGCAGCCGTTGCAGCCTTTGCTGACGAAGACCTGGGCGCCCGGGCCGCCTTCGACTTCCGGCGGCTTGGCGCCGGGCACGCCGGCCCATTCGCCGACGTAGGCGGCGACGTCGTCGAGGTCCTGGCCGGTGACGACGTCGCGGGGCATCGAGTTGGCTGGGTTACCGGTTTTCGGACGTGGATACTCGACCTGGGCGTGAACGACGCCTTCGATCGTGGCGCTGTCCTCGCCGGCTTCCCGCGCCGCGGCAAAGGCGTCGTCGAGATTCGGCCCCACTTCGGCCGTCGTTCCAGCCTGGGCTAGCGTGTGGCAGACGCCGCACTTCTGGACGAAGAGCGTGCGGCCGCGCGCAGTGTCGGCGGTGGTGGTGCCGCAGCCCGAGACGACCAGCAGGAGGGCGCCGAGAAGGGCCAAGACCAGCAGCGGGCGGATGAGTTTCGAAGCGCTTCGCATAGGGCGACGGGCGGGCCGGAGTCTATATGTCGAGCCGGCCCCGCCGCGTCCCGTCTCAGGCGTCGATTAGACAACTTTTGAGCCGATTGATACAAATTGAGAAACGGCTACCAACGGAGGCTGACGATGCAGGTAAGCGATGGAATGTCGGAGATCTCAGTCACCGTGGGACCGTCCCACACGCTGCGCGAGGCGGCGACGCGGATGGTCGAGCGGGGCACCGGCGCGGCCCTCGTCGAGGACGCCGAGGCGCCGGCTCCCGGCATCGTCACCGAGCGCGATCTGCTCCGCTCGGTAGGGGCCGGTGATGATCCTGACGCCGAGCGCGTGGCGGACCACATGACGGAGTCCGTGATCGCGGCGGCGCCGGATTGGAGCCTCGAGAGGGCGGCGGCGGAGATGTCAAGGCGGGGGGTGCGGCATTTGGTCGTGTTCGAGGGGGCGGACGTGGTCGGGATCCTGTCGATGCGCGACATCGTCAGGTGCTGGACGATGGACGGTGCGACTTCGGGGATGACGCCTGACTGATTGTTTGGGAGTTGTTCGGGGGAGCGGCGAGGGGAGGGTCCTCTCCCCCCTGATCGACTCCGGCGACTCCATGCTCGCCAGCGACGAGCGAACAGCCCCCGCCACGAATCGTCCTGGAAGAGCACGGCGAGACGCCGGCCAACTGCGAGGCAGGAAGCCGTGGCCCTTCCGCCAGGCGGTGGTCAAAGGCACCCCAAGCACCCCCGAGACGCCGTCTCAGCCAATCTGAGGCCCTCTCGGGCCTCCAACCCCTAGTCGTCCAGGGTGATCTGCTCGATCGGCAGAGCAGCGCTGTGCACTCGTTGACGCCTCTGCAAGCCAAAGTAGCCGCGAATCCCGCCGCGGGTCAGGCTGCGGAAGGCGCCGGCGAAGATGATCAGGCCCGCGAGCGCGTAGATGTAGGGGGAGAAGATGAAGCCGGCGGCGTAGATTCCGGCGACCAGGCCGACGCCGCCGATCGCGAAGAAGGCCGGCGCCCACGAGGGCTTCGGGACGTAGATCAGCTCACCGGGCTCGGGCACGTGACGGCGCTCGGGGCTCATTGGGTTGCCAGGTAGAGGGCGGCCACCACGAAGCAGAGGGCGAAGACGCCGGCGGCGATCCCCCCGGTGAGGAGCGCGGCGATCATGTTTCCGCGTGCGGTCTCGCGATCCACAGCCGGATTTCTATCAACTGGGGCGGCTTGGAGCCGCGCTCAGACGTTGGCGGCGATCGCGATCGAGAGGAACAGCAGCGCCAGGTAGGCGAGCGAGAAGAGGTAGGTGCGAAGCGCCCAGCGGCGGTCGCCGGCCCGCAGCAGCCGCACCGAGAAGTAGACGAAGGCGCCGCCGAGCAGCATCGAAGGCACCAGGTAGGCGATGCCGAGGCCGCCAGCGCAGAAGGGCAGCTGGGTCACCGCGTAGAGCAGGACCGTGTAGAGGACGATCTGGCGCCGCGTCTCGTCCTCGCCCCGGACCACCGGCAGCATCGGGATCCCCGCCCGCGCGTAGTCGTCCTTCATCAGCAGCGAAAGCGCCCAGAAGTGCGGCGGAGTCCAGAAGAAGACGATCGCGAAGAGGTAGAAGGCCATGCCGTCGAGCCCGCCCGTCACCGCCGCCCAGGCGACCAGCGGCGGCATCGCTCCGGCGGCGCCGCCGATGACGATGTTCTGTGGCGTCGAGCGCTTCAGCCAGAGCGTGTAGACGAAGACGTAGCCGAGCAGGCCGCAGAGCGAGAGCGAGGCCGCCAGCGGGTTGACGGTCAGCGCCAGCAGCAGGAAGGAGGCCGCGCCCAGGGCGGTGCCGAAGGCGATCGCGGCGGCGGGGGAGACCCGTCCCGAGGCGACGGGGCGGTCGGCGGTGCGGGCCATCTTGCGGTCGATGTCGCGGTCGACGGCATGGTTGATGGCGCCGGCGCCGCCAGCGGAGAGGGCGCCGCCGAGGCAGGTCAGCAGCACCAGGCTGATCGGCGGCGACCCCGCCGTGTACATCGTCGTCACGGTGGTGAAGAGGAGCAGCGACTGCACTTTCGGCTTGGTCAGCGTCAGGTAGTCGCGGACGGCGGTGGGAACGATGGAATGCTCGACCGCCGTCGGGTTCGGCGCGGAGGCCGCGCCGGCGCCGGGGCTACTCATCGTGCCCACCTGTGTGCCCGGGCGTGCGGCTGGCGAGTGCCGGGCCAAGCGGGGGTAGGACGCAGGGAGGCCGAGTCGCAGAGCCATTGGGCCGACCGAGGACGCCGCCCCGCGACGCGTCCGGCGCCGCCAGGCGTGCGTGGGTTACGCGGGTGGGCACGTAAGTCAGGCTACCGGCTGGCGCTCGCGAGCCTCACGCTCGCGGCGCGCGGTACGGCGGGCGATCGCCTCGCGGATGTCGCGCATCGGCCGCTCGCTGCGGATGTCCGGGAGGACGTCGAAGTTGTGCGGGTCGGGCGGCGAGAGGGTGAACCACTCGAGCGAGTCGCCGCCCCAGGGGTCGTGTCCGACCTCGGCGCCGCCACTGCGGCTGGCGATCGCGTTGGAGAGCTCGAGCACGATCCCGATGAAGATCACGAAGGAGCCGACCGTCGAGACGAAGTTCCAGAAGCTGACGCCGGTGCCGCCGAAGTACTTGTAGGCGTCGACCACCTGGCCCGAGACCTGACCGGCGAAGAACAGCGGCACAAAGGTCAGGACCACCCCCAGGACCAGGGTCCAGAAGGAGATCCGGCCGAGGTACTCGCCCATCGTCCGGCCGGTGATCTTCGGGTACCAGTAGTGGAGTGCCCCGAAGCCGCCGAAGACGGCGCCGCCGACCAGCGCGAAGTGGGTCGCGGCGGTGGCGTCGACGGTGTTGTGCAGCTGCCAGGCCGAGGCGACCAGCGACTGCTGCAGCTCGGCGGCGAGGCCGACGGTGATGCAGGCGAGCGCCCCGACCGAGTAGAGCAGGGCCGAGCGCATCCGCAGGGTGCCGCCGACCATCGTCGCGATCAGGTTGTAGAGCAGCAGGCCGAAGGGGACGATCAGCGCCAGCGACATCAGCATCGCGAAGTACTGCCAGCCGATCCCGATCGGCGCCGTCATCATGTTCTGCATCCAGGCCAGGGTCCCGATCACCGCGACCGCGGCCAGCGAGACCATCACCGTGCGCCGGTTGAAGAGCGGTTTGCGGGAGAAGGTCTGGACGATTTCGGCGATCGCGGCGAAGGCGAAAATCAGGATCGTCATGTAGACGCCGGTGAAGAAGATCCAGCTCAGGTGCTGCCAGAGGAGCGGCGAGCCGCCGGTGTCGTCGGCGAAGAAGATGCCGTCGTAATGGCGGTCGATCTCGAGCATCGTCAGCGCCGCCAGGAAGACCGGGCCGATCACCGTCATCAGCCAGCAGCAGACGTTGGCGGCGAAGGCGAAGACCGGCGCCCGGCGCCAGGCCATCCCCGGCGCCCGCATTCGCCGCAGCGTCGTCCCCAGGTCAATCGACATGAAGACGAAGCCGAGGGTGGCGAAGCCGGCGGCGGTGATCCAGACGTCGACGCCGTTGTTTTCGAGGAAGGCGGTCTCGCTCAGCGGCGGCAGCGGGTTGATCCCGGCCTCGGAGGGAGTCCAGAGGAAGGCGATGTAGAAGACGACCGCGCCGGCGACCCAGAGGGCGACGCCGATCTGGCTCAGCCGCGGCAGCGCCGTCCCGCGCGCCCCGACCTGCAGCGGCGCCACATAGAGGAAGAGGCCGAAGACGAAGGGCAGGGCGAAGAAGAAGATTGCCGTCGTCCCGTAGTAGGAGAGCATGCGGTTGAAGGCGACCGGCGAGAGGAAGGTGTTTTCCGGCACCACCAGCTGCAGCCGCATCAGCACGAGCTCGATCACCGCGAGGAAGAGGAAGCCGCCGGCTCCGGTCAGCAGGATGCCGCCGAGGTCCTTGTGGTCACCGCTCGTCGCCAGCTCGACCCAGCGCGGCCGCTTGCGCGGAAAGCCGTCGACTACGAGCTCTGGCGCCGCCCTGTCGCTCATGGCACTTCTCCGTTTTCGAGCAGTTTCTCGACCCGTTCCTGCGCCGATTCGACGTCTTCTTTCTGCTTCTTGATGAAGGCCTCGTATTCGGCCGGCGAGACCACTTCGACCTCGCTCCGCATCTGCGCGTAGGACTGCCCCGAGAGGGTCGCCGACTCGCCGTAGAAGTTGCCTTCTTCGTCGGCCCTGAAGACGATGTTGTGGATCTTGCCCGGGACCGCGTCGGCCTTGCCGGTGAGGTCGCCGACGTCCCAGGTGTGGACGACGTCGGTCGAGACCAGCTTCAGCTTCACCGCGGTGTCGACTGGGATCACCAGCTTGTAGTAGGAGAAGGCGCCGTTCGGATAGTCGTAGCGCCAGATCCACTGCTGGCCGGTCGTTTCGATTTCCAGCGGCTTGCTGAGAGGCTGCTTCTTCGCCGAGAGCAGGCCGTTGCTGCCGGTGCTCGGCGTGTCGCGGGCGGAGTCGGTGATGACGATGCTGACGACGAAGAGCACCAGCGCGAAGCAGGTGAGGACGGCGGCGACTGGGAGCTGGACGCGGCCGGTCCCGGTCAACTGGCGTGGCTCGGTCCCGCGGGTCGCGCGGAAGCGGCGGACGACGGCGAGCAGGGCGAATAGGACCACGGCCACGACGAGGATGGCGGCCACGAGGCCGACCCACATGAGAGCGTCGATCTGGTCGGTGCCAGGTGAGTGCGGGGACAAGGCGCGGCCATTCTATTCAGGGAGACCGGCGCTGCGGTTCCCGCCTCCAACCGCCGTCCGGCGGCTGGCCGGACCCTCCATATACTCGCCGCGCGATGATTCGCCGCCGTGGACCGAGTGGGCTGGGCCTCCCCGTGCGCGCCGGCGCCGGCGCCTGTCTCGTTGCTGCGATCGCGGTGCCGCTGGTCCGCAAGCGACTGCGGGTTCCGGCAGCGGTGACGATCGCCGCCGCCTCCTCCGGGCCGCTGGCGCTGGCGGTGCTGAAGAGGCGCTCGCGCTCGCGCGACGTCGTCCTCTTCGCGCTGCAGATGTGGGCCTTCGCGGTCGTCCACGAGCTCCCATACGACGACCCGGAACGGCTGCGCGAACGTCTCCACGCCACTTATCCGATCATCAGCGACCGGATCATCGGCCTCGGCCGGCTGCCCAACGGCCGCCTCCAGCGCGCCGTCGCCCGGCTGCCGTTCGCCCGCGCCGTCGACCGCCTCCTCACCTGGGCCCACTGGCTCTGGTTCTTCGAGCCCTACCTGGCGCTGGTCGTGGTCCTGGTTCGCAACCACCGCGGCTTCCCGCGCGCCGCCCGCCAGATGGCCGCCGTCTTCGACCTCGGCTGCGTCGTCTACTGGCTGGTCCCGACGGCGCCGCCCTGGTGGGCAGTCGAGAACGGCCATGCCGGCGACGAGGAGGTGCGGCGGATCATGGTCGAGGTCGGCGAACCGACCTGGGGCCGCGCCTGGGAGACGATGTACAAGGCGCTCGGCGGCAACCCCTGGGCGGCGATGCCGTCACTGCACTTCGCGACCTCGGTGATGGGGGCGATCTCGCTCGCCGAAACGGGCCGCGCCGAGGGCGCGCTCGGCTGGACCTATGCCGGCACGCTGGGCTTCGGCCTCGTCTATCTGGGCGAGCACTACGTCACCGACCTGATCGCCGGGGCGCTCCTGGTGGCCTTGGTGCGGCGGGGCGAGCCGCTCGCCGAGCCGTTGGTTCAGGCGGTCAATCGGCGGCTGCAGCGTTTGGAGAGGATCGCCAGCCAGTAGTTTTCGGGACGGTGCCTGGAGATCGGATGACGGCAAACGGCGATCGCGATGCCGGGTTGCCGCTGCTGTCGACGAAACGGATCGTCCAGACGCTGATCCTGATCGCGATCCTCCTCGTCGGGATCTACTTCCTCTTTCCGAAGCTGGCCGGCTTCGGCGACGCGCTCGGCAAGCTCGACGACGCCGACCCGGTCTGGATCGGGGTCGCGATCGGCCTCAACGTCCTCGCCTACGCCACCTATATCGCCCTCTTCAAAGCGGTGGTCGGCGGTGACGCCCTGCGCCTCACCTGGACCGAGACCTACGAGATCAACATGGCGGGGGTCGCGGCGACGCTGCTGTTCTCGGCCGGCGGCGCCGGCGGCGTCGCGCTCACCTACTGGGCCCTGCGCAAAGCGGGGATGGCGCGGCGCGACGTCGGCCGCCGCATGGTCGCCTTCGTCAGCCTCCACTACGCCTTCTATCCGCTGGCCCTGATCGTCTGCGGGCTGCTGTTGCGGATCGGGCTCGTCAACGGCGCCAACTCGGTCGAGCTGACGATCATCCCGGCGGCGGTCGCCGGGCTGCTGATCGTGATCGGGATCCTGATCGCCCTGATCCCCGCCGATCTCGAACGGCGGCTGGCTCCCTACGCGCAGGGCGAGAAAGCGCGCTCCTTCGTCCGCAGCGCGGCCAAGGTCCCGGCGACGGTCGGGGAGGGCTTCCGCTTCGCGCTCAGCCTCTTCACCCATCCCTCGCGCGGCGGCCTGGCGATAATCGGCGCCGCCGGCTTCTGGGCCTTCAGCATCGGCGTGCTCTGGGCCTCTTTCCACGCGCTAGGGGTCAAGGTGCCGCTGGCGGTGGTGGTCCAGGGCTACTTCCTCGGCATGGTCGCCAACCTCTTCCCGCTCGCCCCGGCTGGGGTCGGGGCGGTCGACGCGGGGATGATCGGCGCCTTCGTCCTCTTCGGCATCCCCGAGGGGACGGTATTCCCGGCGATTCTCGTCTTCCGCCTGATCTCCTTCTGGATGCCGATCCCGCCGGGGGTCGTCGCCTTCTTCCAGCTGCGCCACCGGGTGCACCTGTGGGAAGAAGAGGGGCTTCCGATCGAGCGCGGCGGCAGCGCCACCTCGGAGCTCGAGCCGGCCGTCGGGCCGCTTGTCGACGAGCGCCTAGGGGAGTACTATAAAAAGTAAAGTAAAGGGCTGGATGAGTAGGCTCGAGGAGACCCAGATGAGCGATACGGAGAGCAAGCAGGTCGAGAGCGTAATCATCGTCGGCGGCGGCCCCGCTGGCTACACCGCCGCGCTCTACACCGCGCGGGCGGACCTGCAGCCGCTGGTCTTCGAGGGCTTCCAGTGGGGCGGGCAGCTGCAGAACACGACCGACGTCGAGAACTATCCCGGCTATCCCGAGGGGATCATGGGGCCGGAGATGATGGCCCAGTTCCGGGCCCAGGCCGAGCGCTTCGGCACCCGCTTCGTCAGCGACGACGTCGACCGGGTCGAGCTTTCCGACGGTGACATCCAGAAGGTCTTCCTCGGCGACGAGGAGCACCGTGCCAAGACCGTGATCCTGGCGATGGGGGCGGAGCCCCGCCGGCTCGGGATTCCGGGCGAGATGGAGCTGGGCGGCCGCGGCGTCTCCACGTGCGGCGTCTGCGACGGCGCCTTCTTCAAAGGTCACCGGGTGATCGTGGTCGGCGGCGGCGACTCGGCGATGGAGGACGCGATCTTCATCTCCAAGTTCGCCGACCAGCTGACGATCGTCAACCGGCGCGACGAGTTCCGCGCCTCGAAGATCATGCTCGACCGGGCCCGCGAGAAGGAGGACATCGACTTCCTGACGCCGTTCGTGCCGGAGGAGTTCGTTGGCGGTGAGGGCGGCAAGCTCGAGAAGATCCGCCTCCGCAACGCCGAGACCGGCGCCGAGCAGGAGATCGAGGCGACCGGCGCCTTCGTCGCGATCGGCCACATCCCGCGCTCGGAGATTGTCGGCGGCCAGGTCGACACCGACGAGGACGGCTACATCGTCACCGAGCCGGGCTCGACCAGGACCAACCTCGCCGGCGTCTTCGCCGTCGGCGACGTCGTCGACCACACCTACCGGCAGGCCGTCACCGCCGCCGGCACCGGCTGCATGGGGGCGCTCGACGCCGAGCGCTTCCTCCGCGACAGCCCGCCGCCGGTCGAGGCCCACTGGTTCCCCGGCGGCGAGCCGGCCGAGATCGCCACCGGGTCCTGATGCCGGCTGAGTGCACCCACCTCGACCAGGTCCAGCTGCTGGATCTGCCCGACCCGGTCGACGGCTGCGAGGAGTGCCTGAAGACCGGCGGCCACTGGGTCCACCTGCGGATGTGCCAGAGCTGCGGCCACGTCGGCTGCTGCGACAACTCGCCGGGCAAGCACGCCACCGGGCACTACCAAGAGACCCAGCACCCGATCATCCGCTCGGCCGAGCCGGGCGAGACCTGGAGCTGGTGCTATCCCGACGAGCTGATGATGGAACTGAGCGCCGGATAGGCGCTCAGCTTCCCAGCTCTCGCGCCAGCACCGCCGCGAAGGCCGCGCGCGCTTCGATCGTCCGCGGGCCGGGCACTTCGCCGAGCTCGGCGTCGTCGACCCGCTGCACGGGCTGCACCTCGCGCACGGTCGAGGCGAGGAAGGCCTCGCTGGCGCCGAGCAGGTCGCCGATCGGCCACTCGCCCTCGCTGACCGCGAGTGCCCCGACCAGGCGGTCGCGGGTGATCGAGGCGAGCACGCCGGCCTCCAGCGCGGTCGTCCGCAGCTCGTCCTCGGAGACCCAGAAGATCGTCGAGGTCGGCGGCTCGAGCACGGTGCCGTCGGGGCTGACCAGGAGCGCCTCGTCGGCGCCGCGGGCGCGGGCGATCCGGGTCGCCTCCATGTTGGCCCCGTAGGAGAGCGACTTGACCCCGTTGAGGATCACCGTCGGCTGGTAGACGACGGAGCCGACCGAGACCGCCTCGGCGTGGTCGGGGACCGGCTCGGTGGCGGCAATGCGGCGGCCGCCGCGGGTGACGATCAGCCGCAGCTGCGCTTCCGCGTCGCCGGCGGCGGCGAGCAGCGCCGCGACCTCGGCTTCCAGCGCCGGCAGGTCGAGCGGCAGCTCGATCGCCGCCGCCGAGCGCTGCATCCGCTGGTAGTGGTCGGCAAGAGCGAACGGGCGGCCGGCGTAGAGCCGGATCACCTCGAAGACCCCGTCGCCGCGGTAGAGCCCGTCGTCCTTGAGCGGCAGCCTCGCCTCGGCGGTCGGGGTGATCGTGCCGTCGACGCTGGCCAGCTCGGTGAATCCCGAATTCATGCCGCGAGGCTACCCCAGGGCGGGCCGGCGGCCCGATATGCGCCTATCCTTGGTGCCGTGTTGCTCGTGCTGGGGACGCTCGGGGTGCTGGCGCTGATCGTCGGCGCCCTGCTGCTGGTTGGCCACTTCTCAAAGGCCGGGGCTGCCGAGCTGCTCGACTGGCGGCCGACCCGCCCGCCGGCGGTCGAGGCGCAGAACGAGATCGACGACGTCCGGCAGATGCTCGAGGCGCAGAACGAGATGCGGCGCCGGCGTGGGGTGCCGGAGATGAGCGAGGCCGATCTCGACGCCGCCGTTCGCGAGGACGAGCGCGTCCGCCTGCGCGGCCGCAGCGACTTCGGCTCGACCTGACCTCGCGAGGTTGCCTTTTCCACCGACTTACGACGGAAAGGGCAACCTCATCGGCTCAGGCCGGGGTGCGCTGGGCTGAAGCGGAGGCCCGGTCGGCGCGGCGGCGGGTCTCGGCTCCGATCGGGCCGAGGGCCAATGCCAGGAGGGCGGTGCCGAGGCCGGCGCCCAGGGCCAGCCACCAGCCACTGCGGAGGCCGCTGAGGAGGTCGCCGGCGCTGCTGTCGATCAGGGCAACGAGGACGGCGACGCCGATCGCCGAGCCGAGTTGGCGGGCCATCCCGAAGATGGCCGAGCCGGTGGCGAAGCGGCTCGGCGGCAGTTCTGCGGTGGCCGCAGCGGGCAGGGAGCCGAGGGTGAGGCCGACGCCGGCGCCGCTGATCATGAACCCGGGCAGGAAGCTGGTGGCGTAGGCGGAGTCGGCGCTGACGGTGGCGAGCGTGATGACGAAGCCGCCGGCGAAGACGAGGCCGCCGGCAATCGCGACCGGCCGCTGGCCGATGCGGCCGCCGAGCCGGCCCGAGGGGATCGCGAAGGCGGCGGCCATCAGCGGGCCGGGGGAGAGGGCGATGCCGGCGTGGAGCTCTGAGTAGCCCCAGACTTCGGTTAGCAGGAGGACGCCGGAGAGCAGCATTGCGCCGAAGCCGCCGAAGAAGACCAGCGTCGCCAGGTTGGCGAGGGCGAAGGAGCGGACGCGGAGCAGCGGTAGCTCGATCACCGGAGAGCGGTGGCGGGCGGAGCGGAGGAGGAAGCCGGCGACCAGCGCCGCCGCGGCGGCGAGCACGCCGATGTCGCGGCCGCCGCCCCAGCCCCACTCGGGCCCCTGGACGATGCCGAGCGTGAGCAGGCCGATCCCCACCGCCAGCATTCCCGCGCCGAGCAGGTCGGGGCGGCCGTCCTCGGGTTCACGGACCTCATCGAGGACGCGCCACCCGACCAGCGCCGCGACGAGGCCGATCGGGACGTTGACGAGGAAGATCCAGTGCCAGCTGATCTGGACGAGGAGGCCGCCGAGCGGCGGCCCGAGGGCGGCGGCGACGGCGCCGACCGCCGACCAGATCCCGATCGCCGCCGCCCGCTGCTCGGGTGGGAAGGCCGACAGGATCAGGCCCAGCGTGGTCGGGACCATCATCGCCCCGCCGGCTGCCTGCAGCAC
The DNA here is from genome assembly GCA_036489595.1 of Solirubrobacterales bacterium. Classification (GTDB taxonomy): domain Bacteria; phylum Actinomycetota; class Thermoleophilia; order Solirubrobacterales; family 70-9; genus VAYN01. The sequence continues at coordinate 32,580 of DASXFL010000181.1, forward strand.
GCGGGCGGCGTCGAGCGCCAGCACCGAGGGGGCGACGGCGCAGAGCGCCGAGGCGAGCGAGAAGGCGAGTAGGCCGAGCAGGAAGACCCTCTTGCGGCCGACCCGATCCGCGATCCGCCCGGCCGGGACCAGCAGGGCAGCGAAGACGATCGCGTAGGCGTTCAGCACCCAGGAGAGGTCGGAGAGGGAGGCGCCGTCGAAGGCGCGCGAGAGGTCCGGGAAGGCGATGTTGACGATGAACAGGTCGAGGCTCGCCATGAACAGTCCGACTGAGGTCAGGACGAGGACTTTCCAGCGCTGTGCCATCACCGCTCCGTTCGCGTCGCTTGCATTTCGCAAGGCACCCTAGCGACGAGGCTTGTGAAAAGCAAGTTGAGGGCGTACGATCGCCTTGATGCCGATCCAGGCCTTCGCCGATCTCAACTGCTCGATCGCCAAGCCGCTCTCGGTCCTGGGCGAGCGCTGGGCCCTGCTGGTGATTCGCGACGTCAGCCTCGGCCGCTGCCGCTTCGACCAGATCCAGGGCTCGCTCGGGGTCGCGACCAACGTCCTCAGCCAGCGGCTGGCGACGCTGACCGAGGAGGGGATCCTCGAGCGCCGCGCCTACAGCGAGCACCCCGAGCGCTTCGAATACCGCCTCACCGAGAAGGGCCACGAGCTGATGCCGGTCCTCTGGGCGTTGATGCGCTGGGGCGACAAATGGACTGCGGGGGAGGGGGGGCCGCCGATCGAGCTCGTTCACGACGACTGCGGCGAGGTCGCCCACATGGTCCCGGCCTGCTCGGCCTGCGGCGAGGAGCTGGTTCCCGGCAGAGGTCACCTGCACGCGCAGCTCGGGCCCGGAGCCAGCGAGGAGCAGCGCCGCACCTCAGTCCTTCGCTGACCTAGAGTCGGCGTGATGGCACGCGCGCTGATCGTCGGCTGCGGCTGCTGCGGGCGCTCGCTCGGCGAGCGGCTCCGTGCCGATGGCTGGGCAGTGCGGGGGACGAGCCGCCGCGAGTCGGGCCTGGTGGAGATCGAGGCGGCCGCGATCGAGCCGGCGCTGGCCGACCCCGAGCAGCCGGGCACGCTGCTCGAGCTGGTCGGCGACGTCGCCGTCGTCGTCCTCCTACTCGGCTCCGCGAACGGGGACGCCGAGTTGGTGGCGGCAGTCCACGGGCCGCGATTGGAGGCGCTGGCCGAACGCCTCGTCGACACCCCCGTCCGCGGCATCGTCTACGAGGCCAGCGGCGACGCCGACCCGGCGCTGCTCTCCGGCGGCGCCGAGATCCTCCGCAAAGCCGCCCGGACCTGGCGGATTCCGGTCGAGCTGGTCGAGGCGCCGCGCGAGGATCCCGAGTCCTGGGTCGAGGCGATGGCGGCCGCGGTCGGGCGCACGATCTCGCCCGTCGGCGGCTCCTAGCCGTCGAGCCGCCCGAGCAGGTCCGAGAGGATCCGCGCCGTCGCCCCCCAGATCAGCGCCCCCTCGACCTCGTAGGTCGGCGTGTGGATGGGGATGCCGCGGCGGATCAGCCGCCGCATCGCGTAGCCGTCGCGCAGCAGCGCGAGCGAGAAGGTGAGGACGGTCTCGACCTCGGTCGGGTTCGGCTCGAGCCCGAGCTCGAGCGGCGCCGCGACGGTGCCGACGACGGGCTGGACGCGGTAGCCGGTGACGAAGGTCGAGACCGGGGTGAGGGCGCCGGCGACCGTCACCGCTGCCGGGTCGAGGGCGATCTCCTCCTGCGCCTCGCGCAGCGCCGTCGCTTCGAGGTCGGCATCGCCGGGGTCCTGGCGGCCGCCGGGGAATGAGATCTCGCCGGCGTGGCGGCGGAGGTCGGCGCGGCGCTCGGTGAAGATCAGGCCGGGATCCTCGGGCCAGCCGTAGAGGGCGAGCAGGACCGCCGCGTCGGTCCCGCCGCGCGACGGCGCCGCCGCCGCTTCGGCCGGCGTCAGTAGCCGCTCGGCGAGCCCGCTCAAACGATGACCTGGACGGTGCCGCCGTCCACCGACCAGGCGGCGCCGGCGACGTAGGAGGCCCGCTCCGAGCAGAGGAAGGCGATCGCCGCGGCGATCTCGACAGGCTCGGCGAGGCGGCCGATCGGCCGTTTGCCGCCGGCGGCGGCGAGCGCCTCCTCGCGCGAGGCCGCGCCGGACATCGCATGCGACTCGTCGAGGAGCCCGCCAGGCGCCATCCACATCTCCGATTCGGTCGGGCCGGGGCAGATCGCGTTGACGAGGACGCCGCGCGCCGCGTAGCGATCGGCGAAGAGGCGCGAAAGCGAGAGCTCGGCCGCCTTCGCCACCGAGTACTCGGCCATCGCTGCCGACGGTCGCTTGCCGGCGGTCGAGCAGACGTTGACGATCCGGCCCCAGCCGCGCTCGGCCATCGGCGGCGCGGCGGCGCGCATCGCCCGCAGCGGCGCCATCACGTTGACCTCGTACTGGGCCCGCCAATCCTCGTCGGGGACGTCGTCGAGGTCGCGCCAGCGGGCGAAGCCGGCGTTGTTGACGAGCACGTCGAGGCTGCCGAAGCGCTCCTCGGCGGCGGCCAGCAGGCGCTCGCCGGCGTCCTCATCGGTGACGTCGAGGGCGAGGGCCGCAGCGCGGCCGCCGCTCCCGGCGCCGGCCCGCTCGGCCTCCGTGACCGCCGGCGCCAGTCGTCCCTCCTCGCGCCCAACCAACAGCACCGCGGCGCCCTCGGCGCAGAGCAGCGCCGCCGTCTCGCGCCCGATCCCGCGGCTGGCGCCGGTGACGACGCAGCCGCGGCCAGCGATCCCGAGGTCCATCAGCCGGCCGCCTCGGCCACTACGTGGCCTCGACCCGCTCTGCCACGGTCACCTTCGCTTCCCCGGCCAGCACCTTGTGGACCGGGCATTTCTCGGCGATCAGCAGCAGCCGCTGGCGCTGCTCCCGGCTCAGCTCGCCCGGCAGGTGAAGGGCGACGCGGAACTCGACCGGGACGTGGTGGTCGTAGGTGACGTCGACGTCGACCTCGACCCGGCCCAGGCTCCAGCCCTTTCGCTCTCCGTACATCTCGATCGTGATCGCGCTGCAGCCGGCGAGGCTGGCGGCGAGCAGCTGGGTGGGGCGGGGGCCGGTGTCGGTGCCGCCCCGGTCGGCCGGCTCGTCGACGATCAGGACGTGGCCGCCCTCGAGATCGACCTCGTGGGCCAGGCCCTCGATCCGCCGGGCCGAGACCCTCACTTCACCCGCTCCGGTCGCGGCCGTGGAACAGCGTCGGGTCCTCGACGTCGGCATAGCGGGCCATCGCGAAGGCGAGGTCGGAGGCGCGGTTGACGAAGTGGATCACGGTCTCGCTCGCCAGCTCGCCTTCCGCGGCCAGCTCGGAGATCCGGCGCTCGGCGCGGCGAATCACAGTCCGGGCGACGTCGAGCTGGGCGGAGAGCCGGTTGCCGCCGGGAATCACGAACTTCGGCGGCAGTTCGACCGCCGCCATGTAGCGGTCGATCAGACCCTCGAGCTCGGCGACCATCGCCTCGGTGGTGCGGCTGACCCCGTCCTGCAGGCGCTCGGCCGCCTCCGGCGCGGTCGCCAGCTCGGCGCCGGCGATGAAGAGGTCGTCCTGGAGGCGGAGGATCGCCGCCGCCATCTCCTCCTCGCCCTGGCCGCAGAGCGCCCGCGCGGCGCCGAGCTGGGCGCAGGCCTCGTCGAGGGTGCCGTAGGCCTCGGTGCGGCCGTGGTGCTTGGGGATGCGGCCGCCGTACCAGAGGGAGGTCGTCCCGTCGTCGCCCTTCTTGGTGTAGATCTTGACCATCGCGGGCCTCAGCGCACCGGGTTGAAGGCGAAGCCGGTCATCACCTTGGGGAAGAAGTAGGTCGACTTCGGCGGCATGTTCTCGTCGGTCGCGGCGACGGCGCGGACCTGCTCGATCGGCACCGGCCGCAGTACGAAGGCGACGTCGTAGCCTTGCTCGAGCCCGGCGAGCGCGTCGGGGACGCTCTTCGCGTATTCGAGCCCGTGACGCTCATCGATGTCCTCGTCGCTCATCCCCAGCAGGCCCTTGAGGACGAGCGTCTCGAGGATCGCCGAGTCGAGGCGCCGGTAGGCCTCGGGCTTGCCGGCGAGGCGGCGGTCGAGCTCGGCGAGCGCCTCGTCCTTCAGCCGCAGCCGGTAGGCGGTGCGGTGGTGACGGTCATAGAGCCCGAAGACGCCGATGCCCTTCTCACCGGCCGGGTCGATCTCGCTCTCGCCGACCTCGGTCGCCTCGAACAGCTCGCGGACGCCGCCGCCGAAGCGGCGCTGGGCGTCCTCGTCGCCGAGCGCCAGCAGGCGATGGGTGGGGAAGACGGTGAGGCCTGGGTCGTCGAGCCCGGTCAGCGACATCAGGGTGTACTCGTGGGCCCCCTCGGCGCCGACCTCGTCGCGGAAGGCGCGGGCGGTCTCGTAGCGGTGGTGGCCGTCGGCGATCAGCAGCTGGGCGCTGCTGAGCAGCTCGGTGACCGTGCGGTGAATGTCTTGGTCCTCGATCTTCCAGAGCCGGTTGACGGTGCCGTCCTCGTCCGTCACCTCGCCCCAGGGCTCCGGGGCCAGCGCCGGCTCTACCAGCGGCCAGGGATCCTCGCTGGCGAGCGAGAAGATCGGCGAGAGGTTGTAGCCGGTGGCTCGGGTCAGCTCGAGCCGGTCGAGCAGCGGCCCGGGGTGGGTACGCTCGTGGGGCCGGATGCCGCCGCTCTCGTACTCCTCGACCCGGACCCGGGCCAGGACGCCGTGGCGGCTGTGCCTGGTCCCGTCGGGCGCGGTGTAGTCCTGGCTCAGCGCCCAGAGCGAGGGCTCGGAGTCCTGGACCAGGGCGCCGTCGGCGATCCACCCCTCAAGCTGCTTCTCAGCCGCCGCGTAGGCCTCGCCGCTCGCCTCTTCGCCCGGCGGCACTGGCAGGTCGATCGCCACCGCGTTGTGAGGCGAGCGCTCGAGCAGCGCCGCCCGCTGTGCCGGATCGATCACGTCGTAGGGCGGCGAGGCGACAGCGCCGAGCGACCCGACCCGGCCGAGGTCGTAGTGCAGCGCCTTGAACGGGAGCACTTCCGCCATTCCCGCAACCTACACTTGCGGGGTCGGGGTGTGGCGCAGCCTGGTAGCGCGCCGCCTTTGGGTGGCGGAGGCCCCCGGTTCGAATCCGGGCACCCCGATTTTCCGAGGCGGGCATTCGCAGCCCGGACCGATGCTCTCCCGATACGGTACGCGCGTGTCCCGAGCGGCTCGAGATCCCAGCGACATCGAGCAAGGGCGCTGGATCTATACGGCTTGGAAGCACCTACGGACGTTTCGGGTTGATGACGCGATCCGGTTTGAGGCGACTGGCCTCGCAGGGCGAGCTGCAGACCTGCTTGGACGCGTCCGCGGTCTGAAGGCCTACTCCATGAACCACCTTCTCCCCCTGGCGCAAGATGCAGGGATATCGAACAGGGAGTTGAGAGACACGCTTCTGCCGGTTCTCGATGCCTTGGGGATCGTGCAGGTCGAGCGCGACAGCGCCGACCGAGTGAGGTTCGTGAGGCCACTCGTGATCGACGAGGATGACGTCGTCAGTCAAGCTGCTCGGGTCTGGCGCCACTTGGATCCGCAGCCTTCAGAGCGCGGCGCGCTCCACATTCTCAGAGATGTTGCCTCTCTGCCCCGCACCGAGGAGGAAATCGTCCGCTCATGTGCAGAGATCGGCCTGACGGAGGACGAGGCCGCACTCGCTCTCGAGCTTGCTGAGACCCGTGCGCTGGTCCTAAGGCGCCACGTGAGTGACTTCGATTGCGATTTCCTCTACAACGACTTTCTCTGGGGTGAGGACATCGATCGGACCGCCAAGGCGCTCTCTGCTCTGCCCAGAGATGTCAGAGAAAACCTTCGCTCTTTGCTCGATGAGCTCCACCAAAACGAGGGCCGGCCGCTTAAAGACATCGAATCGGCGCCTAAAGGACTTGTCGAGTTGGCAGTTCGAGAAGGAATCATCGAGAGGACCGAGATCGTGACCGAGAGCGGGAAAAGGGGCAGCTTCCACTTCACGCCGCGGTTCCAGGGGTTCGGCGTTGCGCGCGAAGATGTACCGGACGTCCTCGACCAGGTGAGGCTCGTGATCGCTTCGTTCGCCTTCGCCACGCATTATGCGAGGTACAAGCTCGATAACCCCGAACGCTTCCTCGAAGTCCTGATCGACAGCGGTCATGCCGGCAACGCAAGTCCAATTGCGACCGACTATGGGGCGCTGGAGAAGCAAAAGATCGTCAGCGTTGAGCCAGTCGCTGAGGGCTCAAAGCGATTCCGATTCACGGCCGTGAAGAAAGATGCCCTTCTTACGGCGCTCGACACCATGCGTGCGGGTTCGATTCTCCGGCAATCCGCAGGATCATCGTCTGGCAATGGATTGCTTCAACCCCGGGAGTTCTCTGACCCAGTCGCGACCCGTCTTCGCCTCGGACAGGAGGCGGCGGATGCTCGTCTTCACCAGGATCGGCTCTTGGCCGCAGTGAGGGATGCGGCGCAGCAAGACAAATTCCTATGACTGGATTTTCCGATCTGTCGAAAGGTGCCGCTTGGGAGTATCGAGTGCAGCGTGCGCTCTTCTTGTCGGGGTGGTACGTACGGCGCGGAATAAACCTGCGAGAGAGAGTTCTCGGAAGCCCGCAGACGCTCGGCGAGATCGACGTATTTGGAGTCGGCTTCGACCCCTCGCTCACCCCGAGCACGCTGATTTGCGAGTGCAAGGACCGAAAAGGCTCCACGAAGGAGGCCGATCGCATCGTTTGGCTCCTCGGGTTGTCTCGCCTTCTTCGCTCGGATCACATCCTTTTCGCGAAGACTTCGATCGCCAAGGCAACGGTGCAGTTCTCGAGGCCCGTGAACGTGTCCTTGTGGGACAGTGCTGCCGTCCGAGCCATCGAGCAGCGCTTCGGCGTCGAGCCCGACCAGAGCTATTTCGGGTCAGGCAATATCGACCTTTGCGAGGACATTTTCGCACCAGCCCGAAGATCGGGCAAGCTACGGAGCAGGCCGCTGCAGGCTGCCTGGGACTATCTAAGTGGAGCGTTCTGGTACAGCGGTACTCCTGCGCGAACCAAGCGACTGCAGGGCTACTTCGAGGCCCTCACGGCAGCCACGGGTCTCGAAGCCGGGACGAGAAGTGGCTTGGTCGCGGAGGGTCTAATCGCGTTGCTCGTGGCGGGATTCACGACCGCTGGTCAGCTAGCGCGATTTTCCCCCGGGTTCGGAGACTCTCAGCAAGAGGCCGCATTCTCTTCTGGGGCCGCCGACGCCGAGGCTCTGCGGGAGATAGCCGCGCGGGCCGACGACTATTACCAAGACGCCCTCCAACGGACCTCGAAAGAGCTCGGCAAGGCAGCTGCGGTTCAGGTGCCAAGACTGGCAAATGCTGTCGCCGAACCACCCCACTGGATGCCGGCCTACCTCGGCTTCGCGCGTCGGCTGGGAGAACACCCCCTGATTGCGGGTGACGCGCTCCGTTATGCGGACCTCGTTCTGTTCGAGGAGCAGCTCGCCGATGGGCGTATCGACGATCTGTGTCAGCTCCTCTTTCCGGGGGACCAGAACGGTCTCAAGGACGTTCTCGACCTCGGGGCGCTCTTCTTGGCGCGGGTTTGGGGAATCGAAGATCCGCTCCTCGCGAGTGTCCTATCCCGCCCAAGCCCCAAGCCGAGGCGTCGGATCAAGAGGGCGCGGGTCGCGAAAAGTGATTCGACTGGGGCGAAGGCGCTCTTCGAGTGAATTAGCCCTTGCCGCAGCGCGCCGTTGTTAAAGCGATTTTGCGTAGTTGTCGATTCCCAGGGTATGGACAACGACATGTCTGTGAGTGGCTCGTCGCCCGCCCTCGCTGCTCAGCGGCGCGTCGAGCGGGCGGTTTTCGAGACCGACCGGCACCGGCTGATAGGCGACGTGACGTTGCCGCAGGCCGGCTACCAGCGGCGCTTCTCGGATCTGCTCAACCGCGCCGAGTTCGAGTTCATTCCGTTGACCAACGTCGAAGTCACCTTCCACGGTGACGGCAGCACTTTTTGCCGCTCCTTCGTGGCGCTGAACAAGCGCCATGTGCGGCTCTGCTACGAGCTCGAGGAGGAGTAGCTCAGCTGCGCGAGGACCGCGCCCGCTCGCCGCGCAGGTAGGACCCGAGGTCGACGACGAAGGCCAGCACGACCACGAACCACTCGAAGCCGCTCACCTTGTTCGAGCCGACGTCCCACATCACCGCATAGGCGAGGGTCGTCCAGGGCAGGAGGAAGAAGCCGAGGAAAGGCAGGATCCAGCTGTCGTAGGCGCGCGAGAGCAGGTCGGTGAAGAGGAAGAGGACGAACAGCGCCAGCCGCGGCGAGAGAAAGGCCAAGAGGACGACCAGGCAGCCCATCGCCCAACACCGTATCGGCTGTGGCGGCGGGCGGCCCTATGTTGCCCCGATGGGGCCGGAGGAGAGCGAGGCGCTGCTCCGATGCTTCTATCGGAGCGATCAACGAACACGGCGCCGGCGCCCGCGAGCGCCTGCTCAGCGCCGGCTTCGTCGACGACGGCGTGAGCAGCGGAAGGCGATCCGCTACTTCCCCGACCTGCGCTAGCTAGGAGATCACGATAATCCTCGTCGAGGGCGACCGGGTCGCCGCCCATCAGATCGGGCAGGCCCTCATGGGCGGCGAGCTCCTCGGCGTCGGCGCGAGTGGCAGGGCGGTCGAGCTCAGCTCGTCCGCGATCCTGCGGTCGCGCGACGTCTCCATCGCCGAGGCCTGGGACGAGGTCGACCTCGCCGGCTGGATGGACCGGCTCGGCGCCTGAGTTCACCGATTCGTTAGCCGCCGGGCGTACCCTGGAGGGAGGACGAAAGGACGAAAATGGACATTGGAAGACTGATGACGATGCTGAGCCCCGAGAAGACCAAGATGCCGACGCCCGAGGAGGCGCTGTCGGGCCGCAGCGAGCGCTCCTTCCCGGTGCCGAAGCAGCACGCCGTCCTCGGCACGCCGCTGGAGCCGCCGTTCCCCGAGGGGATCGAGGAGGCTTACTTTGCGCTCGGCTGCTTCTGGGGCGCGGAGCGGCTGTTCTGGGAAATGGACGGCGTCTACTCGACTGCGGTTGGCTACCAGAACGGGATCACCCCGAACCCGACCTACGAGGAGGTCTGCAGCGGTAAGACCGGCCACGCCGAGGCCGTGATGGTCGCCTTCGACCCGGCAAAGGTCTCCTACGCCGACCTGCTCAAGATCTTCTTCGAGGAGCACGACCCGACCCAGGGCATGCGCCAGGGCAACGACGTCGGCACCCAGTACCGCTCGGGGATTTACTTCACCGACGACGCCCAGAAAGCGGCCGCGGAGATGGCCCGGGAGTCCTACGACGGGGCGCTGAAGGCGGCGGGCAAGGACCCGGTAACCACCGAGATCGAGCCGGCCGGCCCCTTCTACTACGCCGAGGACTACCACCAGCAGTACCTGCACAAGGTGCCGAACGGCTATTGCGGCCTGAAAGGCACCGGGGTGGCCTGCAGCATCCCCGCCGCCGCGAAGTGACGCTGCGTCCCGGGCGCGGGGCGCACTAGCATCCCGCGCCCGTGGCACCGGACTTCGGCTCCTACATAGGCGGCTGCCTTGCCGTGATCGGGATCGTCGCGGCCGATGGCCTCGGCGGCTACTGGCTGCGGCGCTGGATCGCACCCGAATTCTCGGGCGCGCTGGCGCGCCTCGGAGACGTCACGATCGGGGTCGCCCTGCTCGTCGTCTCGCTCGAGATCCTCGGGACGTTGAGCGCCCTGCGGCTTGGCTGGATCGTCTTCTTCTGCATTGCGGTGGGGCTGCTGGCGGCGCTGATCGGCTACTGGAGAGCGCCCGAGGAGCAGCGGGAAGTGGCGGCGCCGCGGGTCCAGAACCTGGCTCTGCTGATCGCGATCGCGGTTGCCTCGTTCACCGTCGCCGAGTGGACCTTCCCCTCGCAGCTGGCGCTCGACCAGGGCATGTTCGGCGGCGACACGACCTGGTACCACATGCCTTTCGCGGCGACCTTCGCCCAGGAACACTCGACGATCCACCTCCACTTCACCGATCCGCTGCGGCTGGCGGCCTGGTTCTACCCGCAGAGCTCGGAGCTGATCGACGCAGCGACGATCGTTCTCTTCAAGAGCGCCTGGCTCGCGCCGCTGATCAACCTCTTCTACCTGGCGATCGCCCTGCTCGCCGCCTGGTGCGTCGGCCGGCCCTACAAGGTCGGGCCGGCGACGCTGGTCGCCGCGGCGCTCGTCCTCGACTCCGGGGTGATGGTCGAAACCCAGCCGGGGGAGGCGCGCAACGACATCCTCGGTCTCGCCTTCCTGATCGCCTTCGCCGCCTTTCTCATCAACGGCCACCAGCGAAGAGCCCCGGCCGAGGGGGCGGCCGTCCAGGACACCCCGGAGCGTGGCGCCGCCCTCCTCGACAAGGGCCCGCTGATCCTGGCCGGGATCGCCGCCGGCCTCGCGATCTCGGTGAAGACGACCTTCCTGGTGCCGGTGGTGGCGATCGCGATCGGCGTCTTCTTCTTCAGCGGCCGCGGCCGCCGCTGGACGACCGCCTGGGTGATGGGGGTGCCGCTGCTGATCGTCGGCGGCTACTGGTACCTGCGGGCGGCGATCAAGAGCGGCGGCAACCCGCTCCCGATCACCAAGTTCGGGCCGCTTCACCTGCCAGTCCCCGACCAGATGCCGCTCGACCCGCGGCCCCGCTTCTCGGTCGCCCACTACCTGACCAACCCGACGATCTACCGCAGCTGGTTCTTCCCCCAGCTCGAAAATGCCCTCGGGCCGCTGTGGCCGCTGATCCTGATCGTCGCCGTCGCGGCCGCCCTCTTCATCACCTTCCGCTCGCGCAACATCATCCTCCGGGTGATCGCGGTGGCGGCGCTCCTGACCGCGATCGTCTACGTCTTCACGCCGCTGACCGCGGCCGGCCAGGAGGGCTCGCCGACCGGGTTCTTCACCAACACCCGCTACCTGATGCCGGGGCTGGTGCTGGCGATGGTGATGCTGCCGCTGGCCCGGCCGCTACGGGCGCCTGACGGCCGTGCTCGCTGGACCCTCTACTTCCTCACCGTCGTCTACGCGATCACGGTCCTGACCACCCCGCGCTGGTATCCGACCTACATCCTCGGGACGATCTTCATCACCCTGGCGCTGGTCTGGGCGCCGGGTGGGCTCGGCGTTCTGCGCGTCCGCGGCGTCCTCTCGCGGGCGAAAGTGGCGATGGTCGGCCTCGCGGTCATCCTCCTCGCAGTGGTCCTCGGCCGCGCTCAGGAGGTCCAATGGAACGATCAGGCCTACACCAAGGCGACCCTCTTCCTGCAGGAAGGCGGCCCCGTAGAAGCCTACGAATACACCCGCAAGCTCAAGGACCAGAAGATCGGCATCGTCGGCTCGAGCGAGATCATCTTCGGCCAGTTCGGCTTCTTCGGCGCCGACCTCTCCAACCACGTCGAATTCATCGGCCAGAAAGGTCCCCACGGCTCCCTCCGCCTCGCCACCACCTGCCCCCAGTTCCGGCGCCTGATCAACGAAGGCGAATACGACTACCTGATCATGAGCGAAGCCACCCAGGACTCGCCCTCGGCCGAATACTGGTATCCGATCTACCGCTGGGTCAAAGAAGACCCGGCCCTGGAAAAAGTCGTCGAAGAGCCCTCCATCTACCCCCAGCCCGACTACGTCTTCAAAGTCAACGGCAAGCTCGACCCCAGCACCTGCCCGGCCAACTAAGGTCCCCCGCGAGCGCCCAGTCGCCGCTCCCCGCCCCCCGCATCTACCCTTCCCGCTGAGCCCCCGTAGCTCAGTGGACAGAGCACCGGACTTCTAATCCGACGGTCGCTGGTTCGAATCCAGCCGGGGGCGTCCCTCAATCCGCTTGCTAGAGCCAAATAAATAAGAGCTAGTTGTCACGAACTGGCCAATTTAGTCCCCAATTGGTCCCGAGATCGGCTAGAATCGGGACCAGATGGAGGATCCTGCGCCACGCCCGATCTCCGGTCACGTCTTCAAGCGCAAGGGCGCGAGGGGGGACGTTTGGTACGCGAAGTACCGGCTGCCGGACGGCCGCCAGCAGAAGAAGAAGCTCGGCCCGAACTGGACGAAGAAGACGGCGCCACCCGAGGGCTATTTCACGAAAGGCAGCGCTCAGACGTATCTCGACTCCGTGCTCGCGCAGGCTCGCGTCGGCACGCTGCCCGGGATGGTCAAAACCGGGAAGACCTTCCGCGACGCGGCGGATGAGTGGCTTGCCTACTGCGAGAACGTCCGTGACTGCAAGGCGACGACGCTGAACGACTATCGAGCGATGGTCGCGGTGCTGAACCGAAAGTTCGGCGGCCGCAAGGTCGAGACGATCACCTCGCAGGAGATCGAGCGGTGGATCACCGGCTACGGGGGCTCAAACCGCACCCGGCAGAAGTACCTCGTCTGCCTTGGCTCGATCTTCAAGCGCGCGAAGAAGGTCTACGGGCTCCCGACCAACCCGGTCGACATCGTGGAGCGACCGCGAGTCAGGAAACCGGCGACGATCGACGTTCTGCGGCCCGAGGAGGTCATGTCCCTTGTCCGCGCCGCCGAGAACGAGCAGGTCGCAGCGTTCATCCATACCGCCGCCTTCGCGGGACTTCGGATGGGGGAGCTGCTGGCGCTGCGCTGGCGCGACGTCGATTTCGCCCGCCGCACGATCCACGTCCGCGAGAACTGGGCGCTTGGCCAGACGACGACGCCGAAGGGCGGGGGAGAGCGAGGGGTGCCGATGGCCGACGAGGTGGCCGCGCGTCTGGCGAAGCTCGGTCAGCGCGACCACTTCACCGGCGACGACGGTCTCGTCTTCTGCACTGCAGGCGGTCAGCATCTCGGCTCGAAGTCGCTGCGGAAGCACTACCGCGCGGCGCTCAAGGCCGCCAGGTTGCGCGAGGATTTCCGGTTCCACAACCTGCGGCACACCTTCGGCAGCACCGTGATCCGCTACGCGGACTCGCGGGAGGTCATGGAGTGGATGGGCCACGCTGATCTGAGCACGACCCGCCGCTACCTCGCGTTCGTGGATCGGGAGGACGCGGCAAAGCGGGTCTCGGAGGCTTTCCATTTCGAGGTTCCCGAGGGGGGCCGCCGCGGCGTAGGAGCCTCATGGTCGGCGTCGTCGACCGTAGGTGTGGGAGGCGACCCATTCTTCGAGGCCGCCGCGAGTGAAACGCATCCCGCGCTCCCCGATCCGTACATGCGGCAGCCCGCGCGATCGGACCAGCTCGTAAACCGTGCTGCGAGGGACGTGCAGTAGTTCTGCGGCTTCGTCGGCGGTGAGGAGCGGCTGCGCCAGCGAGCTACTGTGTTCGTACTGATCCTGGGTCGAGGCCGAATTGCCCATGCTCACATCTCGATCTCCAAGATCCGCCCCCTTTTCAAAGCCCTCTGTCGCGCCTGCCGCTGCAAGCCAAGCTCGCGCTGAGCCCGTTGAATCGACTCCGTTGCGCTCCGGCGCCGGACCTGCTCGCTCCGATCTCTCGGCTCCGCTCCAAGCGTGCTGTCTCTGTCCCCAATGCCGTGCTCCAGACGGTAGCTCTCGATCTCTGCGACCGCCCGATCCCAAGTTCTCCGCCTCGTGGCGTCGGCTGGGCGCTCACCCAGCTCGCGGGTGACGTAGTCGGGAGGATCGACCCGCACCGCCGCGAGCCGCGCGCCGATTCGCTCCTCGATCAAATGCTCGGCGACGGCCAGCCCTGCCCGCGTCGCGTACTCCACCCGCCCAACGCTCGCGGCTTCGCCTTCAACCTCCGCGACTACCTGCTCCGCGTAGCGCTGCCGCTCCTCGATCTTCGGCAACTCGTCGCGGTAGGCAGCGCGATCGGCTCGCGCCCAGATCGGGGGTTCTGGCCCCAGCTCCTCAGCCTGGCGGGCGAAGCGCTCAAGCAGCTCTTTGGCTTTCCCGAAGCGCCGCTCGAGGTCGTCGCTGAGCCGTTCGTTCCCGTCCCTCGGCGCCGGCCTCGGATGCGATCTCGTGCCGGCGCGCGAACAGCTCCGGCGTCGAGAGGCGGCCCAGTCGCTCCCGCAAGGCGGTGTCATGGGCGGCGGCCTGGGAGCCGTCGCGCTCCGCAGCCCTGGCGATGTGCTCCAGAGCGTCGGCCCGGGGAGAGGCCGGCGCGATCTCGATCCGGTCCAAACCGACCTCGGGAGTCGCGTAGAAGTAGGTCTCGCCGCGAGTACGCGAGGCGGCGACGTAGAACTCCTGCCGGTCCATCGAAGGATCGGCCATCACGTAGGCGCTGTCGAGCGTGGCTCCCGGGGCCTGGTAGATCGTCGCCGCGTAGCCGTGTTCGATGGCCGGCGACCCGTCTGAAGGATTGACTCGCTCCAAGTAGCCGGAATCGACACCTACCAGCCTGTCGGTGTCGATTCCGGCCAACCGCAACCGCCCGGACTCAACCGCCTCGATCCGCCAGCGCTCGCGGTTGTAGATCTGCGCTCGCTGGTCGTTGACGCGGGTGATGACCTCCTCGCCGGCAGCGAAGCGGCGCCCGCCGATTTCGATCTCCTCGGCGCCGAGCCGCCCTTCGACCTTCAGCAGCTCCCGCGCCCGCGTGTTCAGCCGCTCGCGCTCGGAGTTGGCCTTGGCGATCATCAACGCGTCCTCGCCGCGCTGCTTCGCCTCCCACCAGTCCGAGACGATCGCCTCCCGGCGCAGCTCGTGGTCGGGGGCGACGACAACGCGCCCCTCGCGGGCGTAGCGTCCGACCGCCTCCGAGCCCCGTCCCTGGCGGATCAGCTTCGCCGCCTCGCGGTCGAGCTCGTGGCGGTGGCGGATCACTTCATCGAGGTGGATCGCCTCCGAGCGCCGGGCGATGGCGGCGAAGAGGCCGCCCGCCTCGATCTCGCCGAGCTGCGCCGGGTCGCCGATCAAGACCAGCTTCGCCTGCGAGCGGTCCGCGTGCTCGATCAGCCGAGCAACGCTCTGCGAGTCGACCATCCCGGCCTCGTCGACCAAGAGGACCGAGTTCGGCCGAAGCGGCGTCTTGCCTTCCTCCTCTCGGGCATCCAATCGAGCGAGGAGCCCGGCAACCGTCTGCGCCTCAAGGCCCTCGGCGCGCAGCACGTTCGCCGCTCTCCAGGTCGGCGCCGCGACGTGCAACTGGCGACTGGCCGCCACCCATCCTTCGGCGGCGGCGACGGTGGCGTAGGTCTTGCCAGAGCCGGCCTCGCCGATCACGACCTCCAGCGCGCGCCCGCCGCCAAGCAGTTGCTCCACCATCGCCCGCTGGTCGGCCTTCAGGCTCGGGCAGGCAGCGAGGACGCGACACACCCGGATCGGGTTGACCACGGCACAGCTCTCAGCGCCGTGCAACCGCTCGGCGACCGCGAGGGCCTGCCGCTCCAGTTGCCAGATCCGCTCGGTGGTGAAGCGAGGGCCGCGCGGCGTCTGCGCGATCTCGATCACCGAGGCCGAGGAGAGGAAGGCGTCGGCGAGAGCCAGGACCTCGGCGGTCGGTGCGCCGTGCGGGAGGTTGTCGGCGACGGCGCGGATCGCGTCGCGGCGGTCGAAGTGCGAGGCGTGCTCGGTTACCGAGCGCTCAACCTGCTGCGCGGTGAGGACCGTTGGCCCCGGCCGCTCGTGGCCGAGGCGGGCGGCGATCGTCTCGCGATCAAGTCCGACCTCCTCGCCCTTGACCCGCCACGCCTCGCGCAGGCTCTCGGTGGTCAGGTCGCGGTCCTTCGCCTTCCTCGTCTCCAGGGTCGCGATCTGCATCGCTCGCGCCGAGGCGCCCTCGCCGGCGGCGGCGATGATCTCCGCCCGCCGGGTCGAGAAGCGCCGCAGCTCCTCGGCGGAGTAGCCGCGAATGTCGGCGATGCCGTTGATGACCCGCCCCCACTCGACTCCGAGCCGGCGGGTCAGCTCGTGGCGCAGATGGGCCTCGTAGATGAAGCCGGCGGTCCTCGCGTGCTCATAGATCGCCGGGTGGTAGAGGCGCGACCAACGGCCATCTGGTCCCTTGGTCGCGTTCGCGATGAGGACGTGGGTGTGGAGTTGGGGATCGCCGGCTCGCGAGGAGCGGTGGACGTAGGCGGCCACGAGGAAGCCGTTGCCCGGGACGAACTGGGCGCCGCCCTTGCCGCGGCGCGCCCAGCAGGCGCTGCGCTTCATATAGGAGAGCGCTTCGGCAACGGCGTCGTGGTGGGCTTCCTTGACCACCTCGGCGACCGGATGGCCGCCGAGCGCCCAGGTCAGCGAGACCGACTTCGGCGCCGAGAAGGTCAGATCGAAGGCAGGGACCGGCTCGCGGTTCGGGGCCGATTTAAGGCCCAATGGCTCGCCGTCGACCGGGTTGATCCCGGTCAGCATCGCGGCGAGCTGGCCGGGGTCCACCTTGCCGTCTAGCTCCAGCTCGGCCGCGGCTTGGCCGAGCCAGTAGCCCTCGGCCTCGCCCTCTCCCGAGTAGTAGTCCTCGGCGCCTACCGCGACTTTGTCGACGTAGTAGCGCTCCTGGCCGCGCCCGACTTTCCCGACAGACAGCATCTAGCTGGCCTGTCCTTCGGTCTGGGCGAGTCCGTCGCGGGCGTTTTGCACCCCTGCTCTGTCAGATGCGGGACGACAACGCCCCCTCTTTTCCATGCCTCCCTTGACGCACGGGGGAGCCGGTTGCACCGGTTGATCCATGAACCCACTGGCGAGCGGGCGAGGCGGTTGCACCGGTTGGGCGGCCTAGTGGCCCTGTAGAGGGGCCGTCCATGCCCCCTGTGACGAATGGCGGGCACGGTTGCACCCGGCCGCGATTTGGCGCCAGCCGGCTAGTCCGATCGGGGTCGAGGCCCCGCATGGCGGGGAACGCAGCTGTTAGTGCTCTCTGGACCTGGGCGGTGGCGGCAGATGGCAGAAATGTGGAAGCAAGGAGTTGCCGCGCTGCGCTCCGAGGAATTCGCCGCTGGCGCCGCGGGCAACGACCCTGATCGCGCGCGGCGGGATGCAGCCGGGAAGAATCGCGGCGAATCGCCCAAACGGTTCCGTCACGCCGAGCTTCGCGAGGAGGTCACCGTCGATCTGGGCGACCGTCGCAGTTTTCGCCTGGACCTTCCCGCTGCGATGGAAGCGGACTTCCACAGCGGTTACGTCGGGGTCGATGTAGCCGGCCAGGTTCGTCGCGGTTGGAGTCGGACCGCCGCCAGACCAGCCGGCTCCGTCCCATTTGATCGGCCGCGACGTGAAGTCTTGCCAGCTCATCCCTGGCGGGAAGCAGATGCCGCCGAAGAGCATCTGCTCACGGATCTGCGCCGACGTGCAAAGGCCCTGGCTGGTGTTGTAACCGACGATTTCGAGCGGGCCAGCATTTAGAAAGCCCGAACTACCGCAGGCGAGGACGAGGACCGGCGAGAGGAATTTCACGTGTGGCCCACGTGGCCCGGCTGACCCGAATCGCGCCGTGTGCCAGGAGGTCGGCGCTCCTACCTCGCAGTGTCCCGCCGAGCGCTGAGATGCGACCGTCACCGGCGAAGAGGTCAGCGAGACGAGAGCCGCAGTAGCCAAGGCCACTGCGAGACACAGCCATGAGCCGTTTCGCTTAACGCGCCTTGCGATCTCGAGTCGCCGGACGGGACGCACGTCAGTCTTCCTTCGCGCAGGACCGCTTGCGTGCATCACTGCTCGCCCAAAGCCTCTGACCAGCTCGGTCAAAGCTTTCGAGCTGCGTCACGCACCACCGGCCGGTGGTCGCGAAGGCGGCGTAGCGGAGGCGCTTGAGGCCCGCCTTCCTTGCCTTGCCGGCGCTTAGGCGTTTGAGCCCGACAGTTTCGACCGTACCGTCGAGGCGCGTTGCCTTGAACGATGCGGTTACCGGCGCGAAGACCATGGCGACAGCCGTCATCGCCGTTCTGCCTTCCGCCTCGTTCGGCTCCGAACTCGTGACCCAGAGCGGACCTGTGGAAAGCGTCAGCGGCCGGCCGAAGACACAGGAGACGGTGGTGTTGCCGCCGTTGAGGCTAGCTGAGCGGGCCTCAATGCAGGGCAGCGCATTGGCGGCAGGATTACCCGCTGACACTCCAGATTCGCGACGAAGTGAGGTCGACCAGCTATCGGCTCCGAACTCTCCCGAGGCGAGCTGCACTGACGGGGTTCTCGGGCCACCCGCCGCTGCCGTGTCTGGCGGAGCCGCCGCGCCCACCGAACTGGTCGCAATCGCCAGCGCAATTACGGCCAGCGCTATGACCGGTGCCCCCCGCATGCGCCGCATCCTACGCGGCAAGTGGCGTCCTGGAGAATCAGGCTGGCCGGGTGCGCGCCCACCGCGGTGATAGTGCGTGAGGGGTTCTTTTCTTCTTCCTTGATTGGCCTTCTTCTTTGTTGATTGCCTTTGCTTTTGGGGCCTTGCCTTGGTTCTTTCGGCCCTTTTCTTGACTGCTTCGTTTCTTGGTTGTCTGCTGTGGCTTGCTCCCCTTTTTGCTCGCTCTTTGACTGGTTCCCTTTGGCATGTGATGCGGAGTCCCTGCCGGCCCGGCAAATAGGCTCCGTCGATGCCAAGTGACCCGAAGGACAGGGCTCGGGCCGATGTGCGGCGTGCCCAGTCAAGGTTTGAGGAGACCCGCAGCAAGCACGACGACGCCCGTCAGGCGAGGCGAGAGAGCTTTGAGCGAGCGCGGAGCGCGGGCCTGACCCTCCGAGATATCGCCGAGGCGGCTGGGCTTCACTGGTCGCGAGTTGGCGACGTTCTCAAGAAGAAATAGCCTCCTGTCGGTACCCCCCGACAAGGCTGCTAACCTCGCACGAGATAGCAAGCGGCCCCCGGCCGGCGCTCTAACGCCAACCGGGGGCCTGACCACAAGGAGACCTAGCTCCTCATGGCTGATGAGAACCCTACGGCGCATGGCGCCATCCCCGATCCGCCGTCCAATGCCGATCAGGATCTGGAGGACCAGGCCCTCGTGCTCGACGGGCTGCTGGTCCACTGGCCGACCCACTTGCAGGACTCGGACCTTCAGCGAGAACTACGGCTCGGCGACGACGAGTTCGAGCAGCGCGATCGGATCGACCGGGCCGTAGTTCAGCTCCACTGGGCCGGTCTCGCGCTGCGGTCCGGCGCGGTTGTCCTGCCGACCCGGGCCGCGCTGCACTTCCACACGCTCAGCGCCGAAACGTCGGTCGATCTCTAAGGGGGGGACGACGATGCTCAATCCGAGAACGCGAGACCCAGGATTTGCCGACGTCATGGGCAAGAACATCGCGCGGTATCGCGAAGCGATGGGAATAAGCCAGGAAAACCTGGGGCTCAGCGCCGACCTTCACCGCACGGCGGTGGGCCAGCTTGAGCGCGGCGAACGTGTCGCCCGCTCTGACACCGTAGTCAGGCTCTGCGGATCGCTGGGCATCGAGCCCAATGCTCTGTTCGAGGGCCTTAGCTGGAAGCCGGCGGAGTACAGCAGGGGCGAGCTGATTGTTCAGCTCAAGGAGATGGCTCTGTGAGCGGCGCACCAGGTTTCCTGTCGCATTGCCAGCGTAGGATCCCGTGTCCCGTCCATCGCTGCTTCTATTCTCCGGAACTGACGGGGGGTGTCGTTCCTTGCCTGCTGTAGTCGATCGCGTTCCGCAAACCGCCTTCTCGGCCGGTCCACGTACCTTCCTTGAGGGTGCGTTCCCGTCTGCCGAGGTCTCCGAACTCGCTCGGCGGGACCGCTATTCCAACGACAAGACGTATGCCGTTCACAAGTGGTGGGCGAGAAGGCCGCCAGCAGTGATTCGAGCTCTCCTGCTAGCGGCATTCATGCCGCCTGAGACCCCGCTGGAGGATTTTTGGAAGGCGTTCGCAGACAGTTGCGACGCGCTTTCTGGCCGGGTTGTCGGTGATCCGTTCATGGGCGGTGCCACGAGCCTCGTGGAGGCATCCAGGCTTGGTGCCGATGTGACTGGGGTCGATGTGGATCCGCTCGCCGTCCGTACCGCCCGTGTTGAGCTGCGGCGCTTGGATGTCTCGGCGTTTACGGCGGAGGCGAAAGCGATGCTTGCTGACCTTCGCGATGAGCTGTCCCATCTGTATCCCAGCGGCGATGGAGAACCCCTCCACTATTTCAGGCTGCGCGAAGCATGCTGCGGCGACTGCGGTCATAGAGCGCTGGTCCACCGCAATCTGTGGCTCGTGCGAGACCGGGGGCTTTCGGGTGCGGTTGTCCGGGAGGAAGGCGGCGTCGCCTTCTGTCCGCTGTGCCGCGAACTTCATCGAATCGATTCCGATCGGAAGGTGCTCGAATGTTGCGGGCGTAGGCACCGACTCGATGCGGGGACGTATTCGCGGGCTCGCTTCGAGTGTCCGCAGTGCCGCAGTCCTGCAAGCAATGAGGAGCTACGGGTCGGGCTTCTGCCGAGCCGACTGATCGCGGTGGAGGAGACGGTCGATTCCGGATACAGGACGCTGAGGAAGCCGGCAAAGGCCGACCTCCAGGCAGTGGAGCTGATGGAAAGCTCAAGCGACGAGAACCAGGCGCTCGAGGTTGCACTCGGTGCGGTTGATTCGGGCCGTCCGGCGTCCTACGGCTACCAAACGGTCGCCGATCTGTTCCACCCCCGCCAAAAGAAGGTTCTGAGTGCGGCGTTCGCCTGGATTGACGAGCGCGACTCCACGTCCTCCGTCAAGGACGCACTGCGATTGGCAGTCTCCAACGCGCTTGGCAGCAACAACGTCCTCTGCGGCTACGCAACGGATTATGGCCGCCTTTCGTCGCTCTTCAGTGGGGTCCGCGCCTACTCGGTCCCCGTTCTCAGCGTCGAGTTAAACCCGCTGCATCGGAGCGCCGGTCGTGGCACCCTCGCGGCGACCTTGAGAAGGGTTGCAAGGAGCGGTGACCCCACGGTCACCCGCCATACGATCAGTCCGGTCGACGGCCGTCCCGTTCGCCACACCTTCCAGGCTCACGGAGACGGACGCCGCGCCATTCGGTGCAGTTCAGCCGATCGCCCTCTGCCTCAGGACCTAGGGTCATATGACCTCGTCCTGACCGATCCGCCCTACTTCGACTTCATCCCCTACTCGGACCTATCGCTTATCTACCGGGCCTGGCAAACGCCGGAGTCCGAGGCCGAGAGGCTGGGGGGGACGCCAATCTTCCCAGTGGGAGATGACCCGGCTGCTGAGTTTGCGAGTCGACTCAGCAGGGCTTTCCGCAATGTGGGCGAGGCCCTGAAGCCGGAAGCGCCAATGATCTTCACGTTCCATTCTCCACATCGCGAAGCTTGGGATGCGGTGGAGGTAGCGCTCAAAGGCGCTGACTTCCGCGTTCATTCGGCCTTCCCCGTGTGGGCGGACGGGCGTGGCGGCAGTCACGGGCATGCGGGAAACTGTGAGTGGGATCTCGTCTTTGTATGCAGACAGGGGGTTGATGTGGCAGATCCAGTTGAGGTCACGGCTGAGGAGTGGGCAAGCAATCTCGAAGACCAGAGCGTCGAACCGGTCGACCTTCGAAATATCGCGCTCGGGCTCGGCATGGCGAGCAGGTTGGGCTCTTGAACCCGGACGAGCGAAGGCAAGCGCTTGTCGATCGTCGCGAGCCGATCGAGGGTCGCTCGGAGCGGATCTGGACGAAGACCGATTTCGAGGACTTCCCGGTATACAAGGTGCCGACCGACCTCCTCGTGCTGAACGCGAGCAATCGTCGATTCCGTGCAGAGGCGCAGGAGGTGGAGGAGGAGCTCGCTCGGCGGCTTGATCCAGATGGCGACGAGGAGTCGATCATCGCTTTGTTGCTCGATACGGACCCGCACGTTGAGGGCCAAAAGGTCGTCGGCGGGCACAACAAGGACACGGACGCGCTGATCGCCGATTGGAAGCGCCGCCACCAAGAGCGCCCGCTATGGATCAGGCCGGATGGGTTGGTCAGTAACGGGAATAGACGCCTGGCGATGCTGAAGCGTCTTCAGGCGACCGAAGGAACCACCGGTTACGACTGGGTTGAT
>DASXFL010000009.1:0-13901 GCA_036489595.1 Solirubrobacterales bacterium
CGATGTTGCAGGCGAAATCGAATTCGCCGACCGCTGCCGAGGCAGCTGACGCGGTCAGCGCTCCGGTGACGGCCATCGCCGCGATCGCGAGGCCAAGTACGAGCAACTTCTTCATTGCTACTCCTGTCCTTTGAGTTCCCGTTGGCGCAGACGCGCCTCCCGAGCTGATTGGCGCAATCAAGTCGATGGCTGCTGCTTAGTCAAGCGTGTTCGACTGTTCGCCGGTCCTGACTTACTCGCGGTCCAAAAGGCGCTGGAAATAGCGTGCAACACAAATGTGCGGGCGCGGATTTGCGCGCCCCGCGTTAGCGCGTCGACGTCTGGCGTGATCCACGCAAGCAACGGGGTCAACGCGCGCGGGTACTCGGCGGCTATCGGCCGCGGTGGTGTTGGGGCGGTGCGTCTCGCGGGAGCTAAGCCGGTCGCACAGATGCGAGGGCGCGCTCGGGCAGGACATGGGTGTCGGTCTGGCCGAATAAGCCCCGCCGAAGGCTGGCGAAGAGCTTCCGCACCGAATCCCTGTCGCCGCCGAGCTCGAGGCTTTCCGCGTCACCAGAGCAGAGCGCCGAGAGCCACGCTCCTGGCGGGCCAACGGCGGTCGCTTCCGCGTCTCCGTTGAGCTGCGAGGTCAGAGCAGAGACCCGCCCCTCCGAGGTTTGCCCGCGTACACCTGCGAGTCGGCGATCGGAGTCGGAGCGGAGCTCCATCGCGAAGCGGAACGATCCGGACAGATCGCCCGGCAGGGACATCAGCGGGACGCTGAGCAGGAAGATCGCCTCGGCGTCCCGGGTCGAGAGAGATGCGGCTCGGGATTGGAGGTGCCTTGCCTCCCAGTTTGCCGCGAGGACGAGCGGGGCGACTCCCAGGCGGAGCCATTGGGTGATCGCGTACGGCGTTCCTTTGGGCCCGCTGCTGCCGTGCGCAACCAAGCCCGCGAAGCGCATCGCGGCGAGGCGGCGTTCGAGGGAGGGGTAGTTGACGCTTTTGATCAAGGCGTTCAGCTCGGTGAGGGTCAAGGGCCGGGCCGCGAGCGCGCGCAGGACGCTGGAGGACCAGCCGTCGACGAAGGCTTTGATTGCGCTCTTCGCTCCGGGGCTGCCCATCGGGGAGCAGCCCTCCGGACCGACGCTGAGCCACGCCTGCAGCGCCTCGGCCACGTCCAAGAGATCCGATCCGGCTCCGGTGAGCTCATATCTCACCCGCCCCGGGAAGCGACTCTCCCGGTTGCTTTGGAGGGCGCCAACCTCGGTCAGGGACCGGAGGTACTTGCGCATCGTCGTCTGCGGCGGAGAGCCGGCCGCGCGACGGAGGTCGGCCAAGGGTCTGGGCTCCTCGGCCAGAGCTGTGAGGACATGGACGTTGAGTGGGGAAGACAGCAGGGTCAGGGCTTGCGCACCGGCTCGCACCGCACTCCTCCTTTCGCCGTTGGCTTAACTAGACAAGGGCCGAGCTGCCGGCAAGGCCGAACAGGTCTGCCGATGGGATCCCGATCACCTGGCCCTGGAAGCGCTTTCGGGTCCCGTACACGACCCAGGTCGTGTCGATTTCGCCGATCTCCTCGACGAGGCGCAGCTCATTCGGGTGCGCGTCGAGGTGCTCGAGGTGGGTCAGGCCGGCCTGATAGCGGCCGGCGAGAAGCTCTTTGGCGATGATCGGCTTCGATTGGACGTCGACGATCTCGTCCCATTCGCCGCGGTCGATGTAGCCGGCAGTCGCGGGAACGAGGCCGAGCGTCCTGGGTCGCTCGACCTCGCGGCGGCTGAGGACCGCCAGAGCCTTCGTCGGGTAGATGAACGTGTCGACGACGAACACCTCGGCCCAGTAGCGCTCGGTGACCTCGTGGACCTTCGGATGGGCGCTGCACTGGACGAGGAAGGCGTTGTCTTTCCCACGGATCCACTCCAGCCCGTCGAAGAAATCGTCGATCAACCTGATCTCGAAGTCCTCGACCCCCTGGAACTCCATGTACTCGATCGCCGCTCGCTCGTGGCAGGTGCCCCCCGGGCCAAGCGTCACCAGCGTGACCTTCTCCCGATGTGAATTACCCAGCTCCATCCCGTTCGATCAAGAGTATTAGAACAAATGGAGATGTCAACTTGCTAAGCGAGTTTTTCAGCCTCGGCGAAGAGCTCGAACTGGTTCGGGCTCGGCTCGCGCGGCCGGCCGTTGCCGTGGTAGCAGCGAAGGAGCTCCATGCCGTTGGCGGTATAGAGGTCGCGCAATTCCTCGACCGAGTAGAGGCGCTGAGTGAATTCGATGCCGTCGAGGCCGTCGAGGACCTGGCCGAAGTGGGCGGCGACCATCAGTCCTTCGAGCCGCCTCTCGCTCTTGTTCCATCGATGCTCGACCAGTTCGACCATCGCGCTCGCCGGGATCCAGGAACGCTGGGGCAGGTGCTCGCGCGCGTAGAGCACGTTCGGCAGTTGGACCAGGTTACGGCCGCCGGGGCGGAGGGCTCGGGCGATCGTCGCGAAGGCGCGGCGGTTCTCCTCGTCGCTCTCGAGGTAGCCGATGGCGCCGTCGTTGAGGTTGAGGACGAGGTCGAACTCATCCTCGTAGGCGAGCTCGCGGAGGTCGGCGAGGACGAACTCGACGTCGAGGCCCTCCACGGCGGCCTCGCCGCGAGCGATCTCGATCAGCTCGGGCGAGATGTCGACGCCAACCACCCGGAAGCCGCGGCGGCGCAGCTCGAGCGCATGCCGGCCCGAGCCGCAGGCCAGGTCGAGGATCCGCTCCTCTCCCTCGGGCTTGAGGATCTTCAGAGCGCGATCGACTTCGGCAACGGTCCGATCGGTCCACGCCATTTCGGCGTTGGAGGCGTCGAAGGCCGTTGCGTACCAGTCGGCGGGGATCTCGTTGGCAAGTGATGACACGACTCCTTACTAATACAGAGCCTTTGTCTGATTGACAACCCCGACTTACCGCTTGCGCTCGATCTCCTTCGCGTCGACCGAGCCTCCCCTGGCTGCGCGTTCGCTCCGCCGGTGGCGGACCAGGACCGGGGCGGCCCAGCCGATCAGGGCGCCGAGGAGGGCGAAGACGAGGAGCATCACGATCATCGGGGCGTCGAAGTTGAGGAAGAGGACTTCGAATGAGACCTGCTGGGAGTTCTGGAGGGCGACGATGACGATGAGGACGACCAGTGCGCCGAGGATCCATTTGCGCCAGTGGATCTCTTTCTCCTTCCGCGGGCCCATGGCCTGATCCTAGTCAGCAGCTCTGCGCTCGCCCGGCCCGGAGGCGCTCCATCAGCTCGATCATCGCCCGGTGGTAGGCGATGCCGGTGAGGACGGTGTTGCGGCTGGCCTGCAGGCGCTCGTCCTCGGACTCGGCGAGCTCGGCCAGGTAGCCCTCGAGCTCGGCCAGCTTCGACTCGTGCCAGAGCAGGCGCTCGGGAGCCAGGGCCTCGGGGTCGCCGCCGGCGAAGAGCTTCAGCACCAGCTCGTCGCGCAACTGCGGCGGCGCCGGTGGCTCGGCGGCCCACTCGCGCAGGGCGGCGCGGCCGGCGGCGGTCAGGGAGTAGGCCTTGCGGCGGCGGCCGGCAGGCTCCTCGCGGACCGAGAGGTAACCGGCGGCGGCGAGGCGGGCGGGCTCCTCGTAGGCGGTCGTGTGGGGGACGTTCCAGAAGTTGGCGACCGAGTGCTCGATCGCCTGCTTGATGTCGTAGGAGGTGAGGTCGCCGAACTGGTCGAGGAGGGCGAGGACCGCGAAGGACGTAGCGCTGAGGCGGCGCTCGGATTTCGACCCGGGGTTGCTTTTCACAGTTCTAAGCGTATAGTACGTGACGTATGGTGCAGCGGGAGCGGCGCGACGTGGTGGTGGTGGGCGGCAGCCTCGCAGGCTGCACGGCGGGGATTCTGCTGGCCCGCCAAGGCGCCCGGGTGGCGATGATCGAGAAACAGCCCGATCCCGCCGCCTTCAAGCGGATCTGCTCGCACTTCATCCAGGCCTCGGCCGTGCCGACGATCGAACGGCTGGGCCTGCTCGAGCCGATGCTCGAGGCCGGAGCGGTGCGACCGCGCGCCCGGGCCTGGACGCACTGGGGGACGATCGCGGCACCGCCCGAGAGCGCCTCCCTCGGGATCAACCTGCGCCGCGAGCTGCTCGACCCGATGCTGCGCAAGATGGCGATAGAGGAGCCCGGCGTCGAGGTGATGTTGGGTTGGACGGTGACGCGGTTGCTGCGCGACGGCGACCGCTTCAGCGGCGCCGTGGCGGTCGATCGCGAGGGCAACGAGGTCGAGATCGTGGCGCCCCTCGTAGTCGGCGCCGACGGCCGCGACTCGCACGTCGCCAAGCTGGCCGAGCTCCGCGAAAAGGTGCGGCGGCACGAGCGCCTCGCCTACGGCGGCTACTTCACCGGCCCGCAGCCTGAGAGCGCCCCGGACGGAACCGTGTATTTCGGCGATCCGCAGTTCGCCGCCGCCTTCCCGACCGACGGCGACCTCGTCTTCTACGTCGCGATGCCGACCAAGGACCGGTTGCCGGAGTTCAGGCGCGACCCCGAAAAGGCGCTCGTCGACTACGTCTCCGACTTCCCCGACCCACCGCCGATCCGCCAATCGCGCCTGGTCAGCGAGATGCTCGGCAAGCTGCAGATGCCGAACCGGGTGCGGCAGCTGACCGCGCCGGGGTTGGGGATGATCGGCGACGCAGCGATGGCCACCGACCCGCTGTTCGGGATCGGCTGCGGCTGGGCCTTCCAATCGGGCGAATGGCTGGCCGACTCGGTCGGGCCGGCGCTGCGCGGACGGGGCTCGCTCGAGCGCGGGCTGAAGCGCTACCGACGCCTCTACAACCGCCACCTGCGCGGCCACGCATTCTTGATCCACGACTACTCGACCGCCCGCCGCTTCAACCCGGCCGAACGCTTGCTCTTCTCCGCCGCCAGCCGCGACCCGAAGCTCGCGGCCACCTTCGACCTCTTCGCGACGCGGCGGATCGGACCGACGCGGATGATGGCGACGACCGTGCCGCGCTCGCTTCTCGTCAACGCTCGTCACGCGCTGGCCCGGTGACGGGGGACGCTGTCCGATGAGCGCCGGCCGCAGGCAGCTGGCGGTCGGGGCGGTCAGCACCCGGCTGGTCGAAGCGGGTCCGGCCGACTCCGCCGAGGCGACGGTCTTCGTCCATGGTAACCCCGGCTCCGCCGACGACTGGGTGCAGCTGGCCGAGGCGATCGGGGCGGCCGGGATCCGGGCGGTCGCCTTCGACCTGCCGGACTTCGGCGAGACCGAGGCGGCGAGGGGCTTCGAGTACTCGAGCGAGGGCTACGCCGGCTTCCTCGCCGAAGCGCTGGCGGCCCTGGGGATC
The DNA here is from genome assembly GCA_036489595.1 of Solirubrobacterales bacterium. Lineage (GTDB taxonomy): Bacteria > Actinomycetota > Thermoleophilia > Solirubrobacterales > 70-9 > VAYN01. The sequence goes on from DASXFL010000009.1 coordinate 5,314, forward strand.
GAGCGGGTCCACCTCGTCCTCCACGACTTCGGCGGACCGATCGGGCTGGTCTGGGCGGCTGGTGACCCCGACGCGGTCGCCAGCGTCACCCTGATCGACACCGGCATCCTGCCCGACTACAAATGGCACCGGCTGGCGCGGATCTGGCGGACGCCGGTGCTCGGCGAGATCTTCCAGGCGATGACGACTCGGAGCGGCTTTCGGATGGTGCTCAACCGCAACGAGCCGCGCGGGCTTCCGCGCGACTTCGTCGAAGAGATGTACGACCACTCCGACAAGCGGACCAAGCGGGCGATCCTCAAGCTCTACCGGGCGACCGACGACCCGGGCGCCGCCGGCGAGGCCTTCGCCCAACTGATGGCGCCGCGCGATCTGCCAGCGCTGGTGATCTGGGGCGAAAAGGACGCCTACTTGCCGGCCAGCTACGCGACCCGCCAGCGCCAGGCCTTTCCCTCGGCCGACGTCCACGTGCTGCCGATGAGCGGCCACTGGCCGTTTGCCGATGCGCCGGAGACGGTCGAACGCCTGTTGGTCGAATTCGTCTCGCGGGTCGGGGCGGCGCGGTAGCGCGGGTGGTGGTCGCGGTAGCTCAGTAGGCCGTGCTCCGGCAGCGCGGGCGGTGAAGTAGCCGCTACGCTCCGGTCGCTTGCGGATCGTCGGCCACCAGCCGGAGCCGAAGTTGATCGCGTCGAAGCAGAGAACGAAGGCGGCGCGCTCCTCGCGGTCGCCTTCTAGCAGCTCGGTCTTCGGGTTGGGCGGCGCCGGCTCCGCCGCGGTCAGCTCGGCAGCGTATGCCGGGACCCGCGTCTCGTCGATCAGCACCGACCCGCGACCGCTCGATCACCCAAGCTGCGGCATCCCTGACGCGCTCGCTTACGTGCTGTGGCTCGCCGGTCGACATCGCCTCACCGTTGCGGGGATACTGCGCCAATGACCGGGGAGATCGGCGCGGACGCAGCCTTCTCGACCTACGAGGAGTTCGCCCGCATCTACGACGACTTCAATCACCAGAACAACTATGAGATGTGGCTCGGGCACAAGTTGCTGCCGGAGCTGGAGGCGCGGGGGCTGCGAGTGGGGCGGGCGCTCGACGTCGGCTGCGGCACCGGCCGCGCCTTCGAGCCGTTGCTGGACCGCGGCTGGGCGGTTCACGGCTGCGACCTCTCGCCGGCGATGCTGGAGCGCGCGCGCGAGCAGTTCGGCGAGCGGGTCGTGCTCGACGTCGCCGACATGCGCGAGCTGCCGCGCTTCGGCGAGTTCGAGCTGGTGCTGGTGATGAACGACGCGGTCAACTACCTGACCGGCGACGGCGAGCTCGAGCAGTCACTGCGGGCGATCCGCGACAACCTGGCGCCGGACGGGCTGCTGCTCTTCGACACCAACTCGCGGCTGATGTGCAGGATGGCCTACGAGGAGGCGGAGGACGAGGTGGTCAAGGACGGCCGCAGCTGGACCTGGACGGCGCTCGGTCGCGAGGACTCGGCGCCGATCTTCCGGGCGCGGATCGAGGGGGATGGGATCGAGCCGATCGTCAACGCCGAGCGCTACTTCCGGATCGCGGAGGTGGAAGCGGCGCTTGCGGCTGCCGGCTATGAGTGCCTGGCGGTGCTGGGCCAGCGCGAGGAGGGCACCGAGGTGGTGCTGCGCGAGCCGCCCGACGACGACGCCGACCACAAGATCGTCTATGTCGCCCGGCCGCGCTAAGGCGGCGGCGCGAGGGGGGACGAAGAGGGCTGAAGCCGGCGGGGCCGTTGGCGCAAGTGGTCCTGAACGGTGAGAACGCACCTTGAATCGACGGCCAGTAAATGTGTGCAGATGCCATCGACCGGCGACCGGCGCAGAGGCGACTCCGAACGCCTGATGAAAGCGATGTCGCACCCGCTGCGCTCGGCGATCCTGCGGGTGCTCAGCGAACGGACCGCGAGCCCGGCCGAACTGGCGCGGGAGCTGGACGACCATCTGCACAACGTCAGCTACCACACCAAGCGCCTCGAACAGCTTGGCTGCGTCGAGCTGGTCAAAGAGCGGCACGTGCGCGGCGCGGTTGAGCACTTCTACCGGGCGACGACCCGAACGCTGATCGACAACAGCGAGTGGGAAGAGCTCGACCCGGTGATCAAGGAAGACCTGGCCGGGGGATCGATGCAGAAGGTGATCGACGACTTCGTCGCCTCGGCGCAGGCCAAGATCGTCGGCGCCGACAAGGAGTTCTGGCTGACCCGGACGCTGATGGTCCTCGACCAGAAAGGGCTGAAGGAAGCGCTGAGGATCCAGAAGCGCGCCTTCGAAGAGCTGCAGGAAGTGGAGGCGCGGAGCGCCGAACGGCTGCTCGAGGCGAAAGACGACGATGTTCCGGTCTCCGCCTCGCAGGCGCTGTTCAAGATGCCGAAGGACTGACGGGTTGGGCAGGATGACGCGGCCGGTCGAGATCCGCCGCGCCGGGTCCGAGGACGCGTCGACCGTCGCCCGACTCCTGCACGACTTCAATACCGAGTTCGAGGACGAGACGCCCGGGGTGGAGGCGCTGACCGAGTTCACGCGGCCGCTGATCGAAGGCGGCGAGATCGTCGTCCTCCTCGCCGGCGACGCCGACGGGCTCTCGCTCTGGCGGCTGCGGCCCTCGCCCTGGACGGGCCGGCCGGAAGCGTACCTGCAGGAGCTCTACGTGGTGCCCGCGCGGCGCGGCGGCGGGATCGGCCGGGCGCTGCTTGAGGCGACGATGGCGGCGGCCCGCGAGGCCGGCGCGACCGGGATCGACCTCAATACCGGCGAGACCGACACGGAGGCGCGAGCGCTCTACGAGAGTGCCGGCTTCACCAACCTCGAAGGGCCCGGCGGACGGCGGATGCTGTTCTACGAGCGCGAGCTCTAGGCGATCCTCCGCCCAAATCCGGGCCGCACAGAATCGCGCGCGCGGCGGGCTGTCGAGCGCCGTTAGCAGGAGTTTTACGACGGACTCGCGCCAGAACTGCGACCAAGCGACGAGAAAGCCGGCCACGCCTTGCAAACACTGGCCATTTGCCGCCAGTCTCTGCCAGAGGCGGGGCTCGCCCGCGACGCGACCAATCGGTAGGGGGAGAAGATGCGGCAGACGTTGAAATTGGCTTGCTCGATCCTGATCGCGGCAGCCCTGATGGCGGCACCGTCTGCTGCCTCGGCGTCGGGCTTCCACTCGGAAGTCGAAAAAACGTTCGTCTACGGTCAGCAAGGGACCGCCAACGTCCTCACCACCGCGGCCGGGAACATCCAATGCAAAAGCACCAGCTTCTCCGCCACCGCGACCGGCACCGGCTCGGGCTTCGAATGGACCACCTCGCCCCTGCTCCTAACTCCGGCCTACAGCAGTTGCACGGCGTTCGGTAAAGCCGCGACCGTCTCGCCGAACGGCTGCAGTTTCTCGTTGACCAACTCGAGCGGCTTCGCGGGTGAAGCCGAGCTCAGCTGCGAAGGCGGCACGACGTTGACGATCAGCGTCCCGTCCGGAAACTGCTCGGTCGTGCTCGAAGCCCAGACCCCCAAAGTGCCGTCGGTGGGATACGCATCGGAAGGCTCTGGAACCTCGCGCAACGTAACCCTCACCTGGAAACTCTCGCAGATCAAATACACGGTCTTCGGCCCCGGAGCCAGCTGCGGAACGGCGGGTACCTACGTAGGGGAAGAAGGCGCGAGCTATACCGGCACGGTCTCGCTCAAAGGCTACAAAGACATCGAACTGTCCGAACAGGTGGGGATCTGGACTGAAACCCCGCTCCCGTCGAACCACTTCCATTCCGAATCCTCGCCCACCTTCCTGGCAGGCGAACAGATGACCGAAAACATTGTGACCGTGAACGGCGGGGCCTTGAAGTGCACCAAACAGGTCTTCCAGTCGGCAGAAATTATCGGAACGAATTGGCTCACGTCCAGCTTGGCCCCTGAACTTTCGGGATGTACGTTCATCGGACAAACTGCAACGGCGAACACCAGCGGCTGCAAGATCGTGCTGACGGCATCCAGCTCCGTCGCGGGAACCATGGCGATCAGCTGTGAAGCAGGCAAATCGATCACGTACACCGCCAACACGTCGAAATGCACCGTGACCATTCCGGCGCAGGAACCCGGCACTCCGACGATCTCCTTTACCAACGAAGGATCCGGTGCGACCCGGACGATCCTCGTTACCTGGAGCGTTTCTGGAATCACGTACACGTCGAGTGGCGGAGCCTGCGGTACGTCCGGCAGCAACGGGAAACTTTCGGGCACCGTCAAGCTCAAGGGCTACTCCAATGCGGGACATACGATCCAACACGGAATCTGGGTCGAATGAGACAGTGCCGTGGGTAGTCCCAGGAAAGGCGCCGTAGCCTTCTCGCCTACGCGATCGGAGCAAATTTGATCTCGGGCGGGGCGGGGACGAGCCCGGGGTGGAAGAGGTGGGCTAGGAGCTCGACGCCGTCGATGAGGCGGGGGCCGGGGCGGGAGTAAGTCGAGGCGGCGTCGACGGCGAAGACCCGGTCGGCGCCGAGGGCTCCGATCCGCTCGCGATGCTCGGCGGCCTGCGCGCGGGCTTCCTCGACGTACCAGCCGCAGGGCATGATCACGACTACGTCGGGGCGGAGGACTTCGAGCGAATCCCAGCTGACTTGCGGTGACTTGGAGCCGGGGGGCCCGGCGACGTCCTCGCCGCCGGCGATCGCCACCATCTCCGGCAGCCAGTGGCCGCCGACGAAGGGCGGGTCGAGCCACTCGAGGGCGACGGCCCGGGGCCGGGGAGCGCCGGCGACCGCGGCGCCGACGGCGTCGAGGCGCGCTTCAAGCTCGGCGCGGAGGACGGTCGCGCGCGGGGCGATCCCGGCGGCGGCGCCGAGCCTGGTCACGTCCTCGAGCACCTCGGCCAGCGAGCTCGGGTCCTGCTGAAGCACCCGCGGCGGGCCGGGCAGGCGGGCGGCCACCTCGACCACGTCCTCGTATGAGACTGCGCAGACGTCACAGACCGCCTGAGTGACGATCAGGTCGGGCTCGAGCTCGGTGAGGCGCTCCTCGTCGAGGCCATATAGGGCGCGGCCTTCACCGACCACCCGCTTGACGGCGGCGTCGATCTCGCCGGCCGAGAGTCCGGGCGGCAGCACGGTCGAGGTCAGGTGAGGGATGCCGAGCGCCGCTGGTGGATGGTCGCACTCATGGGTGACGCCGGCCACCTGCTCGCCCAGGCCGAGGGCGAACAGCATCTCGGTCGCCGAGGGTACGAGACTGGCGATCCGCATCGTCCCATCATGACTGCAGCCGCTGCCAGGACCTCAGCCGCCGCTCGCACGGCGACGGCTGAGGTCGATCGGGCCGCAGCGCGCACCGCGCCCCGTCAGGCACGCCCTATTTGCCGACCGCCGCCACCAGCGCGGTCGCCGCCCCCTGCATCCCGGCCTTGTTGGGATGGATGGGGGCCGCGAGTTCGCCCGGGATCAGCGGTTCGACCCAGCGCACCGACTGCGACTTGCAGGAGTCGTGGCCGATGCTGGCCTGGTACCAGTTGACGACGGTCGCGTTGTTGGCCGCCGCCTCGGTCGCGAGCATCGAGTCGAGGTGCTGCTCGGTCGCCCGCAGGTAGGGCACGTCGCCGAACCCGATCGGCTCCTGCGGCCAGCAGCCGACCCCCGTCTCCGGGAAGATCGCCGGGTAGTTGACGACGAAGACCCGGGCGCCCGGGGCGCGGCTGTGGATCCCCTGCAGGACCGCCGCCACCTTCGGCGCCGTCTGTTCGATCCGTTCGGCCAGCTGGTCGTGGCCGCCGGCGTCGTACTTGTCCTTGCACGGCGTCGAGAACGGGTTCAGGGTGATGCAGCTCTCCGCCACTTCGGAGAAACCGATGTCGTTGCCGCCGATCGTCAGCGAGACGACTTTCGTTTCGCCGTCGAGCGATTCGAACTGCGGCGGGTTCGACCCGAATTCGACGCTCTGCGTCTGCGTCATATCGGCGGTCGTGGCGCCGCTGCAGCTCGGGTCGCGCAGGGTGAGCCCGATGCTGGGCGCCGCCAGATGAGCGTAGTTGTGATCCGACTTCAGGCAGCCGAGCGGCGGCAGCTGGTTGGGGATCAACGGCCCGGCGGCGTAGGAGTCGCCGAGCGCGACGTAGTTGGCCGCCCTGGCCTGGGCTGCGGCCCAGCCGCAGAGCAGAGCCAGCGCCGCCAGAGTGAGGGCGAGCAGGCGCGGCAGCCGCCGCGACCGCCCTGGATCAGCTTCGAACATGTACCTCTCCTTCCTTGGGTCCCCTGCCTCCCAGACTCCGAATGTACCGAATACTCAATTTCTTTCATTCGTAAACCTGCCGGCACCCGTGGGCTGCTGGAATGGACGGACCTACGAGCAAGGAGGACGGGATGAGGATCGCGACGATCGGGCGGGGCAACATCGGCGGCGGCCTGGCGAAGCTGTGGGGCGCGGCCGGGCACGAGGTGACCGAGATCGGCCGCGAGGGCGGCGACGTCTCCGGCGCCGAGGCGGTGCTGATCGCGGTCCCGGGCGGGGCGATCGCCGAGGCGCTCGCGGGAATCGAGGGCCTCGCCGGCAAGACCGTGATCGACGCCACCAACGTCTTCGGCGACACCCGGCCGCCGCAGGGCTTCGACTCCAACGCCGAGTACGTGAAGTCGGTGACCGGCGGCCCCACCGCCAAGTCCTTCAACCTCAACTTCGCCGCCCTCTTCGACCAGCTCGGTTCGGCCGGCGGCCGCCCGGGCAACTTCTGGTGCGGCGACGAGGAGGCGCGGGAGACGGTCGAGACGCTCTGCCGCGACGCCGGTTACGAGCCGATCGCCGCCGGCCCACTCGCCAACGCGGCGCTGCAGGAGGCGATGATCGGCTTCTACTTCGCGGTCGCCAAAGAGGGCGGGATGGGCCAGTTCTTCTACCGCTTCGCGCCGCCGGCCGAGCTCTGAGGGCGGCGGGTGGCGGCCCCGCTCAGAGCTCGATCTGGGAGCCGATCGAGATCGTCCGCTCGCGCGGCAGCTTGAAGTAGTCGACCGGGCTGGCCGCGTTGCGGGCGAGGGCGACGAAGAGGTGCTTGCGCCAGCGCCGCAGGCCAGCGCGGCCCCGGGACGATGTTGATCTCGGAGAGGAAGTAGACGGCATCGTCGCAGTCGATCTTGCCCTCGACCCCGCGTTCGTCGGCGAGCTTCAAGAGGCGCGGGACGTCGGTCGGCTCCTGGAAGCCGAAGCGGGCGGTGAGGTGGGCGATGCCGTCGTCCTCGAAGCCGAGGTGGTCGACGATCAGGCGGTCGGCCTCGGGCACGTAGGGCGCTTTGGTCGTCTCGATCGAGATGATCACGACGGTCTCATGCAGAGAGCGGTTGTACTCGAGGCCGCGGCGCAGGGCCAGCGGCGTCGTTTCGCGACGGGCGTTGAGGTAGACGGCGGTCCCGGGGACGCGAGCGGCGGGTGGGTCGAAGGTGTGCAGCTCGGCGACGAAGTCCGACAGCGAGCCCTCGGCCTCGATTCTTTCCTTGGCGACCCGGTCACTGCCGCGGCGCCAGGTGCTGAGGACGATGAAGATCAGGGCTCCAACCGAGAGTGGGAACCAGCCGCCGTGCTCGACCTTGGTCAGGTTGGCGCCGAGGAAGGCGAAGTCGACGGTGAAGAAGACGAGGGCGCCGAGCGCCACCAGCCAGCTCGGTTTCCGCCACAGGACCCGGGCGACGACGAGGAAGAGGAGGGTGTCGACGGTGATCGTGCCGGTGACGGCGATCCCGTATGCGGAGGCGAGCTTCGAGGAGGAGCCGAAGCCGACGACCAGGGCGATCACCGCCACCAGCAGCGCCCAGTTGACCGCCGGCGCGTAGACCTGGCCGATCTCCTGCGCCGAAGTGTGGCGAATCGTCACCCGGGGCAGGAAGCCGAGCCGGACTGCCTGGCGGGTGACCGAGAAGGCGCCGGAGATCACCGCCTGCGAGGCGATCACGGTCGCCACCGTCGCCAGCAGCACCATCGGCACCCGGCCCCAGTGCGGCATCAGTAGGAAGAAGGGATTGTCGATCGCGCTCGGCGTTTCCAGGATCAGGCTGCCCTGGCCCATGTAGTTGAGGATCAGCGCCGGGAAGACGATCAGGAACCAGGCGCGGCGGATCGGGGGGCGGCCAAAGTGGCCCATGTCGGCGTAGAGCGCCTCGGCGCCGGTGATCGTCAGCACAATCGCGCCGAGCGAGATGAACGCGGTGCCGAAGTGGCGGCCGAAGAACTCGATCCCGTAGCTCGGCAGCAACGCCTTGACGATCTCCGGGTGGGCGACGACCTGGCCCAGCCCGGCCGCGGCGATCACCGTGAACCAGAGCAGCATCACCGGCCCGAAGACGCGGCCGATCCGGTGGGTGCCGAAGCGCTGGATCGCGAAGACGACGACCAGGATCGCGATCGTCACCGGCACCACCATCGACTCCAGGCTCGGGGTCGCGACCTTCACCCCTTCGACCGCCGAGAGGACCGAGATCGCCGGGGTGATCATCCCGTCGCCGTAGAACAGTGCAACCCCGAACATGCCGATCGCGATCAGCCCGAACTTCACCTTCTTGCTGTCGAGCTTGGTCATTTCGATCTTGGCGATCAGTGCCAGGATCCCGCCC
>DASXFL010000028.1:0-27617 GCA_036489595.1 Solirubrobacterales bacterium
GGTCGCTGGCCGCGCTCGGCGACCGCGCGGCCGCCCTTCGGCTCCTCACCGAGCTGCGCCGCGCCGCGACCCCGGCCGGCGCCCTCCCCGAGCGCGTCGACGCCCGCACCGGCGTCCCCCGCTCGACCACCCCGCTCGCCTGGTCGCAGGCCTTCGCGATCCTGGCGCTGCGCCAGCTCTGGCCCGGCGGCCGCCGGATGGGCGCCCGCTAGGCCGGGCGCCGCCAGCGGGACAGCATGATCCGCAGCACCAAGCGGCGCTCGTCGCCCTCGCCGAGGACCTGGAAGGCGCCGCCCTCGCCGGGCGCCTCCGCCAGCAGCTGGTCCATCAGCGGCGCCGCCTCGGGCCCGCCGGAGCTGCGTTCGCGCCACTCGACATAGCTCAGCTCGAACGGCAGCAGATCCTCGCGATCGAGCTCGAGGCCGGCGGCCTCGCCGATCGCCCGCAGCCGCACCTGCGTCAACGAGGCCCAGTGGGTGGGGTCGCGAAGGCGCTCGATCTCCTCGGCCCAGGCGGCGGCCGCGGCGTCGTCGTTGCGCGCGTGGTCGGAGACCACGACCCAGCCACCGGGCCGCACGACCCGCGCCATCTCCGCGACCACCCGCTGCGGGGCGGGGATGTGGTGGAGGCTGAAGCGGGTGATCGCGCCGTCGAAGCTGGCGTCCTCGAATTCGAGCGCGGTGGCGTCGCCGAGCGAGAGCTCGACGTTCGCGAGACCTTCGCGCTGGGCTTCCTCGCGGGCCTTCTCGATCATCGCCGGAGTCAGGTCGACGCCGTGCACCGACCCGACCTTCCGCGCCAGCTCGCGCCCGACCATCGAGGGGCCGCAGGCGACCTCGAGCCAGCGCGCCTCGGGGTCGGCCGGCGCCAGCGCGACCAGCGCCCCCAGCGCCTCCTCCACCCGCAGCGCGCCGGCGCGGGCGAAGGCGTCGGTCTGGTGGGTGAACTCGTCGCGGATCGACTCCTCGTACATGCCCTCATCGTAGGCAGAAGCGCTGGAAGCGAGGCCCACGACCTTCGCCGACAAGGCCGACCTGGCCCAGGGAATGAAGGTCGTCGCCGAGGTCTGTTCGACTGAGCCGCTGGCGGGTGCGTTCGTCGCTTGTTGCCCATATGACAACAAGCGACGAACGGGTCAGCCGGGAAGGGCGGCCAGGGCCGCGGCGACGGCGGCCGCGGCGGTGTCGGCGAGCTCGATGCCGGGGGCACCCTCCATCTGCTCGCGGCCGCTCAGGGTCCAGGTCCGCAGGGCGACGACGGTGCGGCCGATCGTGCGGGCGTGGCCGATCTCGCTCAGCGTCCCCCACTCGCCGCCGATCGCGATCACCACCTCGCCCGAGCTGACGACGACGAGGTTGCGGGCGTGGCCGATCCCGGTCGCGATCACCCGGGTGCAGAACTCGTTCGCTTCGGCGAGCTCGTGGCTGGGCAGGATCCCGACCGTCTCGCCCCCTGCCTCGACCGCGCCCCGGCAGGCCGCCTCCATCACCCCACCGCGGCCGCCGCAGATCAGGACTACGCCAGCCTCGCCGAGGCCGCGGCCGACCGCTTCGGCGAGCCCCCACGCCTCCGATCCGGGCCGAGCCCCACCGGCCCCGATCACCGCCACCTGCGGCCTCCTCAAGCCGCCCGCCGCTCCCCCGACCCGCCGGCCGCCTGCATCATCCCCATCAGCTCCAGCGCCCCCGCCTTCTGCAGCGGTTCGTTCAGGTTCCCGCACTTCGGGCTCTGCACGCACGAGGGGCAGCCGGCCTCGCAGGGGCACTCGGCGATCAGCCGCTCGGCGTCGCCGAGCAGGCGCTCGAACTGACGGTAGCCGCGCTCGGCGATCCCGACCCCACCCGGGTAGCCGTCGTAGATGAAGATCGTCGCTCGGCCGGTCTGGAAGTGGACGTTGGTCGAGAGGCCGCCGATGTCCCAGCGGTCGCACATCGCGATCAGCGGCAGGACGGCGATCTGCCCGTGCTCGGTCGCGTGCAGCGAGCCCAGCAGGGCGTCGGGCGGCAGCGCCCCCGAGAGCTGCTGCGGCAGCACGTACCAGAGCGCCTGGGTGACGAAGCTCTGCTCTGGCAGCTCGAGAGCAACGATGTCGATCGGCTCCTGCTCGGAGATCGAGACGCGCTGGAAGGCGATCACCTGCTCGGTTACCGAGACCTCGCCGAAGTTGAGCTCGACCCCGGCCACCTGGCGCTGCTCGCGGATCCGCTCGATGTAGATCTCGGTCTCCTTTTTCGGCCGCGTGTACCAGTCGCCGTCGAAGCCGTGGACGATCGCTCGCCGCTCCTCGACGTCGAGCCGCTCGACCTCGTACGAGCGCCCGAGGTGGAGGTAGACGGCCCCGGGATGGACGGTGGTGAAGGCGCGCTCGGCCTCCACCAGCCCCAGCATCTCGCCCGAGTCACGGTCGATCACCGCGACCGAGTCGGCCGAGGCCGAGCGCAGGGCAATCCGCGAGGCGACGAACTCGGCCTTCCGCGGCAGCAGCTTGCCGGCGGCGGCGCGCAGCTCGCCGGCGGCGACCAGCCGCTCGGCCCGCTGCCGCCACTCCTCGCCGAAGACCTCGTCGTCCTCGGGCCCGAGCGGCAGCTCGTAGGCCGCCGCGATCAGGTGCCGCGCGGCGATCTGCTCGTTGCCGTGGTCGAGGATCGCCGCCTCCACCGGCCGCCCGAGGAACTCGTCCGGGTGCCGGCAGAAGAACTGGTCGAGGGCGTCCTGGCCGGCGACGTAGATCGCCAGCCCGCGCCGGCGCCGCCCTGCCCGCCCCCACATCTGCCGCAGGCTCGCCACCGTCCCCGGGAAGGTGACGCAGATCGCCGCGTCGAGCTCGCCGACGTCGATCCCGAGCTCGAGCGCATCCGTCGCCACCACCGCCAGCAGCTCGCCGGCCGCCAGCCGCGCCTCGATCTCGCGCCGCTGCTGCGGCGTGTAGCCACCGCGGTAGGGGGCGATCCGCGCCGCCAGCTCCGGCTTCCCCCGCCGCTCCAGGTTTTCGCCGGCGAAGCGCTGAATCAGCTCGATCCCGCGGCGGCTTTTGAGGAAGCAGATCGTCCGCACCCCCTGGGTGACCAGCTCGGCAAGCAGGTCGGCTGCCTCACCGAGGGCCGAGCGCCGCGTCCCGCTGCGCTCGTCGATCAGCGGCGGGTTCCAGATCGCCAGCTCGCGCCCGGCCCGCGGCGCGCCGTCGTCGTCGATCAGCTCGAACGGGGTACCGACCAGGCGCCCGGCCAACTCGACCGGGTTGGCGATCGTCGCCGAGGTGAGCAGGAAGCGCGGCTCGGCGCCGTAGGCTCGGGCCAGCCGCCGCAGCCGCCGCAGCACGTTGGCGACGTGGGAGCCGAAGACGCCCCGGTAGGTGTGAGCCTCGTCGACCACGACCCAGCGCAGGTTGGCGAGGAAGTCGCCCCATTTGCGGTGGTTGGGGAGGACGGCGAGGTGGAGCATGTCCGGGTTGGTGAGGACGAGGTTGTTGCGGCGGCGGATTGCCGGCCGCTCCTCGCGCGGGGTGTCGCCGTCGTAGATCGCCTCGCGCAGCCCCGGCGGCCGCAGCTGCGCCAGCTTCCGCGCCTGGTCCTGGGCGAGCGCCTTGGTCGGGTAGAGGTAGAGCGCACGGTGCTTCGGCTGCGCCGCGATCCCGTCGAGCACCGGCAAATTGAAGGCGAGGCTCTTGCCGGAGGCGGTGCCGCTGGTGATCACCAGGTTCGAATGCGCAGCAGCCTCGAAGGCGCGCAGCTGATGCGTGTAGAGCGACTCGATCCCGAGGCGCTTCAGCGCCTCGGCGAGCGCCGGGTCGAGCGCCTCCGGCAGCGCCACCGGCCGGGCCGAGCGATCGGGCTCGGCTGCCTCGGCGACGATCCGGCCGTCGCGCCGCGCCGGCTCGATCGCGATCGCCCAGCCGCTGCCGAGCAGGCTGCCGCCGCCCTGCCTAGCCATGAGTGATCAGCTCCGCGACTCGCATCGCCTGCAGCGAGGAGCGGTCGTGGATCCGCAGCACGTCGGCCCCCGCCCGCACCGCCAGCGTCACCGCCGCCACCGTCCCCCACTCGCGCCGCTCCGCCGGCCAGCGCTCCTCCCAGGAGCCGGCGAGGACGGCACCGATGAAGTCCTTGCGCGAGAGCGAGACGTAGAGCGGCAGCTCCAGCGCTCGCAGCTCGCCGAGCCGCCGCAGGATCTCGAGGTCCTGCTCGGGGCTGAGGTCGAAATCGAGCCCCGGGTCGATCGCGATCTGCTCGCGGGCAACACCGTGCTCGACCGCCAGCTCGACCCGCGCCGCGAACCAGGCGAGCAGGTGCTCGACCAGGTCGTCGTAGGAGCGCCACTCGCGGTCGACCCGCGGCGGCCCTTCTATGTGCATCAGCACGTAGCCGCAGCCGCTCGCGGCGACGACGTCGAACATCTTCGCTCCACCGCCCGAGATGTCGTTGACCGCCGCCGCTCCCTTGGCGAGCGCCAGCTCGGCGACCTCGGGCGAGAAGGTGTCAGCGGAGACCGGCAGATCGGTCTGCAGGACGAGGCCTTCGACGGTCGGCACCAGAGCCGCTGCCTCCTCTGCAACCCCCACCGGCGGCCCCGCCTTCGCCGCGACGGCGCCGACGTCGAGCATCCCGAACCCCGCCGCCGCCAGCTCGACGCCGTCGGCGACGGCCTGCTCCGGGGTCCCCGACCGCGCACCCGAGAACATCGAATCGGTGGTGACGTTGACGATCCCGGCGGCGATCGGGCTCGAGAGGTCGAGGGTCCTGTCGGCGAGCTTCCACTCCACGCCGCTACCGTAGCGGCCGCGTCCAATGGCCTTGCGCTGCGTCTACACCGACCTCGACGGGACCCTGCTCGGGCGGGGCGCCTCGCTCTTCCGCGACGCCGAGGGCGGCTTCTCGAACGCGCAGACGCGGGCGATCGAGGCCTGCTTCCGGGCCGGGGTCGAGATCGTGATCATGTCCGGCCGCCGCGAGCCCCAGGTCCACGAGCTGGCCCGGATCCTCGGCCAGACCTCCTACATCTACGAGGCCGGCTGCGCCTTCTCGCTCGACGGCGAGACGACGCTGATGACCGGCGAGATGGCGCCCGACGAGGACGGCACGATCTACGAGCAGATCGAGGCCCGCGGCGTCCCCCGCTACCTCTTCGAGCACTTCCCCGACCACCTCGAATACCACTCGCCCTGGCACCACGGCCGCGTCCTCTCGCACCTCTTCCGCGGCAAGGTCGACGTCGAGGAGGCGAACCGGCTGCTCGCCGAGCGCGGCGACGACGACCTGCGGCTGCTCGACAACGGCGCGATCGGCTCCCCGATGCCGGCGATCGAGGGCCGCACCCACGCCTACCACCTGGTCCCGCGCGTGGTCAGCAAGGGCGCCGCGGTCGCCGCCCACGCCCGCGCCCGCGGCTACGAGCGCGAGCAGTGCATCGCCGTCGGCGACTCGGTCGAGGATCTCGAGGTCGCCCCCGCCGTCGGCCGCTTCTTCGTCGTCGCCAACGGCCCCGAGCGCGACCCGGGCCTGCGCTCCAGGCTGGCGAGCTTTGGCAACGTCACCGTCACCGAGGGGCCAAACGGCGACGGCTTCTACGAGGCGGTCGTCTCGACCCTGGTCGAGAGGGCCTGAGCACTGCCTTCGCGCTGCCGCGCCAGCGCCCGAGCCCGCGGGCGCCGCACCCGTAGGTATTCGGCGCCGAAGTAGGAGCCGAGCACCAGCGCCGCCGCCAGCACCTGCGCCGCCAGCCCCTCGACGGTCGGGAAGACCGCGAACCAGAGCCCGATCCAGCCGGGGATCGCCAGCGGCAGCGTCGTCGTTGGCAGCCAGCCGGCCAGCTGCATCTCCTGCACGCTCTCGCCGACCATCACGATCAGGACGACGCCGAGCATCACCCCGGTCAGGACCAGCATCCGCTTGTAGTGGAGCTTGCGATGGGCGAGGAAGGTGAGACCGCCGACCAGCAGGGTCAGCACCAGCCCGATCGCGGCGCCCTCCAGCACCACCCCGGAGCCATAGCCGAGCCGCAGGTTCTGGAGGAAGAGGACGACCTCGAAGCCCTCGCGGTAGACCGAGGTGAGGCCGAGCAGGATCAGCCCGATCATCGTCGCCCGGCGGCCGTCGATCGTCGCGTTCTCGAGGATCTTGCGGCGCTGGCGGTTGCGGTTCTGGATCCAGCCGGTCCAGTAGACCTTGTGGAAGAACCAGTTCATCACCACCAGCAGGACGATCACCGCCAGCAGGCCGGTGGCCGCCTGCACCGCGAGGCCGCCGGCGCCGAGCTGGCCGAGCACCCACACCGCCGCAAACCAGGTCGCCACGGTGAGCAGGAAGCCGGTGCCGGCGCCGATCGCGATCGGCCGCCGGTAGAGCGCCGCCGCCCCCGCCATGCTGGCGGTGACCGCGGCGAGGACGAGGATCGTCTCGAGGCCCTCGCGGAAGACCAGCAGGCCGCTGTCGAAGACCACCGCGCCGTGGCTGAGGTGGTCGCCGGCGGTCGGTTCGGGGGTGCCGCCGTGGGCATTGAAGGCGCTCCAGGCAAGCAGGGCGACGAGAGCGCCGCCGAGGTAAAGTGGCCAGCGTTGGCGCACCGAGTCGAGGACCGCGTTCATCGCCCTTGATATTAGGGAAGCCGAATAAGGGATGCCTTAAGAGTAGAAGGAGCTGGCCTTGTCCGCGGAGACCGCGACCGTCGCAGAGCAGGAGTACCTGGAGATCATGTTCTGGATCGAGGAGGCCGGGCTGCCGATGACCGGCGCCAACATCGCCCGCGCGATGCAGCTCTCGCCGCCCACCGTCCACGAGATGCTCGGCCGGCTCGTCGCCGACGGCTACGTCGAGCGCAACCCCGACAAATCGCTCGTCTTCACCGATACCGGCCGCAAGCACGCCAGCTACATCGTCCGCCGCCACCGGATGATCGAGCGCTTCCTCACCGACGTCCTCGACATCCCCTGGGACGAGGTCCACGAGGAGGCGGAGCGGATCGAGCACGCGATGTCGCCGGTGCTGGAGGAGAAAATGCGCCTCGCGATCGGCGACGCCACCACCTGCCCGCACGGCCACCCGATCGTCGAGGGGATCCGCGAGCAGGGCTCGCTGCTGGCCGACGTCGAGATCGGCGCCTCGGTCGTCGTCCTCCGCTTCGAGAACGAGGCCGAGGAGCTGCTCCACTACCTGCGCAACGCCGGCCTCGAGCCGGGCCTCGAGGGCAAGCTCGCGAGCTCCGACGAGGAGGCGGTCGTGATCGCCTCCGCCGACGGGCAGCACGAGGTCAGCCGCAGCGTCGCCGAGACGGTCTCCGTCCGCGCCGACCCGGCGCCGCCGCCCCGCGCCGCGATCCCCGAGCAGCTGGTGCTCAGCTCAGACCGCTACGGCCGCTGACCCACCGAGAGGTTGCCTTTCGACCCGCTATGCGGGTCAAACGGCAACCTCGACTCAGGCGGCGGCGCCGGAGCGGACCCGCTCCAGCGCGGCGGCGAGCCGCCGGACGCCCTCGGCGGCCTGGTCGGCCGGGACCGGGGCGAAGGAGAGGCGGAGGCTGTTCTCGCCCCCCTCGATCATGAAGTCGGGCCCGGCGACGAAGGAGACGCCCTCGCCCTTGGCCTCGGCCAGCAGGGCGAGGGTGTCGGTCCCCTCGGCGAGGTCGAGCCAAAGGAAGTAGCCGCCCTGCGGGACCACGAACTCGGCCTCCGGAATCTGCTCGCGGAGCGCCTTGACCAGGGCCTCGCAGCGCGCTTTCAACTCCCCCTTGACGAAGGCGATGTTGCGGTCGAGCTCGCCGGAGCGGCAGAGCTCGAGCACGATCGACTCGGCCAGCATGTTGGGCGAGATGTAGGTCTCGTTGGCGCGCTTGGAGAGCTTCGCGATCTCCTCCGCCGGCCCGGCCATGTAGCCGACGCGGACCCCCGGGCTGACCGTCTTCGAGAACGAGGAGGCATGCAGGACCCGCCCCGCCTGGTCGATCGAGGCCATCGTCGGGAGCGGCTCGCCCGCGAACGGCAGCTCGCGGTAGGGATCGTCCTCGAAGAGCCAGAGCTCGTGCTCGGCCGCGAGCTCGACCAACCGCCGCCGCTTCTCGACCGAGAGCGTGCAGCCGGCCGGGTTATGGGCGTTGGGGATGACGTGGGCGAGCTTGATCGGGCCGGCGGCCAGCGCCGCTTCCAGCCCTTCGACATCGAGCCCGTCGGCCTCCAGCGAGACCGGCACCAGCTCGGCGCCGAGCTGCTTCAGCAGCAGCAGCGTGCGGTCGTAGGTTGGCTGCTCGACCACCACCCGGTCGCCCCGCTCGACCTTGGAGGCGAACAGCATCGCGCCGGCCTCGAGCGAGCCGTTGGTGATCATCACCTGCGCCGGCTCGAAGTGCCCGTGCCGGTCGGCGACCCACTGGCAGAGCCCGGGGTGGCCGATCCCGACCCCGTAGGAGAGCGCCGTCTCCCAGTCATCGGCAAGCGCCCGCACCGCCGCCTCCCGCACCTGCTCGTGGGGGAGGATGTCGGCGCTCGGGGCGCCGCGCGCGAATGAGATCGTGCCGCCGGCCATCACTTCGACAGTAGCAACGCGCCCGCGCTCGCGCCCTACAGCGAGCGCAAGACCTCGACCGCGATCGCCGCGGTCTCGGTCGGGCTTTCGCCGACCCGGACGCCCTTCGCCTCGAGCGCCTCTTTCTTCGCCGCGGCGGTGCCCGAGGAGCCGGAGATGATCGCCCCGGCGTGGCCCATCTGCTTGCCGGGCGGGGCGGTGAAGCCGGCGATGTAGGCGACCACCGGCTTGGAGACCTCGGCGGCGATGAACTCGGCGGCGCGCTCCTCGGCGTCGCCGCCGATCTCGCCGACCATCACGATCATCTCGGTGTCCGGATCGGCCTCGTAGAGGGTGAGGATGTCGATGAAGTCGGAGCCGACGATCGGGTCGCCGCCGATCCCGACGATCGAGGAGTTGCCGGTCCCGGCCTGCTTCAGCTCGTTGCCGATCTGGTAGGTCAGCGTCCCCGACTTGGAGACGACCCCGATCGGGCCCGGGTCGAAGAACTGGGCGGGGATGATGCCGACGTTGGCCTTGCCGGGCGAGAGAATGCCGGGGCAGTTCGGCCCGATCAGCCGCACTCCCTTCTCCTTCGCCTTCCAGTAGGTGGAGAGCATGTCGAGCACCGGGATGCCCTCGGTGATCGCGATCACCGTCTCGACCCCGGAATCGATCGCCTCGTCGATCGCCGGCGCCGCGAACCTCGCCGGGACGAAGATCATCGAGGTGTTGGCGCCGGCCACGCTCACCGCCTCGGCGATCGTGTCGAAGACCGGCGTCCCCTCGACGTCCTGACCGCCCTTGCCCGGCGTCACGCCGGCCACCAGGTCAGTCCCGTAGGCCTTGTTGCGGAGGCCGTGGAAGGAGCCCTCGCGCCCGGTCAGACCCGAGACCGCGAGCTTCGTCCGCTCGTCGACGATGATGCTCACGAGCCGCTCCCGGCCAGCTCGACGACCCTGCGGGCGGAGTCGAGCATCGTCTTCTCCTGGGTCAGGTTGGGAAGATCGGCCTCGGCGAGGATCGCCAGCCCCTCCTCCGAGTTGGTGCCGTCGAGCCGCACCACCACGGGCAGGTCGAGCCCGATCTGCTGGGAGGCGGTGATGATCCCATTGGCGATCTCGTCGCAGCGGGTGATGCCGCCGAAGATGTTGAAGAGGATCGCGTCGACCTTCTCGTCGGAGGTGATCACCTCGAGCGCGTTGACGATCGCCTCGGCTTTGGAGCCGCCGCCGGCGTCGAGGAAGTTGGCCGGCGCGCCGCCTGCCTGGGCGACGACGTCGAGGGTCGACATGCAGAGCCCGGCGCCGTTGGCGAGGATGCCGACGTTGCCATCGAGCTTGACGTAGGTGAGGCCCCTTTCCTTCGCCATCTGCTCCTGCGGATCGTCGGCGGTGTCGGCGACCTCGGCCAGGTCCTGGTGGCGGTAGAGGGCGTTGTTGTCGATCGTCACCTTGGCGTCGAGGGCGACGACGTCGCGGTCGGCGGTGACGATCAGCGGGTTGACCTCGATCAGCGTCGCGTCCTCCTCGCGCGCCACCTCGGCCAGTTGCACCAGCACCTCGGCGGCGGCGTCGAGCGCGTCCTCGGCCAGCTTCGCCTCGGCGAGGGTCGCCCGCGCCGCGGCGGCGCCGAACTCCACCGTCGGGTCGATGTGGGCTTTGATCAGCGCCTCCGGGCTCTCGGCGGCGACCGCCTCGATGTCCATCCCGCCCTTGGCGGAGACCATCGTCAGCAGCTTCTTCTCGCCGCGGTCGAGGATCACCGAGGCGTAGTACTCCTCGGCGATGTCGGAGCCGCCCTCGACCCAGACCGAGTCGACCCGGAACGGCCCCTCGCCGTGCGGGCCGACGATGTCCATGCCGATGATGTCGGCGGCGTACTGCTCCGCCTCCGCCCGGTCCTGGGCGATCTTGACGCCACCGGCCTTGCCGCGGCCGCCGATCAGCACCTGGGCCTTGATCGCGCAGGGGTAGCCGATCCGCTCGGCGGCGGCGACGGCGGCCTCAACCGTGTCGGCGACCTCGCCGCTCGGGACGGCGATCCCGTGCTTGGCGAACAGCTGCTTGCCCTGGTATTCGAGAAGATCCATGAGGGGTGGCGCCGCAGCGCGGCGCGGACCCTATCCGAGTCGGCGCCGCGGCCGCACGCCGGTGGGCAGGAGCCCCGCAAACGGGGGTATTGGCATAATGCCGCGCCCTATGGCACTGCCCAGCCTGAAAAGCATCGAGTGGGTCACGACCGACTGCTACGGAACCCTGATCGACTGGGAGAAAGGCATCGTCGAAGCCTGCAGGAAAGAGGCGTCGAAAGACGGCTTCAGCTTCGAGGAAGGGCCGTTCCTGGAGCGGTTCTTCGAAGTCCAGGCCGAAATCATGGCCGGGTCTTACGAGCTCTACGCCGAGGTGCTGCGCCGCACGATCGTCAAAGTCGCCGGCGAGCAGGGCTGGGAAATCGAGCCCTCGCGGGCCCAGTTCCTGCCCAACAGCGTCGCCTACTGGCTGCCCTTCCGCGAGGCCAACGCGGCGATGGACAGGCTCGGCAAGAAGTACGACATCGGCATCGTCTCCAACATCGACGACAAACTGCTGGGGATCTCCCGCCGCCACCTGCGGACCGAACTCGACCTCGTCGTCACCGCCCAGCAGGTCCGCAGCTACAAGCCGGACCCGGTCCACTTCAAAGAGGCGGCACGGCGGATCGGCGGCAAGAAAGGCTGGGTCCACATCGCCTCCGGCTACGCGACCGACATCGCGCCACTGCTGAAAATGAACGTGCCGGTGATCTGGGTCAACCGCCACAACGAGAAGCTCGACGGGCGCAAGGCCCCCGCCGCGACGGTCAAAACCTTCCGCGACGCGGCGAAAAAGCTCGGCGCCAGCTGAGCCCGCTCTCAGGGCCGCCCCGGCGGCGGCCGGCAGCCCGTCTACTCCGTTTTCTAGCGTTCAGGCGCAACTCCGGCCGTCGGAGCCGGTTTCTCCCCTAGGCGCCGTCCCCCATGCAGAAGTTCGCGGATCCAAGCAAGTCCTCGGCCTACCGACCGCTCGCGGTCGGCAAGCTCGCCTGCGCCGTCGCCCTCCTGGCGCTGCTGGCGAGCCTGGTCCTGCTGCTCGACACCCGCGCCCAGGCGGCCGAAGCGCCGAAGGCCTCGGCGACCGGCCAGCGGCCCAGCTTCGTCGTCATCCAGACCGACGACCAGACCCTCGACCAGCTCTACGCCGCGATGACTCCGGCCGGCGGCGTCCCGGTCGAAGCGATGCCCTACACGCTCACCGACATCGCCGAAAAGGGGATCACCTTCGACCGCTATTACGACTCCTACCCCCTCTGCACCCCCTCTCGGGTAAGCCTCCTGACCGGGCGCTACTCGCACAACAACGGGGTCAGGGGGAACGTCCAGCCGAACGGCGGCTACAGCGGCTTCGCGATGCGCGCAGCCGACACCCACAACCTCGCGACCTGGCTGCAGGGCGGTGGCTACCGGACCGTCCACGTCGGCAAGTTCCTCAACGGCTACGGCGAAGCGCCGTACTCGAGCTACCGCGAAGTGCCGCCCGGCTGGAGCTCCTGGCAGACCGTCATCAACTCCGACTCCGACCACTACTTCTACGGCTACGAACTGAGCCACAACGGCGTCCTCGAAGGCCCGTTTGGGGATTCCGGCAGCTGGGAAACGCGCGAATACGGCGAACGCGACGACCCCGGCTGCCCGACCGCGCCCGCCAACGGCAAACCCTGTTACTACGAGACCGACACCTTCAACCGGATCGCCTGCGAAGAACTGCTCGCCACCTCACCCGAACAGCCCTTCTACATGCAGGTCGACTACACGGCGCCGCACGGCGACTTCCGCCGGCCCGCCGGCCCCGAGCCCGCCCCTCGCTACTACGGCACCTTCGCCGGCGCTCCCTACCCGCACAGTCGCTCGCAGGGCTTCAACGAGGGCAACGTCAACGACAAGCCCCGCTTCATCCGCGAAGCCCCCTACCTCTCGCCGACCGAAATCCACACCTACCGCGTCTACTACCAGAAGGCCCTCGAGTCGCTGCGCTCGGTGGACGAAGGGGTGCGGGAAATCGTCAAAACGCTCGGCGCCATGCACCGGCTCCGCAGCACCTACATTCTCTTCACCTCCGACAACGGCTTCTTCTACGGCGAGCACCGGCTGACCGGCGGCAAGTTCCTCGCCTACGAGCCGGCGACCCACCTGCCGCTGCTGATCCGCGGCCCGGGAATCAAGCCCGGTACCAGCACCGGCGAGCTGACCTCGGTCAACGACATCGCGCCGACGATCCTCGAACTCGCCGGGGTGACCCCGGACAAGAGCATCGACGGCCGCTCGCTGGTCCCCTTCTGGAAGGACCCCGAACTGCGCACCCGCCGGCCGCTCCTGTTCGAGTCCTTCGTCGAGACCGCCGACGTCGAACAGGACGGCGGCGCCCCCGAATACAACCCGGCGACGGGGGCCAGCGTCAGCGATCGCCCGAAGCTCCCGGACTCGAGCGCGAAGGCGAAGTCCGGCTCCGGCGGGCCCGGCGCCAACGCCTCGATCGTCGCCCCGCCCAAGGACTACGAGGGAATCCGCCTCGGCCCCTACAAGTACATCGAGTGGCCGGACGGCGAGAAAGAGCTCTACGACATCAACACGGACCCCTACGAGCTCAACAACATCGTCCGCAACCCCAACTACTTCCCGATCCGCGCCTTCCTCCACGCGCAGCTGATCCGGATGGAGACCTGCGTCGGCCACACCTGCTCCGAACCGGCCCCGCCCTTCCCGCTGACCAAGCAGCAGCAGAAGAAGGTCAACAAGGAACGGCGCGAAGAAGAACGGCGCAAGCAGAAAGAACGCGAAGAAAAGCAGCACCACAAGAAGGCGCCGAAGCCGGGGCACTGATCACCGCTCGGCCGCCGGCTTCGCTCGATGAGGCTGCCTTTTCCCACGCATATCGCCGGAAAAGGCAACCTCGTGCTCCGTGAAAGCTAGGGCAGGTGGTCCTTGAAGTAGTACGGGGCGGGGTTGTCCTCGCAGGCGATCCCGTCGTGGTCGGCGTCGAGGCGGTCGGGGTCCGCCGTGCTTGAGGAAGAAGATTTGCGCCGCCCGGCCGCTCGAGCCTTTCGTCCGTGATTCACCGTCCTGCCTCCCGTTGCTGCTTCAAGCGAAGCGATAGGACGAAACGCCCGCTTGGGTTGCCTTTGTGTCGCTATGCGACCGAAACGCGACCCAACGCCGGTGGCCGCGGGCCGGGGCGCTACTCGATGACGGCAATCAGGTCGCCGCTGCCGACAGCGCCGCCCTCGGCCACATTCACCGCAGTCACCTTGCCACTTCGGTGCGCCGTGATCTCGTTCTCCATCTTCATCGCCTCGATCACGCAGACCAGGTCGCC
Organism: Solirubrobacterales bacterium; assembly: GCA_036489595.1. Taxonomy (GTDB): domain Bacteria; phylum Actinomycetota; class Thermoleophilia; order Solirubrobacterales; family 70-9; genus VAYN01. The sequence goes on from DASXFL010000028.1 coordinate 13,880, forward strand.
CTCGGCGACCTCCTGGCCCTCCGAGACGGCGACTTTCAGGACCGTGCCCTGCAGCGGCGAGGGCAGCGACTCGCTCGAGGCCGACGGCCCGCTGCCGCCTTTGCGCTCGCGCTTGGGCGGTCTGCGGCCGGCGCCCGCGGCGGGCGCGGCGGCGGCCACCGCCTCGCCGATCACCTTGACGTCGAAGAGCCGGCCGCCGACCTCGACCTTGTAGTCGCGCTCGACCAGCTCCTTCTCCTCGCTCTCGGCGGGGGGTGGAGCGGTCTCGGGGGCGGTCGATTTGAGCCAGTCCACGTCCTCCATCAGGTCGCGGCAGGTCTCGCCGTTGGCCCACTGGTCGGTGGCGAGGATCGCGCGGTGGAAGGGAATCAGGGTGGTGAGGCCGCCGGAGTCGTATTCGCCGAGGGCCCGCAGCATCCGCCGCGTCGCCTTCTCGCGATCGACGTCCCAGACGACGAGCTTGGCCACCATCGGGTCGTACATCGGGCTCACTTCGGAGCCGCCCTCGACCCCGGAGTCGACCCGCACGCCCGGCCCCGAGGGCTCGCGGTAGGAGTCGCCGATCGGCCCCGGCGCCGGGGCGAATTTCTTCGCTGCGTTCTCGGCGTTGATCCGGCACTCGATCGACCAGCCGCGCATCTCGAGGTCGTCCTGGCCGATGCTCAGCGCCTGGCCGGCGGCGACCAGGACCTGCTCGCGGACGATGTCGACGCCGGTGACCATCTCGGTCACGCAGTGCTCAACCTGCACCCGGGTGTTCATCTCGAGGAAGAAGTACTCCTCGCCGACCTGCATCCCCTCGATCGTGCCGGCACCGCGGTAGCCGACCGCAGCCGCCGCATCGGTGGCGATCTTGCCGATCCGCTCGCGCATCTCGGCGTCGACGTGGGGCCCCGGGGCCTCCTCGATCACCTTCTGGTGGCGACGCTGGATCGAGCAGTCGCGCTCGCCGAGGTGGATCACGTTGCCGTGCGAGTCGGCCAGGACCTGGACCTCGACGTGGCGCGGGTCCTCGAGGTAGCGCTCGACGTAGACACGGTCGTCGCTGAAGAACTTCTCGCCTTCGCGGGCCGAGCCCTCGAAGGCCTCCTGCAGGTCGTCGGGCGTCATCGCCACTCGGAAGCCCTTGCCGCCGCCGCCGCCCGCGGCCTTGCAGGCGACCGGGTAGCCGGCCTCCTCAGCCTGCCGGCGGGCGTCGTCGAGGTCCTCGGCGACCTCGGTCGCGCCGGGGACGATCGGCACCCCGGCCTCCTTCATGATCTCGCGCGCCTTCGTCTTCGAGCCCATCGCTTCGATCGCCTCCGGCGGCGGCCCGATCCAGGTGATCCCGGCCTCGGCGCAGGCCCGCGCCATCTCGGCGTTCTCGGCAAGGAAGCCGTAGCCGGGGTGGATCCCCTCCGCCCCCGCCTCCGTCGCGGTCTCGACGATCTTGGCGATGTTGAGGTAGCTCTCGGACGGGACCGCGGGGCCGATCAGGAAGGCCTCGTCGGCCTCCCGCACGTGGGGGGCGTCGCGGTCGATCTCCGAGTAGACCGCGACCGAGGCGATCCCCATCTCGCGCAGCGTCCGCGCCACCCGGATCGCGATCTCGCCGCGATTGGCTATCAGGACCTTCGAGAACACCGGCGGCGCAGTCTATTTGTGTTCGAACGGAGGGGTCGGGTGGCTAGGCTCCGCGCGATGACGCTGATCGAGCTGCAGTCGCATTCGACGGTTTCGGACGGCCAGCTGCCCCCGGCCGAGGTGGTCGAGCGGGCGGCACAGGCCCGGGTGACGACGCTGGCGCTGAGCGATCACGACGCGGTCGCCGGTGTTCCCGAGGCCGAAGAGGCGGCGCGGCGGCTCGGCCTCGAGCTGGTGCCGGCGGTCGAGATGTCGTGCGTGCACGAGTACGCCGAAGACCTCCACGTCTGCGGCTACTGGGTCGGCCTCGAGCAGATTGCGCCGGCCTGCGAGCGGGCCCAGCAGGAGCGCCGCGCCCGCGCCGGTGAGATCGTCGAGAACCTGCGCCGCGAGGGCTTCGACCTCACCCTCGAGGACGCGGTCCGCGAGGCCGGCGAGGCCGACTCGATCGGCCGCCCCCACATCGCTCGCGCCGCCGGCGCGAGCGACGACCTCGGCCCCTTCTTCGAGGAGTACCTGGTGCCCGGCGCCAAGGCCTTCGTGCCACGCCGCTGGCCGACCGCCGAGCAGGCGGTCGAGCTGATCCGCGGCGCCGGCGGCGCCGCCGTCGTCGCCCACCCCTACTGGGACGTCTCCGACCCCGGCCAGGTGGAGGACCTCGTCGGCTCGCTGCGCCCGGACGGGATCGAGGCCTTCTACCCGAGCCACAGCGAGGAGCAGACGCGCCACCTGCTGACGCTCTGCGAGGAGCTCGGCATCGTCCCCACCGGCTCCTCCGACTACCACGGCCCCACCCACAAGACCTTCTCTCGCTTCGGCGCCTACGAGACCTACGGGCTCGGCCCGCCCCGGGTCCCGGCCCGCCCGAGCTGAAAGACGAGAGGAAGCCCCCTCCGGGCCGGCCGGGCTGGCGGACCGGCCGGGCTTTGGTGAGGTCCCGGAAGGGGCTTCCGTCCGGCCGGCAAGCGCCTCGGCGAGGTCGCTCGCGCCGGCCGTCCGCTATTAGGGTACCCTAATTCAGAGCCCGTCGAGCTCTGCCCGCATCTGCACCCAGCGCACGAACTCCTCCTCGGAGACTTCGTGGCGGCCCAGCTTCTCGACGATCGCCGAGATCGCCGCGGCCTCGAGCCGCGGCCAGGAGACGCCGGCCCGGCCGAGCATCTCCCGCATGCACTCGTAGGCGATCGCGGCGTTGCTGGCGGCGAAGGGACGGCTGCGGACGATCCGCGAGCAGCAGATCGCCGCCCGCTCGACCGGGTCGCGATAGACCCGGGTGCCGCCGACGGTGAGGAACGGCGCCGCCAGGGCGGCTTCGGCGACGCCGAGCGGGATGCAGTGCTGGAGCTGCTCCGCCGGCACCCCGAGCTCCGCTTCGGCGATGAGCAGGAGGTCGGTTAGATCGAGACGGTCTTCCATGGTTTGGTTTAGGAATGCGGAAACCTTTTGTAGCGAACATATCGAAACTATTGCTATCGCGGTAGCAAACTTTAGTTAGTTTTGGTAGACTGGTAGATATTCACTTGATATACGGCCGGGACGACCAGGACACCGGAACTAGGAGACCGCAAATGCCGACAAAGGCAATGAGCCTCCGCCTCCCGGCGGAGCAGGCAGCAGAACTCGAGGCCGTCGCCCGCGCCGACGAGATGCCCGTCTCGGAGGCGGTTCGAGAAGCGATCGACGCCTACATCGCTGCCCGGCGCGCAGACAAGGACTTTCAGAAGCGCCTCAAGCAACGGCTCGACGAGGACCGCGAGGTCCTCGAACGGCTCCGCTCGCTGCCCTAGACGCTCCCTGCGCCAGGGGCTCAGCGACCGCGACGGGGCTTCGGCTTCAGCTGCTTGACCAGCGTCAGCTTGCGCGATTCGTTGCGGGCGCTGCCGCCGTCGGGAGTGAAGGTGATCGCGGCGGCGACCCGGCGGCGGCCGGCGGCGAGGAGGCCGCGGCGCGCCTTGCCGAGGAGACGGATCGGGAGCGCGACCGTGGCGGCGGCGCCGGGGTGCCGGGCGACCTGGTGAATGCCGCGGCCACCGAGCGCGAGCGCGCCCGAGCCGGGGACCGTGACCAGCAGCGTCGCGGTGCCGTTGGCGCGGTGCCGCTTCAGGCGACCGAGCTGGAAGAGGTTGGTGGGGACGACGCGAACGGGGATCGGCGCCGGCCCGATGCCCTTGCTCGGCGGCGGGCAGATCGCCGCGCTCCCGGGTTCGCCGAAGCGCCCGACCTGGGACAGCCCGCTGGTCGACTCGGAGACGAAGATCGAGCCGCCGCACGCTTCGACGACGCCGAAGGGGTGCGGAGTCGCACCGGCGACGGCGCTCTGCAGCCCCGGCAGACAGCCGGTCAGCGCCGTGCAGACCTCGAACGCGTCGGCCCCGGTCACGACCCCGGCCCCGAAGGCGCGGACGAATTCGCCTTCCGAATTGAACTGCGAGACGCGTTCCGATTCGCGGTCCCCCACCGTGATCGCTCCGGTCGGGCTGACGGCGAGGCCGGCGGGATTCGCGAGAGCGCCTACGCCTTCGACCGTGCCCGCGATGCATCCGGTGGCTGCGGTGCAGACGTCGCCGCCGGTGGGATCGACTTCTCGCCCGATGGCGCGGACGAATTCGCCCCTCGGTTTCGCTTCGAAGATGTCGACCCGATGGTTTTCCGAATCGCCGACCGCGAGCAAGCCGCCGGGCATGATCGCGATGCTCGCCGGTTGGTTCATGCCCCCGGCGCCGAAGAACGCGGTTGCTTCGATGCACTGCGTTTCGCAGAAGCTTTCGAAGCCCGGCTTCCCTTCGACTTCGGTCCCGAACGCGTAGAGGAACGCGCCGAACGGATCGAAGACGGAGACTCGGTTGTTGCGAGTATCGGCGACGAACACGTCGCCGGAGGCGTCTACCGCGACCCCACTCGGTTCGGCGAGGGCCCCCTCAGGCCCGTTCTGGGTTTCCTCTTCGATCGGCGGCACCCGCACATTCGACCCCGACTGACAGCCGCTGGCCACGTCGCAGACGTTCCCTGCCGGCGGTTCGACCCCCGGCGCCACCCGGTAGCCGAAGGCGAACATGAAGACGCCGCCGCGCGAGAAGACTGAGACGCGATCGTTGCCTTCCTCGGCGACGTAGACCTCGCCTGAGCTCGAGACCGCGATCCCTTCCGGCCGTTCGAGCGCTCCGGCCACACCGCCGCCTTCGCCGGCCCGGCAGCCGCTGCCCTGGTCGCAGACCTCGCCGCCGCCAGGGCGCACGCCGCGGCCGAAGGCGTAGAGGAATTCGCCGCCCCCGCTGAAGACGTCGACACGGCGGTTGCCCTGGTCGACGACGAAGAAGTCGCCTTCCGGGCCGACCGCGATCGCCCCCGGCGCCGAGAGCTGGCCGGCGCCTTCGCCATCGGCCCCGAAGCTCGAAACCGGTCCAAATGCGCCCGCAGCCGCCGGCGCTGCCAGCGCCGCCGTCAGCAGCGCGACCACGCACATCGCCCCCACCAATCCCCTCCGCCCCATGAATTCCCCTCCCGGTGAGCCTCCCAGAACCGGACAAGAGGGGACAATGTAATCGAAGTGCGCCGGCCCGGTGGTCGACTGGCGGCGATCGGCCGTGGCGCCGCCGAGCTACTCCAGCAGGCCGATCACCTGGCGCACCGCGACCTCGAGGACGGAGTCGGTCACCAGGTCGGGCGATCCGGGTGCCTCGTAAGGGCTGCCGACGCCGGTCAGGTCGGTGATCTCGCCTGCCCGCGCTTTCGCGTAGAGCCCCTTCGGGTCGCGCCGTTCGCACTCCTCGAGCGGGGTGTCGACGAAGACCTCGTAGAAGGGTATGCCGGCCTCCTCGTGCATCGCCCGCACCCGCTCGCGGTCGGCGCGGTAGGGGCTGACCAGGGAGACGATCGAGACCGTCCCCGCTTCGGCCAGCGCCCTCGCCAGCTCGCCGGTCCGCCGCACGTTCTCGGCCCGGTCCTCCGGGCTGAAGCCGAGATTCGAGTTGAGACCGTGGCGGAGGTTGTCGCCGTCGAGCATGAAGGCCGACTGGCCCGCGCTGACCAGGGTGTGCTCGGCCGCAACCGCGATCGTCGACTTGCCCGAGCCCGAGAGCCCGGTCATCCAGATCGTCGCCCCCTGCGTCGCCAGCGCGCTCCAGCGCTCCTCACGGCTCAGCTGGCTCGGGTGGAAGGTGATGTTGGCGGCGACCGGCGCCTCGGCGACGGCGCCGGCAGGGTCGCCGGCGGCGCCGATGATCATCCCCGCCGCCACCGTCAGGTTGGTCGCCGGGTCGACGAGGATGAAGCTGCCGGTGGTGCGATTGAGCCGGTAGGTGTCGAAGAAGAGCGGCGAGCTGGCGTGGATCGCGACCCGGCCGATGTCGTTGACCTCGAGCGTCTCCGCCCCGAGGTCGCGATGGAGGGTGTCGACGTCGAGCTGGTAGCGCAGCGCCTCGACCTCGGCGGCGACCCAGCGGCTCGTGTGCTTGAGCTGGTACTGGGCGTCGGTGCGCAGCGAGGTCGTCTCGTCGAACCAGCAGACCATCGCCTCAAAGGTCTGGTTGGCGGTCGGCTGGTTCGAGGGGCGGCAGATCATGTCGCCGCGCGAGACGTCGATCTCGTCGTCGAGCCGCAGCGTCACCGCCATCGGCGGAAAGGCCTCGGCGACCGGGCCGGTCGGCGAGTCGATCCCGGCGATCCGCGAGCGCCGTCTCGAGGGCAGCGCCATCACCTCGTCCCCCGGCTTGAAGATCCCACCGACGACCGAGCCGGCGAAGCCGCGGTAGTCGCGCTGGTCGGAGGACTGCGGCCGGATCACGTACTGGACCGGGAAGCGGTTGTCGACCAGGTTGCGGTCGGAGGCGATGTGGACCTCCTCGAGGTGGCCGAGCAGCGGCTGCCCTTCGAACCAGGGCATGTTCGGCGAGCGGGTGACAACGTTGTCGCCCTCCAGGGCCGAGATCGGGACGAAGCCCAGGTCGGTGATCTCGAGCTTGGCGGCAAACGAGCTGAACTCCTCGCGGATCTCGTCGTAGATCCCCTGGTCGTAGTCGACCAGGTCCATCTTGTTGACGCAGAGGACGAGGTGCGGCACCCGCAGCAGCGAGGAGAGCAGGGAGTGGCGGCGGGTCTGTTCGAGCACCCCTTTGCGGGCGTCGACCAGCAGCAGCGCCAGGTTGGCGTTGGAGGCGCCGGTGACCATGTTGCGCGTGTACTGGATGTGGCCCGGCGTGTCGGCGATCACGAACTTTCGCTTCGGCGTCGCGAAGTAGCGGTGGGCGACGTCGATCGTGATCCCCTGCTCGCGCTCGGCCCGCAGGCCGTCGGTCAGCAGCGCCAGGTCGGTCTGCTCGTTGCCGCGCTTCTCGGAGGTCCGCTCGATCGATTCGAGCTGGTCTTCGAAGATCGATTTGGTCTCGTAGAGGAGCCGCCCGATCAGGGTCGACTTGCCGTCGTCGACCGAGCCCGCGGTGGCGATCCGCAGCATCTCCGGCATCAGCGGTCCCTCCCCGGCGTGCTCACTAGAAGTAGCCCTCGCGCTTGCGGTCCTCCATCGCCGCTTCCGAGAAGCGGTCGTCGCCGCGGGTCGCGCCGCGCTCGGTGATCCGCGAGACCGCGGTTTCCTCGATCACCAACTGGTAGTCGGTCGCGGTCGAGCGCACAGCCCCGGTCGAGGTCGCGTCGCCGACCGTCCGGTAGCGCACCATCTCGGTCCGCGGCTCGGCCCCCTCGGGCAGCGGGAAGAACTCGTTGACGGCCATCACCAGCCCGTCGTGGTCGACCACCTCGCGCTCGTGGGCGAAGTAGATCGGTGGCAGGTCGACCTCTTCCTTGGCCAGGTAGCGCCAGACGTCGAGCTCGGTCCAGTCGGAGATCGGGAAGACGCGGATGTGCTCGCCCTTCTTGTGGCGGCCGTTGTAGAGGTTCCAGAGCTCGGGCCGCTGGTTCTTTGGGTCCCACTGGCCGAAGCGGTCGCGGAAGGAGAAGACGCGCTCCTTGGCCCGGGCCTTCTCCTCGTCGCGGCGGCCGCCGCCGAAGACGGCATCGAAGCCGTTGCCCTGGATCGCCTCCAGCAGGGCGACGGTTTGGTGGCGGTTGCGACTTTCGAGCGCGTGGCCGACCTGGATCCGGCCGAGGTCGATCTGCTCCTGGACCGAGGCGACGACCAGCCGCAACCCCATCTCCTCGACCGTGCGGTCGCGGAACTCGATCACCTCGGGAAAGTTGTGGCCGGTGTCGACGTGCATGATCGGGAAGGGGACCGGCGCCGGCGCGAAGGCCTTGCACGCCAGGTGCAGCATCAGCACCGAGTCCTTGCCGCCCGAGAACAGCATCACCGGGTGCTCGAACTCGGCCGCGACCTCTCGGAAGATGTGGATCGACTCGGCTTCGAGCGTCTCGAGGTCGGTCAGCTCGACGCCCGCGGCGCGCACCTGCGTGGTCTGGTCACTCATGACCGTCGACTCGCTGGCCGGACCCAGGGGGCGCCACTTCCGCTCCGCCCGGAGAGGCAGCTAGTTGATCCCGCACTCCGTCTTCGCCATCCCGACCCAGCGCCCGTCGCGCATCTCGGCGCCGGGATCGACGGGCTGGGTGCAGTGGGTGCAGCCGATCGACGGGTAGCCGTGATCGTGGAGCGGGTTGTACGGGAGGTGGTGCTCACGGATGTAGTTCCAAACGTCGCGCTCGGTCCAGTCGGCGAGCGGGTTCAGCTTCCAGAGCCCGAATTTCCTGTCCCAGGCGAACTTCGGGGTCTTGGACCGGGTGCTCGAATCGCCGCGCCGGACGCCGGCGACCCAGCAGTCTACGGAAGACAGAGCCCGCCGCATCGGGTCGACCTTGCGGATGCCGCAGCAGGCATCGGGGTCGTGCTTCCACAGCTCCTCGCCGAACTCGGCAGCCTGCTGCTCGAGGCTGATGTTGTGGAAGCGGTCGAAGCTGACGTCGAGCGCCTCGGCGAGGCGGTCGCGGGTCTCGTAAGTCTCCGGGAAGAGGACGTCGGTGTCGAGGTAGAAGAAGCGCGCCTCGGGGTTGATCTGGCTCGCCATGTGGGCGGTGACCGAGCTCGTCTTCTGGAACGAGCAGGCGATGTAGTGGTCGGAGCCGAACTGGTCGAACATCCACTCCAGGGCCTCCTGGGCAGTGCCGTGCTCGAGGTTGGCGGCGATCTCCTCGTGGTCGAGGTCGGTGATTGTCGGCACGTTGCCGGAGAGGGTTACGGGCGGTGGTTTCATCGCTCGCTGGCGCGAGTCAGATCGCGCACTCCCCCTCACCGCGCTCGACTTTGTAGGGCGTCGCCCGGTTCCAATCGATGAACTGCTGCATCGTCTCGAGGCTGAACTCTGCCGGAAGCGTCAAGTCCTTGACCTGCTCTTCGAAGGGCTCGGCGCCGATCCTCTCGGCGAAGGCGTTGAAGACCTCGCCCTCGTTGCGCTCGCCCTCGTACAGCCGCACCCAGCGCTCGACCGCCTCCGGCACCCGTTTCGCCGGCAGCCGCGATTTCAGCCGCTTGCCGAAGGCGACCGTGCCGCCCTCGTAGTTGCCGCCGAGGTGCGGGATGTAGGCGGGCATCTGGCGGCCGCCGACTTTCAGCGAGGCGCCGTAGAAGCCGATCGTGCCGATGTGGTGCTGGCCGCAGCCGTTCGGGCAGCCGCTCATCTTGACGTGGATCTGCTTGGTCAGCTCGTCCTCGATCTGCATCGAGTCGATCCGCTCCTTGATCGCCCGGTTGAGGCCCATCGAGCTGGTGATCCCGAGTTTGCAGCTGTCGGTGCCAGGGCAGGAGACGACGTCGGAGATCTCACGGGCGCCGGCCTCGCCGAGGCCGAGCTCGACCAGCCGCTGCCAGACCTCGTAGAGCGACTCGTCGCGGACCCAGCGGAGAACGAAGTTCTGTTGCACGGTGCTGCGGGCGTTGCCGCCGCAGAACTCGCGCATGATCTCGCCGAGGCCGCGGAACTGATCCGGGGTGAGGTCGCCGCGCTCGACCTTGACCTCGACCGTCGAGAAGCCCTCCTGTCGCTGCACCTGCACGTTGCCGGCGACGAAGCGATCGAACTCGGAGCGGTCGCCGTTCGGCGAGGCCGCCGAGGGCGGCGGCGTCGGGGCGCGGCTCTCCTCGTCGTCGTCGAAGCTGAGGCGCTCGACCAGCTCGGGGCCGAATTCGCGTTCGCCGACCCACTCGCCCTCGAGCTCCTCCTCGACCTGCTCGCGCAGCGCGTCGATGCCGATCTTGTCGACCAGCACCTTGATCCGGGCGCGGGCACGGTTGACGCGCAGCCAGTCCTGGCGGTCGAAGATCCGCAGCACCGCCTCGGCGACCTTGAGGTAGTCGCCGTTGTCGACCTCGACGAACTCATAGAGGGTCGGGGCGATCCGCGGCATGATCGCGGTGCCGCCGCCGATCTTGATCTCGAAGCCCTTGACGCCGTCGCGCTCGCGCGCGATCAGGCCGATGTCGTGGATCTCGGTGATCGCCCGGTCCTCCGGCGAGCCGCTGAAGGCGGCCTTGAACTTGCGCGGCATCAGCTGCGTGGTCGGATGGCGGACGAAGTAGCGGACGTAGGCGCCGGCGTAGGGCGTCGGGTCGAAGACCTCGTCGGCGGCGACGCCGGCCCAGGGATCGCCGGTGACGTTGCGCATCGTGTTGCCGCAGCCCTCGCGGCTGGAGAGCCCGGCCTCGGCGATCTCGCGCAGCAGCTTCTCGGCATCGCGCAGCGGCACGTGGTGGATCTGAATGTTCTGGCGGGTGGTGATGTGGCCTTTGGCCAGCGGCGCGTATTTCTCGACGACGCTGGCGAAGGCGTCCATCTGGTCGGGGCTGACGCCGCCGAACGGAAGCTTGACGCGGATCATCTGGACGTCGGGCTGGCGCTGCCCGTAGACGCCCTGTTTGAGTCGGAAGGGGATGAACTCGAGTTCCTCCTTCTCGCCGGCGAGGAAGCTGTCGGCTTCCGTGTCGAAGTCGTCGAACTCGCGCTCGATGATCGGAATCACGTGCCCCGGGACGTTCTCGTAGGTCTCCGGGTTCTCCAGGGTGCCGACGCGCCCCTTGCCCCGTTGGTCCTTGTCGACTGCGGTCGCTACCTCCATGCAGAGGAATGTAGCAAAACCTGACAGGGATTAGGGTATTTAGATCTGGGTCGCTTTCTTGCGGGCCTCGATCACCGCCGCGGCCTCGCCCGACTCGGCCGCGTAGCCGCCCTCCGGCTCCAGCGGCAGCCCCTCTTCCTCCCAGCCGACGATCCCCTCGGTGAGCTTGGCGGCGTCGTACCCGGCCTCGGCGAGGGCGGCGGTCGCCATCGCCGAGCGGTTGCCGCCGCGGCAGTAGAAGATGACCGGCCGGCCCTTGTCGATCTCGCCGGCCCGCTGGGGCAGCTCCTGAAGTGGGACGTGGGAGGCGCCGGCGATCCGTCCCGCCTCCCACTCGTGGTCGGCGCGCACGTCGACCAGCTGCGCGCCGTCCTCGACCAGCTGCCGCGCCTCGTCGCGGCTGACTTCGCGGACCTCGGAGCCCTCGCCGAGATCGGCCATCAGTCGATGTCCGTCCCCTCGACCAGGAAGGCGACGCGGACGTGGGCCCGGTACTCGTCCATGTTCTCGCCGCGGATCCCGGTCGAGACGATGTCCACCGCGCGGATGTTGCGCAGCGTCCCTTCCGCCTGGTGCAGCGCCTGCTTCGCGGCGTCGTCGGTTGACGTCTTCGAGCTGCCGACCAATTCGATGATTTTTACGACTGCCATCTCGCTCCTCCTTGTCGGTCCTGAGGCGTCTCCTTCGCACTGACCCCCTCCAGCAGCGCCGCCCGCTGCCACGCTCCGTAGGCCTGCGTCGGCGCCGGCGCGGCGGCGAGCTCGCCCTCGAAGCGCGCCAGGGCGGCGGCGATCGCAGCCGCCTCCCGGCCCGTTGCGGTCTTCCGTGCCATGGATCGGAGACTAGTTGACCGGGACGCTTCGCCGCCGCCGCTCGAGATGCGCGGCGAAAGGGCCCATCACCTGCTCCGGCTCGCGTTCGAGGCGGACGTCGGTGACCCGCATCACCTCGATCCCTTCCTGCAGCAGGTCGTCCGCGCGTTCGCGGTCGGCCTCGAAGGAGCGGCGCGAGCCGTGGGTGGCGAAGATGTCGAGTTAGACGCAGAAGCGGGGCCAGTCAAGCGTTCGTCGTTTGTGGCCCACAGGGCAACAAACGACGAACGGAGGGCGGTTCTCCCCCGAGCGGTTAGCCGTTGAGACCGGGGACGGGGTGGCCGTGCTTGGTGATCGCGCAGTTGAAGGGCTTCGGGTCGAAGGGGTCCGTTAGGGCGCGGCCTTCGGGGTGGCCGGTGGGGTTGGTGAACCCTCCGCCGTGCGACTGCGGTTTCGGGTGGGGCGGGGTGCCGCGGGCGCACTGGATCGAGCGGTCGCGGACGCCGTCGCGAGCGTCGATCACGTCTTCGCCGCCGTTGCCGCGGAAGGTGTCGCGACCGGGCTGGCCGAGGATCGCGTTGGCGCGGGCGTCGCCGATCAGCAGGTCGGGGCCGAAGGAGCCCTCCATGTCCTCGTCGCTGCGCGAAAGGTGGACCGGGTGACATCCCGGTTCCGCCGGCACCCAGGCGGCGTGCTTGGGAAAGGAGACGACGAGGACGCCGGGGTGGGCCTGGGTCTCAGCGAAGGAGGCGTCGTCGCGGCCGGGGCCGCCGACCAGGGCGCCGCCGGCACAGCCGCCGCCGGCCGCCAGCAGGTCGCCGTCCTCGCCGCCGTAGAGGTAGGTGGGGCCGGGGAGGCCGCCGACGAGGCCGTCGGCGCCGGCCATGCCGTAGAGGCGGTCGGCGCCGGGCCCGGCCTCGATCAGGTCGTCCTCGGGTCCCCCGACCAGGGTGTCGTTGCCGAAGCCGCCGGCGAGGCGGACGTTGCCGACGTCGACCAGCGAGCCGACGACGCGGACGCTGTCGTTGCCGGGGCCGAGATCGGCCATCAGCCAGCGGCCGTCGCCGCCGGCCGGGCAGCTGAGCCGCCGCAGGACCGCTTCCGGGTGCGAGCAGCCGAAGCCGGCAGCCAGCGGCCGCTTCGCGCCGACGGCAAAGGTCTCGCTCGCTTCGTCCCAGGAGACCGTGAAGTGGTCGTCGCCGGCGCCGCCGACGATCTGCAGGCCCCCGCCGCCGCCGACCGCCGGGTCGAGCTGGACGTAGGCGCTGCCGGCCGGCGGCCGTTCGCGCCCGCAGGAGGTGGTCCGGCCCTTGGCGCCGCTGCAGCGGTCGGAGCCCTGGCCGCCGTCGATCGCGTCGTGCCCGCCGCCGCCGAGGATGCGGTCATCGCCGGGACCGCCGAAGATCATGTTCGAGCGGCGGTCCCCGATCAGGGTGTCGCGGAAGGCCGAGCCTTCGAGGCTCTCGAAGCCAAGCAGCTTGTCGTGGCCGTCGCCGAGCGCCCGGTGGGCGGCGAGCGAGGCCCAGACGCCGCTGCCCTTGCCGCCGGCGACCTTGGTCGCGAAGGAGGCGATGTCCCCCTTGCCGGCGCCGCCCGACATCCGGTCCCAGCCGTAGTCGCCGTGGACGAGGTCGAAGTCGCCGGGGCCGCCGTTGACGACGTCGATCCCGAGGTCGCCGGCGACCTCGTCGTAGTCGCCGGGGCCGCCCAGCACCTTGTCGTCGCCGAGGTCGCCGATCACCCGGTCGCCGTTGCCGGGGCCGCCGTCGACGACGTCGTTGCCGCGGCCGCCGTGGATCAGGTCGGCGCCCGGGCCGCCGCAGATCAGGTCGTTGCCGAGGCTGCCGTAGATCGTGTCGTCGCCCTTGCCGCCCCAGATCACGTCGCGGCCCGGGGTGCCGCGGATCACGTCGTTGCCGTCGCTGCCGACGATCGTCGCCCGGCGGCCGTGGCAGCGCGGCACTTCGGCTTCTTCGTTCGGAGGGACGGCGGCCGCCGCGCCGCCCACCAGGAGCAGCGCGGCGAGCAGCGCCGCCACGGCGACCCTCATTCAGGCGCTGCGGATCAGCTTCTTGTTGACGAACTCGTCAGCCCCGTAGCGGCCTAGCTCGCGGCCGAAGCCCGAGCGCTTGAAGCCGCCGAAGGGTAGTTCGGGAGCGTCGGCGAGCACCAGGTTGACGTAGACCATCCCGGCTTCGATCCGGTCGGCCACCCGCTTTGCCTGCTCGGGATCGGTCGTCATCAGA
>DASXFL010000126.1:0-7911 GCA_036489595.1 Solirubrobacterales bacterium
TCACCCTGCCGCTGGCGATCGGGATCGCCTATTTCGTCCGGGTCGGCCACCTGCGCGAGCACGATCGCCAGCCGAGCCTGGCGCGCCAGGCGAGCTTCGCCTGCGGCATGTCGCTGATCGTGCTGGCGACCGTCGGGCCGATGGACGTCCTCGCCGACGAGTTCGTCTTCGGCCACATGATCCAGCACACGATCCTGCTCGAGGAGGCGTCGCTGCTGCTCGCCGTCGGTCTGACCGGGCCGATGCTCGGTCCATTGCTGACCAAGCCGGGGGTGGGGCGGCTGCGCTTCCTAACCCACCCGGTCGTCGCGGTCGGGATCTGGCTGGTGGTGATGTACGGGTGGCACGCGCCGCCGCTCTACCAGGCAGCCGAGGAACACGAGCTGATCCACCTCTGCGAGCACGCCTGCTTCGTCACCGCCGGGGTTGGCATGTGGCTGGCGCTGCTCGGGCCCTTTCCGAAGCCCGAATGGTTCGGCAACGGCGCCCGCGCGGTCTACGCCGGCGCCGTCCACTTCTCGAGCATGGGGCTGGCCAACGTCCTGATGTGGTCGGGGACCGTGCTCTACCCCTTCTACGCCGCCAACGACCGCGCCCACGGGCTCGAACCGATCACCGACCAGAGCCTCGCCGGGGTGGTCCTGATGGTCCAGAGCGCTGTGCTGATGTTCGGCATCCTCGCCTGGCTCGTCCTCCGCTGGGCCCAGCAGGACACCGAACGCCAGGAGCTGCTCGACCTCGCCTATCGGCGAGGGGTCGAGCTCGACGCGCGACGGGCGGGCCGCGCCGTCGCGGCCGGCCGGACCGAGGAGCTGCGCCGCCGCCTCGTCGCGACTGGAGGGGGAATCGAGAACGCGAGCTGAGGGCGCCGGCACGAGGGGCGGGTCGCGGAGCTGCGCGGGGCTGATCCCGCCGGCTCTCGTTCTCGTGGTCGCCTGCATCGTCCTCGCTGGTTGCGGTGGGACCTCCGGCGAAGGCTCCGTGGCGCGCAACACCTCCGCCCCCGCCTATGGCACCCTGGTCGACGCCAAGGTGCCGCCGCGGCTCCTGCGCCTTCCGCTCACCAACCAGCACGGCCAACGGGTCACTCTTGCCTCCTGGCCGGGCCGGACGGTGATGCTGGTTCCCTTCCTGACCCTGTGCAGCGACATCTGCCCGTTCACGACCGGCAACCTCCTCCAGGTGGAACAGGCGCTGCGGGTCGATCACGCCGCGTCGCGGGTCCAGATCGTCGAGCTGACGGTCGACCCGAGGCGCGACACCCCGGCCCGGCTCGCCGCCTACGCGAAGCTGACCCGCGCCCGCTGGCAGTTCGTAACCGAGACGCCGGCCGAGCTCAAGACGCTCTCCAAGTACTTCGGCTTCAGCTACGAACGGATTCCCGAAGGCAAGCCGCCGGCGATCGACTGGTGGACCGGCAAGCCGCTCACTTACGACGTCGACCACTCCGACAACTACTTCGTCATCGACCCTGCGGGGAACGAGCGGGTGGTCGAGGACGCCGCGCCCGACTTCCACGGCCACCTGAATCCCAAGCTCCAGAAGTTCCTCAGCCCTCTAGGCCGGCAGCACGAGAAGCACCCGCCGCAGCCGGACTGGACCACCGCCGACGCGCTGCAGGCCCTGGCGCATGTGCTGGGCCGGGAACTGCCAGCCAGCTCGACTGGCTGACGCCGTCTCGTGATCCAGCAATGACCCCGGGATCGAGCTTGCTCCTGGTCGACGAGCCGGCATGGTGGACTCGGCGAGACTCGCCCGGCTGATCGATCACGCCGAGCGGGCGCAGGCGAAGCTCGTCCTCGTCGGCGACTCGGCGCGGCTGAGCGAGGTCGAGGCCGGCGGCCTCTTTGCTGCGATTGCGCGCCGCAGCGAGGAGATCGGCCTCGATGAGGTGATCCGTCACCGCCACCAGCTCGACCGCGAGGCGGCGAAGCTGATCCGTGACGTCACTGCTCGGAGGCGATCGAGCACTACGCGCGCGAGGGGCGGGTCGTCGTGGCCGTCATCGCAAGGCGCGACAAATCCGGGGGCCATCAGCGGAGGGGGTGGGATTCGAACCCACGAGACCCCTTGCGAGGCCTAACGGCTTTCAAGGCGGGGATCGAGGCGCGGCAGGCGGCTCTGACAAGCCAATGGCCGAACTTGTGCCACCCGCTGCGCCACCGTCGGACTGCTCCGCAGTCGTGCACTGGGCAGCGGATCGCAGCGTTGATTGCCAGTCAGCGAACCGGCGGACAGGACACCAACCCGCCTCTAGCAGCGACTAGAGTCAGCGGTCGGGATGGCGAGCGACTTTGACAACGAGTGCTTCTTAATTGCGCCTATTGGCGACGAGGGCTCGGCGATCAGAAGGCGTTCCGATGGTGTTCGCGACTTCGTTGTCGGGGAGGCAGCGGCTGCGCACGGCCTCGCAACCCGTCGTGCCGATGAGTTCGGCGAGCCAGGCCAGATCACGTCGCAGATTGTTGAGCACTGCCTTCGAGCGAGAATGTGTGTAGCCGACCTCACTGGTGGTAACGAGAACGTCTATTACGAGCTATCTGTCCGCCACGGTGTCCAGCGACCGGTGGTGTTGATCGCCGGACATGAAACGAAGCTTCCATTTGATATCGGCCAAGCGCGGGTGATTTTCTTCGACCACACCGACCTTATGTCCGCCCGGCAGGCTCGGGAAGCAGTTAGAGAGCAGATCGGCATCGCTCTGGCCAGCACGGTGGCCCCTGAGAACCCGATCTCCAACGGGCTCCGACTGGCTCGTCTGAAAGGAGATCAGAACGGCGACGACGCGGTCCAGTTGCTCATCCTCGAACGCCTCGAAGGCCTGGGCGGAGTAGTCAGGGACTTGGACACGCGAATGCGGAAGACCGAACGCCGCGACGCGATCCGGCAGGCACTCCGCAACCGGCGTGTTCATGGATTCGGCGACCCGGACTCCGATCTAGTGATGCAGCACTTCCTTGATTTCTACGACGCTCAGCGCCGTTCGGAGGAGGCCAAGGAAGCGGAGGAAGCTGGGCTTTCACCCGGCGCCTACCTCGACGATGAGATCGTGCTCCAGGAGGAGACGGGAGCCCCACCGCAGGGGGAAGACCATGACGAGAACTAGCGCGTTGGGTGGCAAGGCAAGCTGTTGTCCCGCCGGGCTCAGGACGCTGCGATCGGGGCGATCATGAGGTGATTGCGGAGAATCCCTTTTCGCCCAAGCTCGAACGAGCGTCCCTGCTCCTGACGCTCGATGCTCGCTCTTTCTCGGGGCTGCGGGCACCGCCGGGGAAGAAGCTGAATATCTCTGCCAGCTTTGTTGGACGGACGCGATCGAGGCCCTGTGGGGCTGGGAGGGGACACCGATCGTTTCAGGTATCCCACAGACCGAATTGGGGCCTGTCGAACGAGACGCCCGAACCGTCCGACGAGTTGGAGAATCCGAGGGAGGCTTCATCGGTGGCATCCGGTGTTGGAGCCAGTTCGAGCAGTGGGCTGCCACGTGTGGGTACGACGACGCGGAGCAGTCCTGGTTCATCTACTACGCCTCGCTCAATCATTTCCACAGCCAGAGCGGGCGGCACTATTTGGTAAGTGCCGACGAGCGACTATTGACGGAGTGCGAAGGGGAGAGCGGGTGGTTTCGGCGCGGTAAACCGATCTGCGGGCCGCTCGATTTCGTCAGCGCTCTTTCTTGTAGGTCTTGCGATGAAAGCCCACGGCCAGGTCCTCTATGAAGCACCTCGGCCTGGGCACACGGTCTACACGTCGCTCCAATCGATGTACGAATACCTCTCCCGCGACTTCATCGAGCCACGATCTAGATTCGCTGAGGCATTCCGCTTCGGGGATGAAGATCCGCAGACGTATCGGCGCTCCGAGCGAGACGCCCTCGTCGAGGGAATTTTTGAGCGCGTGATGGACGTTCTTCGCGCTCGCGACCGACGTTGGACGAGATCCGGAAGCCGATGACGAAGCGGCATGAGCTGGTGGAGACCCTTCGCGGCTGTCAGAATCGGGCTATGACCAAGGCCGAGCTTCATGATCTCGTCGACCGACTTCCTGACGGCGCCGTCGATGGAGCCGTGATCCTGCTTGAGGAGATCACGGATGGCAGGATCGACCCCGAGCAGGCATGGTTCTGGACCCAGGAATGGCAGCAGCGCGAGCGCGAGGCTGACGAGGATCTCGCGGCCGGTCGAGTGACGCGATTCGAGAGCGACGAGGATTTCCTGGCCGCGTTGGACGAGCGCACGAAGCCGCTCGATGCCGACGCGTGAAGTCCTCGCGTCGTTCTGGCGCGACTGGACCGGCTGAGGCCCGAGCAGCAGCGGGAATTCCGCGCGGCGGTGGCGCAGTTCATCGCTGACCTCGCCCAAGGCGCTCAGGCATTCCATCCCAGGCTCCGCGTCAAGCGAGTGCAAGGGCACCTCGGAGTCTGGGAGATGACCTGGGCCTACGACGGCCGTGCGACGTTCGAATATGGCGCCGAAGTCAATCCCGGCGATCCTCACGTCATCTGGCGGCGAGTCGGCACCCACGCCATCTTTCGCCGCCCGTAGGCCGCCCCGCTTGGACCGCCCCTGGAAGGGGGGGCCTTTGTTCCAGTCAGGCGAGGCTAAGCGTCCCGGCCCAGCCCTGGGCGCCGCCAGGTGTGCCATCGGCTGTGCCACCGTGTGCCACCCTCACTATCGGATTCAGCCGGACGCAGCCGGATCTCGGCGCGCTCCCGAGGCGCCCTCAGATCTGGCTTGCTAGAGCCAAAATAAGGCTCAAAAACGGAGGGGGTGGGATTCGAACCCACGAGACCCCTTGCGAGGCCTAACGGCTTTCAAGGCCGCCGCATTCAACCGCTCTGCCACCCCTCCGGGGTGCGACGCTGCTCATGCTAAAGCCAGGCATCCATCGTTACTCAACATCTATGGACTGCTCAGATGTTCTACGGGTGATTGGATGGGTGGATGCGAAGGTTGCTCCTCCTCGCCTCGGCGATGGTCTTCCTCGACGTCGCCTTCTTCTCGGCGATCGCGCCACTGCTCCCCAGCTACGTCGACGAGCTCGGCATGAGCAGGGCGGCGGCCGGGATCCTCTCCGCCGCCTACGCCGCCGGCACCCTGGTCGGGGCGATGCCGGCGGGCTGGGTCGCCAGCCGGGTCGGGCCCCGCCGCACGGTGATCGCCGGGCTGCTGCTGCTCGGCTGCGCCAGCCTCGTCTTCGGCCTCGTCCACCAGGTGGTGCTGCTCGACGCCGCCCGCTTCGTCCAGGGCACAGCCGGGGCGCTGATCTGGTCGGGGGCGCTGACCTGGCTGATCACCGCCACCCCGGACGAGCGCCGCGGTGCGGTGATCGGGACCGCCCTCGGGACCGCGGTCGCCGGCGCCCTACTCGGCCCGGCGCTGGGCGCGCTCGCCGGCTCGATCGGCACCGGCGTCGTCTTCGGCTCGGTGCTCGGCGTCTCCATCCTCCTTGCCTACGCGGCGGCGCGGACGCCGGAGTCGGGCTCGCCGGAGACGCAGCCGCTGCGCGAGATCGTCGCCGTGCTGATCTCGCGGCCGGTGGTCGACGCCTCGATCTTCGTCGGCATTCCCTCGTTGATGTTCGGCGCGATCGAGGTGCTGGTGCCGCTGCGGATCGACTCGCTCGGCGGCAGCAACGGCCTGATCGCGCTCGGGTTCATCGCCGGCGCCGCCCTGGAGGCGGTGCTGGCACCGATCGCCGGCAAAGTCTCCGACCGGGTCGGTCGCCGCTCGCCCTACGTGGTCGGGCTGACGATCTGCGCGATCTCGATGGCGACAGTCGCGGTCGCGATGGCGCTCGGCACCGTGCTGGCGGCGCTGATCCTCAGCTCGCTCGGCGCCGGGATCTGCTTCGCGCCGGCAATGACCCTGATCTCCGACGTCGCCGATGCCTCGCGTCTGCACCAGGGCTTCGCCGCCGGCGTCTCCAACATGGCCTGGGCGCTGGGGCAGGTGCTGGGCGGGATCGGCGGCGGCGTCGTCGCCAGCGTCGCCGGCTACGCGGCGCCGAGCCTCGCGATCGCCGCCATCCTCATGGCCACTGTCTTCTATGCGTTCCGCACACTCGAAACCGAGCCGGCGGCGCCGCCGGTGGGAGGCTAGGGGAGTGTCAGGGCGGACGATCGGTCGCGAGTGGCGGAACTGGGCGGGCGACCAGAGCTGCCGGCCGGCGGCGGTTGCTGCCCCGGCCAACCGCGAGGACCTGGTAGCGGCGATCGCCGCTGCGGCCGAGGCAGGGCGGAAGGTGAGCGTCGCCGGCTCCGGCCACTCCTTCACCGAGACGGCGCTGACCGACGGCACCCTGATCCACCTCGGGGCGCTCGCGGGCGTGCTCGAGGCCGACGCGGCGAGCGGCCTGGTCCGGGTCGGCGGCGGCACCGTCCTCGCCCAGCTCAACGAGGAGCTGGCGCGACTCGGGCTGGCGATGGAGAACCTCGGCGACATCGACCGCCAGACGATCGCCGGCGCGATCTCCACCGGCACCCACGGCACCGGCGCCGGCCTGCCCAACATCTCCGCCCAGGTCGAGGGGATCGAGCTGGCGCTCGGCGACGGCACCGTCCGCGAGCTGACCGTGGCCGGCGAGCCGCAGCTGCTGGCGGCAGCGCGGGTGGGGCTCGGGGCTCTGGGGGCGATCGCCGCGGTCACCCTGCGCTGCGTCCCGGCCTTCACCCTGCACCGGGTCGACACCCAGCGGCCGCTGGCCGAGGTGCTCGACGACTTCGACCGCCTCGCCGCCGTCAACGACCACTTTGAGCTCTTCACCTTCCCCTACTCGGACCTGGCGCTGGTGCTCGAGCGCAACCGGACCGAGCAGCCGCCGCGCCCGCGCGCCCGCGCCGCCGCCTTCCTCAACGACGTCGCGCTCGAGAACT
This sequence comes from Solirubrobacterales bacterium, assembly GCA_036489595.1. Taxonomy (GTDB): domain Bacteria; phylum Actinomycetota; class Thermoleophilia; order Solirubrobacterales; family 70-9; genus VAYN01. The sequence goes on from DASXFL010000126.1 coordinate 6,875, forward strand.
GGGCGCTGGGGGCGCTGGCGGCGAGCGGCCGGGCGCTGCCGGTGGCGATCCCGGTGCTGGCGCGGCTCGCCGGCAAGCTCGGGACCGGCAGCACGATGACCGAGCGCTCCGACCGCGTCTTCGTCAACGAGCGCCGGGTCCGCTTCACCGAGATGGAGTACGCGCTGCCGCGCGAGCACGGACCGGAGGCGGCGCGGCGGGTGATCGAGTGGGTGCGCGCGAATCGCTACCCGGTCTTCTTCCCGATCGAGATGCGGGTTGGCGCCGGCGACGACGCCCTCCTCAGCCCCGCCCACCAACGCGAGAGCGCCTACGTCGCCGTCCACCAGTACCGGGGGATGGAGTGGCGGCCCTACTTCGAGGCGGTCGCGGGAATCATGGCCTCCTACGGCGGCCGTCCCCACTGGGGCAAGCGCCACTTCCAGACCGCCGCCACCCTGGCCCCGCTCTACCCGCGGTGGTCGGAGTTCGCGGTGGCGCGGGACGAGCTCGACCCCGGCCGCGTCTTCGCCAACGAGTACGCGCAGCGCGTCCTCGGCCCCTAGCCAAAGCACCTGCCGTTCGTCCTTTGGTGGCCATACGACAACAAAGGACGAACGCCTATAGGAAAGTCTTGCCCTCGCCCCGGTACGTCGGGACGACGTCGACGACGCGCTCGCCTTCGACCAGGTGCAGGCGATCGAAGCGCTCGCAGAGCTCGCCGGCCTTGGCGTGGCGGAAGTAGACGCGGTCGCCAACCGCCAGGTCCGCCGCCGGCGCGCCGAGCAGGGGAGTCTGGACCTCGCCGGCGCCCTCCTCGGCGTCGAGCTCGAGCCCGGGCGGCAGCCAGGGCGAGGGCAGCCGCGAGGGCTCGCCGGTCCCCGAGGCGAGGTAGCCGCCGCCGAGCGCCGTCGCCACCAGCGGCGAGGGCTTGCGGACGACCGGCAGCGCGAAGCCGGCGGCGGGGGCAAGGGTGAAGCGGCTGTAGTGGTCGAAGAGGGTGGGGGCGAAGAAGCCGGAGCCGGCGGTCACCTCGGTCAGAGCGTCCTCGCGGGCGC
>DASXFL010000032.1:0-23618 GCA_036489595.1 Solirubrobacterales bacterium
TTTCGCTTTTCTGGGGTCGCATTCGAGCTCCTGCACGACGCCGGTCATACGGCTAGTCCGCTTGTAAGGGGTCTCTGAGCGGGGTAATTTCGTCCGACTCGCCACAAGCGAAGGCCAACGCAGGGAACGGCTTGCCGCCGCTGAATCCCCGTCTTGGAAGAGCCGGCCAGCTCGGACCCCACCGCAGATGGACCACAACCGCCCCAGCAGACTCGTCACCGGCGTGCAGGTAGCCGGTCTCTTCACCGTGGCCGTCGCCGGCGTCCTCACCGCCGGGACCGCCAACTGGGACATGGCCCTGCTGGCGATCCTCCTCGCCTTCGCGATCTTCACCGACCTGACCGCGGTGACGACGACCTCGAAAGTGCGGCTCTCCGGCAGCTTCCTGCCGATCGTCGTCGCGATGGTCCTGCTCGGCGGCCCGCCCGCTGCCCTGATCGGCCTGATCGTGATCACGATCGACTGGCTGACCGACCGCAAGGCGCTCCACCTCTTCATCAACAACCTCCTTACCTACACGGCCTTCCCTCTAATCACCGGCCTCGTCTTCCACTGGGTGACGACCGCTGGCGGCATCGCCGAGTCCGACGCTGCCTTCTACGCCCTGGTCGCCGGGGCCTTCCTGCTGGCGCTCACGATCAACTTCACGCTGATCGCCGGCTACGCCTGCTACCTGGAAAGGAGCTCGTTCTGGCGCAAGGTGCGGACGGCGCTGGTGCCGCTGCTGCCGTCCGAGCTCGCGGCGGCGCTGATGGCGGTCGGCGTCGCCTACCTCTACATCCACGTCGGCCTCACCGGGATCGCGCTCTTCGGTGTCGTCCTCGTCACCTTCCAGTACCTGCTCGGCGCCCTGCTCGTCTCGCAGGAGCGCGCTGAAGAGCTCGAGGTGCGCTCGAAGCAGCTGGCGAGCTTCCAGGTCGGCGTCTTGAGCGCGATGCTGAGAACGCTCGACCTGCGCGACCAGATGACCGCCCGCCACTCGGCCGCGGTGGCGCGATACTCGCGGGCGATCGCCCAGCGGGCCGGCTTTTCGCGGCGCGACGAGGAGCTCGTCCACATCGCCGCGCTGCTGCACGACATCGGCAAGTTCATCCTCCCCGACCGCATCCTCAAGGCCAACGTGCCGCTGACCGACGAGGACTGGATGCTGATCAAGCGGCACCCGCAGCAGGGCGCGCGGGTCGTCTCCTCGCTCGACGGCTACGGGCCGGTGGCGGAGATCATCCTCGCCCACCACGAGCGGATCGACGGCAAAGGCTATCCGCGCGGCCTGGCCGGGCCCGAGATCCCCGAGCTCTCGCGGATCATCTCAGTCGCCGACACCTACGACGTGATGACCGCGCGCGACTCCTACCGGACGCCGATGTCGAGCCACGACGCGATCATCGAGTTGCGGCGGGTTGCCGGCAAACAGCTCGACGCCCGCTTCGTCGAGGTCTTCATCGAGCTGCTCGAGGGCAAAGACGTCTCCTTCCAGCACGGCGAGGCCGTCGACTTCGAGAAGGAGCTGGCGCTCGAATCGCGGATTGCCGAGACCGCCAGCCCCGGCGCCGAGAGCAACCGCTTCCAGGTTGCCGGCGCCCGCAGCTGACGCGATAGCGTTCGTCCCATGCGGGCGGTGACCTTCCAGGCGCTGGAGGAGGTGCGGGTAGAGGACGTGCCGGAGCCGGAGCTGACGGCGGCTGGCGAGGCGATCGTCAAGATCGAGGCGAGCGGCGTCTGCGGCTCGGACCTGCACATCTACCACGGCCGCTTCCCGGTCGAGCCCGGCTTTACGATCGGCCACGAGTTCGTCGGCACCGTGCTGGCGGTCGGCCCCGAGGTGAAGCGCGTCGCCGCCGGCGACCGCGTCCTCGGCACCTTCCACGTCGCCTGCGCGACCTGCTCCTCCTGCCTGCGCGGCGACTACCACCGCTGCCGCAACGGCCGCACCTTCGGTCACGGCTCCCGGCTCGGCAGCCTCCAGGGCGCCCAGGCCGAGCAGCTCGTCTGTCCCTGGGCCGACGTCAACCTGCGCAAGGTGCCGGCGGGGATGTCGGGCGACGTGGCGCTGTTCGCCGGCGACGTGATGGGGACCGGCTACCACGCGGTCGCCAACGGCGGCATGCAGGAGGGCGACACGGTCGCCGTCCTCGGCCTCGGCCCGGTCGGGCTCTGTGCCGTGCAGGCGGCGCTCACCGGCGGCGCCGCCCGGGTCTTCGCCGTCGACAGCGTCGCCGAGCGGCTGGCGATCGCCGAGTCCTTCGGGGCGACGCCGCTGCACCTGATCGAGAGCGACGTCAAGGCGGAGGTTCGCGCCGCCACCGACGGCGCCGGCGTCGACGTCGCGATCGACGCAGTCGGTGACGGCGGGCCGCTGGCGATGGCGATCAGCCTCGCCCGCGACGCCGGCACCGTCTCCAGCGTCGGCGTCTACGCGGGGCGGGTCGAGGTCCCGCTCGGGCTTGCCTGGCTGAAGTCGCTCGACCTGCGGCTCGGGGTTGCCAACGTGATCGCCCACGTCGACCGCGTGCTCGGTCTGCTTGAGAGCGGCCGGCTCGACCCGACGCCGCTGGTCAGCTCGCACATGGCGCTCGACGAGGCGCCCGAGGCCTACCGGATCTTCGACAACCGCGAAGCGCTGAAGATCGTCCTCACGCCATAGCGGCGGATGGCGCGGCGGCCGGCCGCCGCGCGCCGCTTAACCCTGGCCTAACCGCGGGCCACCACCGCCGTACCTATCGTGGATCCGGGATGGCGGCACAGGGCGAAGCCGCGGGAGCGGCGGCAACGGTACGGGCGGGCGCGGGCTCGGTCGGCCTGGTGTTCACCGAAGTCGGGCAGATCGTGATCCTGACGACGCGGACGCTGGTCTCCGCGGTGCGGCCGCCCTACCCCTACGGCGAGGAGCTGGTCTGGCAGTTCCTCTTCGTCCTCAAACTCTCCTGGTTCCCGCTCACCATCTCGACCTTCGCCCTCTGCCTCGGCGCGCCAGGCCTGCAGTCGGCCGGGATCCTCTCGCTGTTCGGCGCCCTCGATCGGCTCGGCGGCTTCTTCGTCCTCTTCGCCGTCCGCTGGATCGGACCGCTGGTGACCGCGGTAGTGGTCAGCGGCGTCGCCGGCACCGCGATCACCGCCGACCTCGGCGCCCGCAAGATCCGCGAGGAGCTGGACGCCCTCCAGGTCCTCGGCGTCGACCCGATCAAGAACCTGGTCGTGCCGCGCTTCCTGGCGCTGATGATCGTCACCTCGCTGCTCGACATCTTTGCGATCGTCTTCGGGCTCACCGCCGGGATGGCGGCCGAGCTGCTCTACCGCCAGCCGCTCGGTGGCTTCTTCGCCACCCTCTTCACCAACGCCAGCGTCACCGACCTCTGGGCCTCGGTCCTGATGTGCACGGCGTTTGGGGCGATCATCGCCGTCGTCTCCTGCTACAAGGGCATGACCGCCTCCGGCGGCGCCGAGGGGGTGGGGCGGGCGGTCAACCAGTCGGTGGTGATCTCGCTGGTCGCCGTCTTCTTCTTCCAGTTCGTCGCCACCTCGGTGCTGCTGGCGACCAACCCCGAACTGCAGACGGTCCGGTGAGGGGATGAGCGAGCGGTGAACCCGGAGCGTCCGGTGATCGGCTGGTTCGACGCCCCGCGCGAGTGGCTCGACGGCTTCGGCGAGATGGCCCGGTTCGGAGCTCGCGTCGGCAGCCTCGTGCTCTCGGGCCGCTCGTTCCGCTACTTCGGCGAGGGGATGCGCCAGGCCGGGATCCTGATCTTCGGCTCCGCCGTGATCATCTGGGTCTTCGTCTTCATCCTCGGCCTCTCCTGTGGGCTGCAGGGGGCCTACTTCGTTCGCGCCCAGGGAGCGCCGGCGCTGTCGGGGATCTTCTCCGCCTACTGCGACCTGCGCGAGGGGGTCCCCTACGCCTTCGGCTACATCCTTGCCGCCAAGGTCGGGACCGGGATCGTCGCCGAGCTCGGGGCGATGCGGATCTCCGAGGAGATCGACGCGCTCGAAGTGATGGGGGTCGAGCCGGTCACCTTCCTGGCTGCCACCCGCCTGCTCGGCGCTTGGATCGCGCTCCCCTTCATCTACCTGGTGGCGATCGGCGTCGCCTACCTGGCCAGCTACTTCGCCGTCGTCCAGCAGGTTGGCGACGTCTCCTCCGGCGGCTACCTGCTGATCTTCTGGATGTACCAGGACCCGATCGACCTCCTCTTCAGCTTCACCAAGGGGATGGTGATGGCGACGGTGATCGTGCTGGTCGGGTGCTACTACGGCTACACGGCGCGCGGCGGGCCGGTCGGGGTCGGCACCGCGACGGCGAAATCGATGGTGGTCAACATCATCGCCGTCCACATCATCGGCATGCTCGGCTCGCTGATCTTCTGGGGCTCGAACCCGCGGGCGCCGATCGGCGGCTAGGCCGCCGCCGCTGGGACCGGTGCGCGCCGGTAGCGGGCGTAGGTCTCCTCGACCCAGCGGTAGCCGGGGCGCTCGCGCAGCTCGGCGCGGAAGCGCTCGAGCTCGGATGGCAGGCGAATGTCGGCGGGCAGGGGACCGCCCTCCGGCATCACCACCGGGAAGGCAAGCGAGGCGGCGGTGAGATCGGCGACGCTGAAGCGCTCGCCGACCAGGTGCATGCCGTCGCCGCTCGCGAGCTCGATCTCGATCCGCTCCAGGGCAGCGACGATCGCCGCGCGAGCGCGAGCGGCGGCCGCTTCCCCAGCGACCCCGAACCGCCGCCGCGTGTAGACGCGGGCATAGGACGCGAGCAGGGTCGGGGCCCGCGAGAGCGGCGGCGGCACCGCCAGCGCCGCGAGCTCGCCGAACATCTCCGGCTCCCGGCCCAGCTCGTGGAAGGGGAGCAGGCGCGCCGCCGGTCCCAGCCCCTCGTCGAAGTGGTGCTCGAGAGCGAGGGCTCGGCGCCGCTCCCCAGGGTCCTCGGGATAGAGCGGGCGCTCCGGGTGGCGCCGCTCGAGCGCCGCGATCGCCGCGGTCGAGTCGGCGATCGTGGCGCCTCCGAGCTCGAGGATCGGGAAGGTGACGGTGGCGCCGCGGGTCAGGTAGAGGGCGACGGCGATGTGGATGCCGGCGAGGGTGGAGCGGCGGCGGTGCGGGACGCGCTTGTAGTCGAGCGCCCAGCGGACCTTCTCGCTGTAGTGCGAGATCGCCAGCTGCCAGAGCAGCGGCCGCGATTGATCAGGCGCCGTCATCCCCAGCCTGTCAGCATAGGTGGGATGGCGCTATTGGACGATGCCGAGATCGAGTCGAGGCTGGCCGAGCTGCCGGGCTGGGAGCGCGCCGGAGACTCGCTTGAGAAGACCTTCGAGCGCGGCGACTTCGTCGGCTCGGTGAAGTTCGTCGACAGCCTGGTCGAGCCGGCCGAGGCGATGGGGCACCACCCGGACCTCGAGATCTCCTGGAACGAAGTCAAGGTCTCGCTCTCGACTCACTCCGAGGGCGGCCTGACCGGCAACGACTTCGAGCTGGCGTCGAAGATCGATGCCCTCGCCGCCGGCTAGTCCCGCCAGCTGGCCGCCACCTCGACCAGGGCGGTGCCGCAGTCGCGACGCGGGTCCTTGTCGGGGTTGTAGCAGCCGAGTGAGGCGCCGACGAGCTGCGGCGAGCTGAGCAGCGGGTGCAGCGTCGCCTGCAGCTCGTCCCAGTCCATGCCGCCGCTCATCAGGTAGTCGGTGGCCGGGAAGCAGGCGGGGTCGAGGACGTCGACGTCGAAGTGGAGCCAGAAGGGACCCTGCTCGGCGAGGGTGGCGACGATCGCCGCCGCCGAGCCGGCGTGGCCGCGGGCGCGCAGGTCGGCGCCGGAGGCGAGCAGCGGTGGCGGCTCCAGCTCCTGCGGCTGCCGCATGCCTTCGCGGCGTGCCTCCTCCTGGTCGCGGAAGCCGACCAGGGCGGTGCGCGGCGCTGCGGTCGAGGCCCCGCCGGCCGCCTCGACCCAGGCCGCCGGCCCGAGCCCGAGCGCGACCGAGATCGGCATGTCGGCGGCCTCGCCGGTCGGCGAGGTGACGCCGTCGTAGAGGTCGAGGTGGCCATCGAGGTGGGCGAGCCCGAGCTGGCCGAGGGCGTCGCGGGCGCCGGCCAGCGCCCCCGGCAGCTCGGCGCAGCAGCCGCCGGCGAGGAACGGCCGCTCGCCCGCCGCGATCGACTCGGCGACCGCGGCGCGGATCGCCTCCGTCGCCGCCAGCACGTCGGCGCTGCCGAGCAGGCCGGTCTCCGGGTCGCGCTCCTCACCGCGGATCCGCACCGGCAGGTCGCCGCGGTCGCCGCCGCCGAGGGCGTCGGGGAGGCCGAGCTCTCGCAGCGCGGCGGGGCTGTGCTCGGTGCCGCCATCGCGCCCGACCGAGTCGATCGGGACCCCGATGAAGGTCAGCGGCTCCATCCGGCCATGTTCCCACCGCGCCGCGGGCTGGCAAACTCGGGGCGATGGCGAAGCGCAGGAAGCAGCGGCGGCCGCGCGAGAAGGCGGCGACCGTCGAGTACACCGATCCCGAGGGCAACGTGCTGAGCCTGCGCGAGTCGCTCAGCCGTGGCACGATCGCCAAGATCGGCGAGGCGCCGGCCAGCCAGGCCGCCTCGGTCGACGACGCCTGGCGCCGCCGCGAGGAGGCGCTGTTCGAGCGGCTCGCGGTCAGCTGGGAGATCGCCGGCCTGCCGCTGGGCGACCAGAAGATGCTGCTCGGCCGCTACCGGATGGCCGACGCCGACACCCAGCGCTGGGTGCGGCAGACGATCGAGGAGCACCTGCGCCGCCATATCCCCGAGCTGGCCGGCTGAGCGGGCGTGGCCGAGGAGCTGCGCATCGACGACTCGCTCTCGATCCCGCTGGCCGAGATCGAGCTGCGGGCCAGCCGCTCCTCCGGGCCGGGCGGCCAGCATGCCAACGTCACTGCATCGCGGGTCGAAGCCGTCTTCGACGTCGCGGCCTCGCGGGCGCTCGACGAGGAGCAGCGGGCGCGGCTGCGGGCGCGCCTCGGCCCGGTCGTCACCGCGGTCGCCCAGGACGCCCGCGGCCAGTCGCGCAACCGCGAGCTGGCGCTGCAGCGGCTGGCGGCGAAGCTCGCCGCTGGGCTACGGGTGCCGCGGCGCCGGCGCGCGACCCGGCCGACCGCGGCCTCGCGAGCGCGGCGGCTGGAGCAGAAGCGGCGCACTGGAGACCGCAAACGCTCGCGCGGGCGGCGCTGGGAGGATGACCGATGAGCTCGGGGCGCCGCCGCGGTCTCGACGGTGCAAGGAACCAGACGAGGAGGGAACGATGCTCGAGAACAGCAAGGCCTACAGCGGGATCGGGATCGACGACGTCGAGTCGGCGAAGCGTTTCTACGGCGAGACCCTGGAGCAACAGGTGGAGGTGCTCGACGAGGAGCACGGGCTGCTGCAGATGCACCTGGCCGGCGAGCGCCCGACGCTGCTCTACCGCAGCCCCGGGATGAGCCCGGCGAGCTACACGGTGCTCAACTTCCCGGTCGCCGAGATCGAGGCTGCGGTCGACCATCTGGTCGCGCGCGGGGTCGTGTTCGAGCGCTACGAGGGGTTCGACCACGACGAGAACGGGATCGTCCGCGGCAACGGCCGCGGCCCCGACATCGCCTGGTTCAAGGACCCGAGTGGCAACGTCCTCTCGGTCCACAGCGACCCGGGCGCCTGAGCTCAGGCCGGGGTCGGCGCCGCGTCCGGCAGCTCCGCCCGGACCAGCGGTGCAACCTCGGTCCCAAACAGCTCGATCGAACGCATCACCTCGGCGTGTGGGATGGTGCCGACGCTGAACTGGATCAGGAAGCGGTGGTGGCCGAAGACCCCGTGCTGGGCGACGATCTTCGCCGCCACCTCCTCCGGGTTGCCGACGAAGTTGGCGCCGCGCGGCTCGCGGCTCGCTTCGAAGGACTGGCGGCTCATCGGCGGCCAGCCGCGCTCGCGGCCGATCCGGTTCATCATCGCTGCAAAGGGCGGGTAGGAGGTGTCGGCCGCCGCCTTGGAGTCGGCGGCGACGAAGCCGTGCGAGTTGATCCCCAGCGCCGGGGCGGGGCGGCCGGCTGCCTTCGCCGCCTCGCGGTGGGTCTCGGCGAAGGGGGCGAAGCGGGTCCAGTCGCCGCCGATGATCGCCAGCGCCATCGGCAGTCCGAGGCCGCCTGCACGGGCGGCCGACTGCGGCGAGCCGCCGACCGCGACCCAGACCGGCAGCGGCTCCTGCAACGGTCGCGGGTAGACGCCGCGGCCCTCGATCGGCGCTCGATGGCGGCCGCGCCAGGTGACCTCGGTGCGCTCGCGCACGGCCAGCAGCAGCTCGAGCTTCTCGGCGAAGAGCTCGTCATAGTCGTCGAGCTCGAAGCCGAAGAGCGGGAAGGACTCGATGAAGGAGCCGCGGCCGGCCATGATCTCGGCGCGGCCGCCGGAGAGCAAATCGAGGGTGGCGAAGTCCTGGAAGACGCGGACCGGGTCGTCGGAGCTGATCACCGAGACGGCGCTGGTGAGGCGGATCCGCTCGGTCCGCTCGGCCGCCGCCGCCAGCGCCACGGCTGGCGCCGAGACCGCGAAGTCGGGCCGGTGGTGCTCGCCGATCCCGAAGACGTCGAGGCCGACCTGGTCGGCGAGCTCGGCCTCCTCGATCAGGTCGCGGAGGCGCCGCTCGGCGCTGATCGCCGGGCCGCCGCCGGCCTCGGGGGTCAGCTCCGCGAAGGTGTAGGCGCCGAGCTCCACGGGGCCGATCCTAGATCGGCGAAGATGCCGGCCTGATGGTCGGCGAGCGCAGCGAGGACGGGATGGCTGGCCTGACCGTCGAAAGCGCCGCCGCCGGCGGCCTCGTCGCCACCTTCGTGCCGGAGGCGGGGATGGTCGGTTGCTCGCTGCGGGCCGGAGGCGAGGAGCTGCTCGGTCAGCGCGGCGGCCTCGCCAAGTACGTCGGCTCGAGCTCGACCATGGGCATCCCCTTCCTCCACCCCTGGGCCAACCGGCTCGGCGCCAGCTGCTTCGAGGTCGCCGGGCGCGAGGTCGATCTCGACCGCGGCGGGCTGCCGCAGAAGCGCGACGAGGCGGGGCTGCCGATGCACGGTCTGCTGACCGCGATCGGTGGCTGGGAGGTCGACCGCCACCTCGAGACCGAGGACGGCGGCGTGCTGGCGGCGAGCTTCGACTTCGGCGCCCACGTGCTGTTGATGGAGGCCTTCCCCTTCGCGCATCGGGTCGAGCTGGTGGCGGAGCTGGCCGGCGCCGAGCTGACGATCACGACCACCGTCCACGCCGCTGGGGCCGGGCCGGTGCCGATCTCCTTCGGCTTCCACCCCTACCTGCAGCTGCCGGGGGTGCCGCGGGCGGAGTGGGTGATGGAGGCGCCGGTCCGCGAGCGCCTGCTGCTCGACCGGCGCCAGCTGCCGACGGGCGCGCGCGAGCCGGTCGCGATCGAGCCGGGGCCGCTCGGCGACCGCCACCTCGACGATGCCTTCGCCGCCCCGCCGGGCGGCGAGCCGTTCGCCCTGGAGGGCGGCGGCCGCCGGCTCGAGTTGCGGCTGGGGGAGGGGTACCGCTTCGCCCAGATCTTCGCCCCGGCCGAGACCGACGCCGTCGCCTTCGAGCCGATGACCGCCCCGACCAACGCTCTCCTCAGCGGCGAAGACCTGCCCCTCCTCGGCCCCGGCGAGAGCTTCGCCGCGGCCTTCTCGATCCGGGTCTCGGCCAGCTAGCCGCCGGACGGCAGCCGGGGCAGCCGCAGCCGGTACTCGATCGGCGTTCCCTCCCGCATCTCGATCTCACCGGGCGTCGTCACCTCGAAGCCGAGCCAGGGAGGCGTGATCGGCTCGAGGTTGCGGGCGTCGGCGAAGAGCTCGAAGGCCTCGGCGATCGGCAGCTCGATCCGCTGCCTCCGCTCGAGGACGTGGATCGGCGGCATCGGCGGAACTTAGACGCTCGACCGTCCCCGCCCGAGCCGCGCCCGGATCTCAGCCGCGACCGCCGCCCCTTCGCCTTCCAGCTGACGACCGGTGTAGCGGAGGACGGTGAGGCCGAGCCCGCGGAGGGCGAGGTCGCGCGCATGGTCGTCCTCGAAGGCGACGTCGCCCTGGTGGTAGCGGAAGCTGTCGGTTTCGACTGCCAGCCGCTCCGGGCGCCAGAGGAAATCGACGGTGAAGCAGCGGCCGCGGGTATCGCGGAGGGCGACGTTCACCTGCGGCGGCGGCAGGCGGTGACGGTGGCAGAAGGCCGCGAAGTCGCGCTCGAGGTCGCTGCGGGTGCGATCGCTGGTGACGCGGTAACCGGCGAGCTGGGCCTGGCGGGCGGCGCGACGGAACAGGTGGCCGGGGGCAGTGCGGCGGAGGTCGTCGATCGTGCGCTGCGGAGTGGTGACGGGGATCTCCGAGCGGCGGGTGAGGTCACGCACCGCGAGCCGGCGCGGGCGGTGAATGCGGATGCCGCCCTTGCGACGCTGGCTTGACCGGCTGGGGAGGGAGACGTCGACGGGCCCTTTCGCCGGTCGCAGGAATCCCCACAGCGCCGCGGCGCCGAGGTGACTGAGCACCGCTCCCTCGCCGCAGGCGAGCACCGCCGCCATCCATTGCCCTTTGTCGCTGAGGGAGGCGTGGCCGACCGCGTAGACGCCGCGGTGCAGGCAATGCAGGCGTCCCGCGCGCAGCCGCCGAGCCACCGCGCTCCGGTCGAGTCCCGCCGCGCCCAGCTGCGCGGTCGTCACCACACCATGCTGACGAGTGGCGATCCGGGCGATCGCGCGGTCCGGTGGGTCGCGTTTGTGTCGCATAGCGAGAGAAAGGCGACCCAGGGCGCCGCGTCTCCCCGCAGCGGACTCGAGCTTCGCCCACCGACCGAGGATCGTTAGCGTCCCTCGGAATGCAAATCGAAGCCGTTACCTTCGACTTCTGGAACACGATCGCGCACGAGCCGCCGGGGACGATGCACGAGGCGCGGCAGCGGGCGGTGGCGGCGGCCTGCGCGGAGGGAGAGGCCGATGTCGGAGCGGAGCGGCTGGTCGCGGGGCTGGAGGAGGTGGGGCGGACGCAGCAGGCTTCCTGGTCGCAGGGCACCCACTTCTCGCCGCGCGAGGCGGCCGCGCTGCTGGTGCGGGCGCTGGGGGTGGAGGGCGCCGGCGAGGAGCTGGTCGCCGAGGCCTTCCTCACCGCCGGCCACGGCGCCGAGCTGAAGTTGGCGCCGCACGTCGGCGAGTGCCTGGCTGAGCTCGACCGGCGCGGGGTGCGGCTGGGAATCGTCTGCGACGTCGGCTTTACCGGCGGCGCCCTGCTGCGCGAGTTCCTCGACGGCGCGGGCCTGCTCGACCGCTTCTCCGGCTGGGCCTTCTCGGACGAGGTTGGCCACTACAAGCCCTCGCCGCAGATCTTCGAAGCGGCCCTGGAGGCACTCGGCGCCGAGCCGGCGGCGGCGCTCCACATCGGCGATCTGCGCCGCACCGACGTCGCCGGCGCCGCTGCGGTCGGAATGACGACGGTTCGCTACCGGGCCCTCCAGGACGACCCTGACTGCGGGGTCGAGGCCGACTACGTTCTCGACGACCACCGCGAGCTGCCGCCCCTGCTCGAGCGGCTGGCGGCCTAGCGCCGACCGGCCGCCGCCACAGCTAGGCGGGCGGCGCCACCGGCTCGACGCCGCGCTCGGCGAGCGTGCGGTCGAACTCGACGAGGCGGGCGGTGTCGACGAAGAAGTCGTGCTGCTCGACGATCTTGCCCCAGCGGGTGCGCAGGACGAGGACGGTGGAGTTCTCGTAGACGCGGGTGCCGTCGGGCGCCTCGGCGTGATCGTCGAAGCGGACCCACATGCTCAGCGCCCAGAGCGGCCCGCTGGTCGCGATCTGCCGGATCTCACCCTTGATCCCGGCGGCGGTGAAGTTCTGGAGGAAGCGATCCATGCCGGCCCTGCCGATCCAGTCGCCCGACCAGCGGTGCGGCCCCTCGTTGAAGTGGAGGACGAAGTCGTCGGCGTAGGCGTCGAGGAGCCCGCTGTGGTCGCCGGCGTTCAGCTTGGCGAGGTCGCCCCTGAACCTCAGCAGCAGCAGCCGCGGTAGCAGGGCGCGGGCGGCGAAGGCGGCAGCGGCGCCTACCGCAAAGCTCTTGAACTTCATCTCGGTCTCCCTAGGTAGATCGCTCTAGTGACGGCAGCGTACACTTTCGCCGGTGACCGCGACCGGCGCCTCGTCCAAGGCTCCCACCCGGGACCGCATCCTCTACGCGACCGCGGAGCTGTTCCGTCGCCAGGGCTATAACGGCACCGGCCTGAAGCAGGTCGTCGCCGAGGCGGCGGCGCCTTTCGGCTCGCTCTACCACCACTTCCCGGGCGGCAAGCAGGAACTCGGCGACGAGGTGATCCGGATGGCCGGCGCCTTCTTCCAAGCCCTGGTCGTCGCCGTCTACGACGAGGAGGCGACAGCCGAGGACGCCGTCCGCGCCGTCTTCGCCGGCGCCGCCGAGACCCTCGAGGCGACCGACTACGAGGACGCCTGTCCGATCGCCACCGTCGCGCTCGAGGTGGCGAGCACCGACGACCGCCTGCGGCGCGCCACCGCCGACGTCTTCGAGCAGTGGATCGAGGCCCTGAGCGAGCGCCTCGGGGACCGGGAAAAGGCGCTGGCGATCATCGCCGCGCTCGAGGGCGCCTTCGTCCTCTGCCGGGCCTCGCGCAGCACCGAGCCGATGCTCGCCGCCGGCAAGATGGCCGCGGCCCTGGTCGCCTCGGACTCCTGAGAGCACCGCGCGGAGCCACTGCCGCCGCTGATGGGCACGGCTGGTTTCGAACCAGCGACCTCAACCAGATCACGAACCGAAAGAACCAGGCCCGCTCACGGCAGACACCCTTGGCGGAAAGCATGACGTCCGCGGCGCGCTCACCGTGACCGAGGCCGACCCCCACCACGGCGAGCCCGACGGAACGTTCCGGACGATCGCGCCCGCGCAGTTCGCCGGGTCGTGGCGAATCGTCCGGCTCGGCTCATGCCCGGGGTCCGAACCGCTCGGGGTTGGCGAAGATGCGGACCGCCTGCACGCCACCCTCGCCGACCTCGACTGCGGTCACGTTGACGAAGCCCTCCGCGGCGCTTTCGATCCGCACGCCGGGATCGCCGTTGACGTCGACGAGGGTGAACTCGAGGTCGGTCGGATGGTCGTCCTTGCGCTGGATGCCGACGAAGAAGCGCGCGATCTTCTCGGCGCCGTAGATCGGCCTGCGGGCGGCGGTGACGACCCCGCCCCCGTCCGAGTACATGATCGCGTCGGCCGCGAGCTGGTCGCGGATCTGGTCGATGTCGCCGGAGAGCACCGCGCCCATGAAGGCGCTCGCGAGGCGCCGACGCTCCTCCTCGCCGACGCTGCGCCCGCGGTTCGGCTCGCCCGCGTGCTCACGCGCCCGCCGCGCGATCTGGCGCACGTTGGCCGGCGTCTTCTCGACCACGTCGGCGATCTCCGCGTACTCGAGGTCGAAGACGTCCCGCAGCACCAGTACCGCCCGCTCCAAAGGGTTCAGGCGCTCCAGCGACCCGAGCAGCGCCAGGTCGAGACGCTCGGCCTCGATCGCGAGGCTCTCCGGGGTCTCGGGGTCGCTCACCAGCGGCTCGGGCAGCCAGGGCCCGACGTAGACCTCGCGGCGGGCCCGGGCCGAGCGCAGCCGGTCGAGGGCGAGGCGGGTGGTGACGGTGACGAGGAACGCCTCGGCGTCGCGCACTGCCCCTTGTTCGGCGCCGTTCCAGCGCAGCCAGGCGTCCTGGACGACGTCCTCGGCCTCGCCCAGTTCGCCGAGCATCCCGTAGGCGATCCCCGTCATCCGCGGGCGGCAGGCCTCGAACGGATCGATCATGCCGCCGCCGGCACCGCCCGCCGCACTAACGCCGCGGCCGCCGCGGCACCGCTGCTGATCGCCGCGTCGACCAGCCAGCCCTCCGGGCCGATCCAGTCGCCGGCGAGGTAGAGGCCATCGCCGCGGTCGACCGCCGGCCGCCCGGCGAGGCCGGCGGCCGGCGTCGGGACCGCGGTGATCGGCGTCATCCGCGGCAGGAAGCGCTCCATGGTCAGGCGTTCGCGCCAGCCGGGTTGCACCGCATCGGCGATTGCCTCGAGTGCCTGCCGCGGCTGGGCGGTATAGCCGGCGAGGCTGAGGAGGACGCCGTCGCGGTGGTCGGGCGGCGAGTGCCGCGAGAGGTAGGCAGGCTCGTCTATGCCGGTGGCGAAGGTGCGGCCGCGGCGCGGCAGCCGCTCGAGCCCGAGATCAAGGACGCTCAGCTCGGCCGGCGGCCCGGGCGCCTGCGGCGCCTCCTCGCCGAGCAGTGCTGCCGCCTCGGCCGGGCCGCCGGTGGCGAGGACGACCGCGTCGGCTCTCAGCGAGCCGCCGTCGAGCTCGACCGACCAGCCGCCCCCCTCCTGCCGCAGGCCGCGGACGGGTGAGCGGGTCGAGAGGACCGCGCCGGCGCCCTGCGCCTTGGCGGCCAGCGCGTCGACCAGCGACTGCCAGCCGCCGCGCAGGTAGCGGACGCCGGGGACGATCGCGAGCTTCACCTGCCCCGCCGCGACCTCGGCCGGCAGCGCGTCGTGGTCGGCGACGAAGGTTGCGACCCGGACCAGCGAGGCGGCGCCGGCGCGGGCGCCCTCCGAGCGGACGCTGCGCTGCAGCCACTCCCTCGTCGAGAGGCCGGCGAGCTCTGCGGGGGTGGTTCGCATCGTCCCCACGAGCCAACGGGTGAGGCCGGCGGGACCGCTCGGCAGACGCCGCGCCCTACCGTCGCGGACAAAGAACGAGCGGTGCACCGAAGCCGGGTTCCAGCGCGGCAGGTCGATCCCCATCTCGGCAAGGCGATGCGCTGCCGGCCCGCCCTCGTAGAGGGCATGCGGCCCTTGGTTCAGGTCGAACCCCTTGCGACGGACAGAGGCGGCCCGGCCCCCGAAGCTCCTGCCCGCCTCGAGCAGGGTGATCTCGACTCCGGCTTGGGCGAGGAGGGTGGCCGCGACGAGGCCTGCCGGTCCGCCGCCGACGACTATGGCTGAGCTGCTTTTCTCGTTCATGACCTCTGGACGGGACAGGGATGGCATCTGTGACAACCCGGCCTGATCTTCCTCTTCATCGCAGAGGCGGCGCGACTGAGACGGTCGAGCCCCGATGTCGGATTGACGTCGACCATCGGAAATCAGAATCGGATGCATAAGTTACCGATCCGTATACGACATGGTAACTTATTCCCATGCCGTCGGCCGATCGCGTCGTCCGTCCCAGGCTCCGCCCAGCGGAGCGGGCCCGGTTGATCCAGGAGGCAGCGACGAAGCTGTTCGCCCAGCGGGGTTACACGGCGACCTCGGTCGAAGACATCGCGACGGCCGCCGGGGTGACCAAGCCGATGCTCTACCGGCACTTCGAGTCGAAGCGGGACCTCTGCATCCGGCTGCTGGAGGTCTACCGCGACGATCTGATCACGGCAGCCCTTCAGAACCTCGAGGGGACTAGGCCGTCGACGGAGCCCGGGGGCGACAGTTCGAGGACCGGAATGGAGCGCCGGCTGACGGGGATGATCGATGCCTGGCTCGCGTGGGTCGAGTCCCACCCGGACCCCACGCGGCTCCTGTTCACCCCGATCCGAGGCGACGTCGCGGTGCGAGGTCTCCAGGAGGACCTCTTCCGCCGTCAGCGCGACACTCAGGCGGCATTGTTGCGGGAGTTCGTCCCGGGAATCCCCGATGCCGATGCCGAGCCGCTGGCCGAGATGACCCGGGCCGCCTTCGCGGCGCTCGCGCTCTGGTGGTTGGACCACCCCGAGAGGCCGAGGGCGGCGGCCCGGCGCGCGTTGGCGACGCTGGCGCTAGGGGTCGTCTCGGCCGCCGACCGGCCGAGCGACGACTGAGGAGGAGGCCACATGGAGCGCGAGAAGGTCTGGTTCGAGTCTCGGGGCGCGCGATGCGCCGCCTGGCATTACCCGGCGCCCAGCGGCGCATGCGTGGTCATGGCCGGGGGCGGTGGCGTGACCAAGGAGCCGGGCACCGACCGCTTCGCCGCCCGCTTCCAGGAGGCCGGGCTGAGCGTCCTCGCCTTCGACTACCGACGGCTCGGGGAGAGCGGAGGAAAGCCGCGACAGGTCATCCGTGTCCGTGACCAGCTCGACGACTGGGACGCCGCGATCGCGACCGCGCGTGCGCTTCCCCGGTCAGATCCGGGCCGCATCGCGCTCTGGGGCTTCTCGCTCTCGGGCGGCCATCTCTTCAGGGTCGCAGCCCGCAACAGGATCGCGGCGGTGATCGCGCAGACCCCGACCGCGGACGGGCCGGCCGCGATGCCCAACGCCCTGCGCCACGAGACGATCGGCGTGATCGTGCGCATGCCGCTGCTCGCACTCCTGGACGTGACCCGCGGGCTGCTCGGGCTGCGCCCGTTGACGATCCCCCTCGCGGGGCCGCGGGGAGCGGTCGCGATGCTGACGACGCCCGACGCCGGGGACGGCGACCGCGCCCTCAACCCCGGGAACCGATACCCGGACTGGGAGCAGACGATCGCCGCCCGATCCGTGCTGCCGATCGGGGCCTACCGCCCAGGGCGGGCCGCCCGCCACATCGCCGCGCCGCTCCTGGTCGTGGTCGCCGACGAGGACCGCTCCGCGCTCGCGGCGCCCGCCGTGGCCGCCGCCCGTCGCGCCCCTCGCGGGGAGCTGTTCCGCGTTCCAGGCGGCCATTACGCCCCGTTCCTCGACCAGCACGAGTCTGTGCTCGATGCCGAGCTGCATTTCCTGCGTCGGCATCTCACCGGCGGGTGAGCCGATGCGCGACCCGGCCCGGCGACGGCGGGACGGCGGGCGCCAACTCAGCCTTTTGGATCGACTGCGGCCTTGAGCCCCGCAGCCTCCACCCGCGGGCCGATCGTCTGGGCCAGGGCGATCAGCCCCGACATCGGGCGGATCATCACGCTGAGGTCGGCGATCAGCCCTTCGGCGTCTGACCGCAACAGATCCAACCCTTCGATCTCGCGATCTCCCACCCGGGCACAGAAGACGAAACCGAGCTCTCCGCCGGGACCCCGCAGCTCCTCGACACAGCGCCAGCCCTCCAGAGCTTCGGACACGAGTCGCAGCAAACGGCCGACCGTCTCCTTGCCGACATAGGGGCCGAAGGTCACCGGGCTGTGCAGGACGACGTCGGGAGCGAGCGCGTCGAGCAGGGCCTCGATGTCGTCGCGTTCCGCGGCGGCGCGGAAAGGATGCGGATCTCGGTCGCCGGTCATCGGCGAGAGAATAGTATAGAAATTGACTAGCAAGAAAATTGGCTATATTTTCGCCATGGCCCTTCGGCACGCTGTCCTTGCGACCCTTCTCGACGCCGACGCCTCGGGCTATGAGCTGGCCAAGCGCTTCGATACCTCGGTCGCCAACTTTTGGCACGCCAAGCCCCAGCAGATCTACGCCGAGCTGCGCCGCCTCGAGGAGCGGGGACTGGTCCGGGGGCGGACGGTGCGCCAACGAGCCCGCCCCGACAAGCGCACGTTCAGGATCTCCAAGGCGGGACGGGAGGAGCTGCGGGGGTTCGTCGCCGCCCCGACCAGGCCTGGTCTGCTGAAGGAGGATCTGGCAGTCAAGGTCTATGCCGCCTCCGCCGTGGATCCCGCAGCCTTGATCGAGGCGCTCGAGCGGGGCGCCGAGCAGGCGGCCGCCAAGCTCGGGCGCTACGAACGCCAGGCCGACGCGCTCGCCGACCCCGACGGGGCGGATCTGGGGCCGAGCCTCACCCTCGCTCGCGGGATCGCCTATGAGCGCGAGAACGTCGCCTGGTGCGCGTTCGCCGCCGAGCGCCTACAGCGCCTGTTGATCGACGACGGGTCCCGGGTCGGAGCAACCTGATCCCCCGTGAGCCGGGCGCCACAGCCCGACCCTTGACTTTGAGTCACAAAGTATATTAACTTTGTTTCACAAAGTCAAAAGCGAGAGGAGGCCCCGTGCACGGCTCACATGACATCGAGGAACACGGCACCGACGAGGAGGAGCCGTTCGACCCGCGGGCGGCCGCCCGGGTGCTCGCCGACGCCGGACGGGAGGCGAGGCGCGAGTTCTCGCTCACCCCGCCGCTGATCACCGTGGGCATGGCGGCGATCATCCTCGGCGCATACGTCGCGATGTGGCTGTCGACCAAGGGCCAGCACCCCTACACCGGGCCGAGCCCCGGGGTCGTCGGTCTGGTGTACGGCGTCGTCGCGGTCACGATCGTCGTGTCGGCCGTCTGCTACCGGCGGGCCACTGCCGGGGTGAGCGGTCCGTCGGTGCGCCAACGCCGGCTCGAGGGCGTCGCGATCGGGATCTCATACATCTGCAGCCCCCTGATCCAGGGCGCGATGAAGCACTACGGGGCCGGCGACGCGGTCGTCTACGGGGTGATTCCGGCGGCCGGACCGCTGATCATCGTCGGGACCACGATCCTCGGGATCGCAGTGAGCAAGGAGGACCGGCCGCAGTTCGGATCCGCGCTCGCGGTCGTCACCGGCGGCATCGTCGCCCTGTTCGTGGGCCCTTCCGGGGCGTGGCTCGCGGCGGGCGTCGGCCTGTTCACCGGCGTGGCCGGCTTCGCGCTGACCAGCGGGCCCAGGAATCGGCTCCCGCGGCGGCTCTGACCTCCGGCAGATGAGCACCGACCCACTCGATCCGGTGATCCACGCTCCCGTCCGGCTGCGGATCGTCTCGACGCTCGCCGCTCTGCCCGACGGGGACACCCTGTCGTTCACGCGCCTGCAAGAGATCCTCGAGCTCACGCCCGGCAATCTGGTCACCCACCTGCGCAGGCTTGAGGACGCCGGCTACCTCGCGAGCCGGACGACGGGCAACGGCCGGGCGTCGCGGACGTCGATCAGGCTCACCAGCGCCGGACGTGCCGCGCTCGGCGACTACACCAAGACCCTCCGCGGGCTGCTCGACGGACTGTAGGCGTGTGCGGGCCGAACGTTTGCACGCCGTCACCCCACGATTGTCGGCTTGATCAAAGGGTCTGCCATGGGCACGGCTGGTTTCGAACCAGCGACCTCTCGCGTGTGAATTGGGCCGATGAAGCGCGGATCGCCACCACAAAATTGCTGTTTGCAGGGATTTCATACATCCCGATTCGACCCCCGGAATCCGCGATGCGCAGGGATGCGCAGGGATATGTCGCCGATTCTGGCACTTCCGGGGAGAAGTGCCTGAGATCCGAAGGAGCGGTTCGAAAGCCAGAGACCTCCCGCCGATCATGGGTTGCCGGAGGCGCCTCGGCCTGGACGGCGATGTCTCGGGCGGCCTTGCTCGTGGCCGGGATGCGGCGCTCGTCGTTCTCGGCCGCCATGCCGTCGACCTAACGGGAGTGGACGGGGGGATCTCAGACGTCTACGGAACGTCGGAGACAGTCGCGCACACTGCATACGGGGTGATCGTGTACGCGACTTCCGTCGCGCTGGTCGTCTGCACGTACCACGCGCCGGGATTCGCGTCGATCGGCTGGTCATACCTGACGTAGATGGTGTTGTCGCTGCCACCGCTCGAGAAGCCGCCGCCGAGCGGGCTCGTCCCCGACGGACAGAAGGCGTAGGCGGAAACCAGCTCGGCCCCACCGCCCGGGCCGAAGCTTTCGACCGGAGTGCCGTGGACGACCTGGTAATTGCTGATCCCGGGAGGTCCCTGGATCCCTTTCTGTCCCTGAGCGCCTTGCTCGCCCCGGGGGCCCGGCGGTCCAGGTTGACCGGCGGCGCCCTGTGGTCCCTGAGTGTTCCAGGTGAGCTTGCGGTCGGTTTTGGCGCACTTCTTGGCCTTGTACAGCGCGCCGCCTTTGCGGTTGACGCAGACGGTGATCGTGTCGCCGCTCGATGAGGCGAGCGCGTACGCGCCGACCGCGGCGACGAGCAGCGCCGCGGCGCCCAACCCGACCACCAGCTTGGAGAAGCGCCTCACGAGGATCCCCCTTCGGTCGTGGACTACGTTCAGCGACTCTAGCCCAAGGCCGGCCACTCGACGCGACGATTCCGTTCCTCTCTGCGCCGGCTCCGTTGAGCCGAAATTGGCGCGCAGCGTGTAACCGCCCCGGAGTCTGGCGAGGTCCGTCTGCATGTCGCCGAGACGGCCGACCTATAGGAAAGGCGCCTGAACCTTCGTTCGCCTCGGTTCGTGGGACGATCCCGGATGGCGATGTATGCGGAGGGCGTTCAGACCTACACGGCAATGTTCGAAGGCTTCGCGGGCGCGGCCTCGCGATTCCTCGAAGTAGAGGACTCCAGCGAGTCGAGCGCCTACGTTGCGCTCTTCGAGGCTCTGAATTGGGCCGTGGTCCTCGACGAACGAACGGCTGAGATCTGGGCTCCCGACGGCGAGGTACTCGGCTGGGGATGGCGCGATCGGATCGATGGGTCCCGGATACTCCGGGGGTGCGCTTCGCGCGCAATTCCATGCACCACGATTGGGCGGCGGTGCTCGAGCTCACCCCTGTCCGGACGGGCGACGCCGATCCTGCAACGACGGGAAATAGACAATGGATCTGGCGGTCGGTCGTTGATCTGCCCCCACGGGGCAGGCCAGAACGGGAGGCGGAATCGATCTACATCGAGGAACTGGCAGGAGCGCTCGTCAGGTCGACCCTGGTCGGCAGATATCAGGGCTTCGATCATCTCGGTTCGCTTCTGGAGCCAGCCTTGCTGCGGCCAGGAATGGAGTAGTGGGGAGCGCCGAAAGGCCGGAGGCTTCCGCGATCAGCGCCTGTCAGTCCGCGTCGTGGGCGGCAGCTTCCTCGGCGGTCACGCCTTCGTCGGGCGGGGGCGTGCCTCCCACCGGCTCGCCTTCCTTCATTTCACGAACCCCCTGATGGACCCCGACAGGGGAGTACTCAAGGACGGCATTGACGAGGTCGGCAAAGAAGCGCGGCGCGCTCAGCGTGGGGGTCGGGTCCTCGATCGGATTGAGCGTCAGGGCCTCGCTGTCCCAATCGAGCACGAGCAGCATCGTGGCGTCGAAGAAGCCGTGTGGCTTGCGTAAGCGCGCGAGCTGGTTGCGTAGGTACTCGAAGGCGCCGGTCTCCTCGTAGATGTTTGATCTGACCAGGTGGGCGAAGCCCATGGACGCCAGGGGATAGCGATCACGTAGGTTCTTTCCCTCACCGACCGCCTCCTCGTAGCGGTTGTTCCGATTTTTGAGGTACGAACTGAGCTGGGTCTTGCCGGAGACGAGTACGTCGGGCCCGTGCTCCCAGCTGCTGACCACCACGTCAACCTGCTTGACGTAGAACCGGCCGAGGATTGCGGCTTTCCCGGTGCCTGGCAGCGCCTGTCGGGTGCCAAAACCCGAATCCGACGGACCCCCTCAGGCGGGTGGGCCTAGAGTCGCCGGCCAGCCACCGAGCAGAGGAGGGCAATCGTTGCTGGTGTCGTTCCTGTACCTCTCGTTGCGCAAACTGATCGAGCTTGTCGCTCTGCGTCCACGCTCGGCCGAATACAAGGAGCACGAGATCGTCGTCCTTCGCCATGAGCTTGGCGTGCTCCGCCGGCAAGTCTCAAGGCCGGACCTGCGGCCGGCCGACCGCGCTTTCCTGGCGGCGGCCGCTCGCCTGCTGCCCCGCTGTTGCTGGTCGTCCTTCTTTGTCACTCCGCAGACCCTGCTTGCTTGGCATCGCCGTCTCGTCGCTCGCCGCTGGACCTATCCGAGCCGGGGGCCAGGTCGTCCGCGGATCAGCCCTGAGCTCCAGGCACTCGTTGCGCGACTGGCGCGCGAGAACCCACGCTGGGGATATCAGCGCATCGTCGGTGAGTTGGCCGGGCTCGGTTTCTGCATCTCGGCGACGAGTGTTCGGAGGATTCTCGCCGCTGCCGGCGTCGGTCCGGCCGGGTCGCGAGGTGGGCTCTCCTGGAGCGAGTTCATCCGCCGTCAGGCCAAGAGCATGATCGCCTGCGACTTCTTCACGGTCGACACGGTCGCCCTACGACGCATCTACGTGCTGTTCTTCATCGAGCTCTCAAGCCGGCGGGTGCATCTTGCCGGTGTCACCGAGAAACCGAATGGGGACCTGGGTGGCGCAGCAGGCACGGAACTTCGTCTGGAGCCTGCAGGACGGTGGGTCTTCGGTGCGCTTCTTGATCCGCGACAACGACGCCAAGTTCACCGGTGCCTTCGACGAGGTCTTCGAGTCCGAGGGAATCGAGGTGATCCGGACTCCGCTCGAAGCGCCGAAAGCCAACGCGATCGCCGAGCGCTTCGTCGGCACCGTGCGCCGGGAGTGCCTCGACTGGCTATTGGTCGTCAACCGCAGGCACCTCGAGCGGGTGCTGCACGCCTTCATCGACTACTACAACGTGCACCGTCCGCACCGCGCGCTGGGCCTCGCGGCGCCGGCGCCGGCGGCGGTTGTGCCCTTGGCCTCGAGCCCGCCGGACGCCGCAAGAGTGAACCGGCGCGACCGCCTGGGCGGGCTGATCCACGAGTATCTCGCTGCGGCTTGACTCGCGGCGCCGCGGGCGAGATCGAGTGCACTCGCCAACGGCCTCGGCCGATCTCCCCCAAGCGCAGGCAGCACGGTTGCGAGCGGCGTTCCGGGTCCGGAGAGGAGCGGGTCTCCTCACCTGCTCGTCTGGCGTTCGGCGGCGCGGTCAAGTGCACTTCGCCAGAACGGAATCGGGTTTTGGCACCCCACAGGCTTTCGTGAAATAGCGGGGCCTGCCTTAGTCGCTGCGCCCGGCGGCTTCGCCGTAGTCGGCGTCGCTGACCTCCTCGAGCCAGTCGTGGCCCCGGAAGGAGATCGCCAGGTGGACCATCGTCGTGTCGGGGCGGGCTCCGTGCCAGTGCTCGACGCCCGGCGGCACGAAGACGATGTCGCCGACGTCGATCTCGCCGCCGTCGCCTTCGCGGTCGTAGATCAGCCCGGCGCCGCTGGTGACGATCAGGACCTGACCGCCGGCGTGACTGTGCCAGTAGGTGCGCCCGGCGGGGCCGAACGAAACGCTGTTGATCAGGACCTCGTCCGTTTCGCTCAACACCGGGTCGCCCCAGACGTCGCCGCTGAAGGTAGAGGTGCGGTGTTCGCTGGGAACCCCGGCCCGCCCTCCTTTGATGATCTTCATCTGATTCTCCTCTTGTTCAGGCGACGGCGATCGGGTCGATCATCGACGCGGTGGCCCCACGGATCTTCAGCGGCAGAGCGACGAAGAGGAACTCGTGGAGGCCGGCGGCGGCGAGTTCCTCCAGGTAGAGCATCTCCATGATCGGGATGCCCTGCTCGACCAGCAGGATCGTGTGCACCGGCATCGGGTTGCCGGGGCGTTCGTCCTGTGGCGCCGGCAGCGCCTCGTAGGCGGTCGTGTCGGAGCCGGTCGCGGCGATGCCGCGCTCGACCAACCACCCGGCGGCGCCGGCGTCGAGGCCCGCTCCCTGGTGGGCGTCCAGCTTCTCCGCGTCGGGCCAGTCACGCAGATGGCCGGTGCGGATCAAGGCAACGTCGCCAGAACGCAAGTCGGTTCCCTGGACGGCGGCGATCTCTTCCAGCTCCACGGCGCCGACCCGGCTTGACGGCGGCAGCACGTCGACGCCGCGGTGGCGGGCGACGTCGAAGAGGACGCCGCGGTGCCAGAGCGGCGCCAGTTCGCTGGCATCGCCCCGCTGCGGGCCGAAGTCGCCGATGTCATCGGCGGCGCGGCCGTGGTGCCAGCGCTGCTCCTCGCCGGCGACG
>DASXFL010000065.1:0-10744 GCA_036489595.1 Solirubrobacterales bacterium
CTGGTTCGGTCCGAGATAGACAGCGCTCCCCTGCTGGTCCGCCACCTGAAAATCTCGGATCTACCGGGGGAGACTGTGCAGCGGCAGGAAGGAACCGAGGCGAGGGACCTGCCGTGGAACGAGCGAACGATCTCGGTGCGTGTGCCACGTGGGCCGCGTGGCACCTGCTGGGGCGTTTCGTTGATCGGACCTGATGGGCAGTTGCTCGATGAGCGGCCGGTCGTTCGCCGCATAGAACGCATCGAGCTGTCCGTCGGAATCATCGGAGAAGAGGAACCGGCGATGACCGGCATCGTGGGCGATACGCGGCCGTCCCCGACCGAGCCCGAGCGCGATGCTGCTGTTCTTGCTGCAGCGAAGCTGCAAGCTGAGGCGGCAGCTCAGGCTGCAAAGCGTCGGATTTCGACCGCTGGCGAGCTTGAGAGCTACGTGAAGTGGCGCTTCTCGGCGAGGGCGGGGGAGCTGCTTGTGCTGGACTCATACCTGCTCGACGGAGAGCCGGAGATCGTAGAGCGGGTTTTCGGGTTTCTACTTGGCTTGCGGCGCCCGATCCGAGCCCTCACTGCCAAGCAGCCGGAGCGCGGATTGGCGGCCCTTCGCGACTGGGGTGCTCCACATATGGAGGTCCGCGGTCTGCCAAATGGAAAGGCGACGCTCCACGATCGCTTGTGGCTAGTTGGCGAGACGGGGGTGCTCGTAGGAACCTCGCTCAACGAATTTCTCAAGGAGGCGAGCGCCGCGTCGACCGCGGTCGACCTTCCATTCGCTGATGCCGCAGCGTGGCGGGACAAATTCGAGAACTGGTGGGCTCGGGGGAAGACGCTGGCGGAGCCGAAAGAAACGTCCGAACTTGCCAGCCCGCGTGAATCACAGGGTCACTTTGGTTCGGACCGCTGAGCGCCAGCAACCTCCAATACGCGATGGCAGGCAGAGGAGACAGTGACGCACAGGCGTTCAGCGAGCGCGCTCTTGAAGGCGCCGTGGCGCAGGCGGAAATGTAGGTGACCGGCGAGCCAAAGGCAGGCGCCGAGGACGAAGACGAGCAAGCCGTTCGCGTTACCGGCAAGGCTCAATCCGAGCAGGCCGGCCAAGGCGAGCAGCGTGCCCCCGAACCGAAGCGCGATCCCGCCGAAGACCCAGACGCAGATCAGAGCGAGGGCCAGGGTTCCGACCGCCGAGGGGATCATCACGCGGCGTCTCGGGAGCGAACGCCGTCAGTCGATGCGACCCGAAAGGAGCCCCAAGGCAGCCGCGCGGCCGGCGGCGGCTCCCAGGCGAGCCCGGCGAGCAGCTCCTGCGGCTCGACGCCGAGACCGCCCGCGAGCTTCAGCAGCGTGTCGGTGCGCGGCAGCGATTTGCCGCGCTCGATCTTGCTGATGTCGGTCCGGTGGACCGAGGAGCGGAAGCTCAGCTCTTCCTGGGAGAGGCTGGCGCGGCGGCGGCAACGGCCCAGGTTCTCGCCGAAGCCGACCGCGACCTCGTAGCGCGGCTTCATCGGCGCACCTCCGTATCGGCGAAGGGCTCGATATCCATCAAGCCCGCCGTTCGGATGCTCGGCGTCCAGAGCAGCCCGTCGAGCAGTTCCTCGTAGGGGATGCCGAGCGAGCCGACGAGCTTGACGAGGGTGTCGGTACGAGCCACCCGTTCGCCGCGCTCCAGTTGCCCGACCGCCGTGCGGTGCATCTCGGCCCTCATCCCAAGCTCTTCCTGAGAGAGGTCGCCGGCCCGGTTACGGCAGTAGGCGAGGTTGGCACCAAAGCGGCTCGCGAAGGCACCGGCGCCGCCTCTCATCGTCCCGCTCCGATCTGCTCGCACAGGGCGGCCAGCGCGTCGTGCTCGAAGACGACGCGCGCATACTCCTCTTCGCGGTCGCTTGCCTCGGCCAGCTCGCGGATGAGGCGGCGGACCTCGGCGTCGGGGACGATCGTCCCGGCGTCGACGCCCGCGATCAGGCGCCCGTAGGCCGCTGCGTTCGAACGCCAGCGGCAGGCGTTGGGATGGTCGGGATGGGTCCGCAGGTCGTCCTCGCGCCCCGCCCTGCAATCGGCGAGGGCGCCGCGCAGGAATCGCCGTTGCTCGTCGGTCAGATCTAGGGCAACGGTCCCGTCGCCGCCCGTAGGGTTATCGGTAGCCATTGGGAGCTCTGCCTCCTGATGGTCAGGCGGCCCGCTCGTGTTGACGCACGGCGGGTCGCCGCTTTTGATTTCGGTCGTCGCCGACCGTAGCTCCACTGCCACCACAAAGCGAGTCGATTGGGCGGCGATGTGCGGCGAGTGGCGTGGATGCGCGCGACGGGCGCTACCGCGCCAACGACACCGGCTCAGCCTCGATCCGCGCGGTCAGGTTCGGATTGTGTTCGGCCGGGGGCACTCTCGGATGGCCTGACCGTCTCGAGCCTTCATCCCCACCGGCCCGCTGGGCGTGGGAAGACGACTGCGGCGGCGGCCAGCTCGAGTCACATGCCCTCGCCGCCGAAGGGATGCCGGCCGGAGCGGTCACGGACCTGCTTCCCCGCCGCCTCGAAGACGGCTCGCCCTTCCTCTAACGCGAACGGCCCGCCGGAGCGGGCCGTTCGTGAAGGACGTTGCCAGGCTCGTTGGCCCCGTGCCGACGTGTGTCCACCGTAGCGCCCCGGACGGGAGTCGAACCCGTAAACCTCGCTTGGTGACCGATCGTGGACTGGGGTCCGACAGGCTCTGGTCTACTTAGCCGCGTGACCGAGCAGCCGGCAGGCGGGGTGGGGGCGAAACGGGACGAGCACCTGCTGCGGGTTCCTTGCGACGTCGAGGGGGAAGACGACCGACGGGTGGAGCGGATCCGGGCCGAGATCGACTCCGCCTTCGACGCGCTGCGGGACGTCGAGAACGGGGTCTCGATCTTCGGCTCGGCGCGGGTTCCAGAGGGCCATCGGTGGTACGAGCTCTGCCGGCGCACGGCTGCCTGCTTGGCCGAGCACGGGTTCACCGTCATCAGTGGCGGTGGGCCGGGGCTGATGGAGGCGGCGAACCGGGGGGCGGCGGAAGCGGGCGGCGAGACGGTCGGTCTCAACATTGACCTGCCGCACGAGCAGAACGCCAACCCGTACGCGACGCGGGCGCTGCATTTCCACTACTTCTTCGCCCGCAAGCTGATGTTCGTCCGCTACGCCCGCGCCTTCGTGATCATGCCCGGCGGCTTCGGCACCCTGGACGAGACCTTCGAGGGCCTGACGTTGATCCAGACCCACCGCATCCTCGCCTTCCCGACGATCCTCGTCGACGCTGCCTTCTGGCGCCCGCTGCTCGACTGGATCGACGACACGGTCGAGGACGAGGGGCTGATCGGCCCCGGCGACAAAGAGCTGCTGCTCACCGCTGACACGCCCCAGGAGGTCTGCGACCACGTGCGGCGGGCCAGCGAGGCGCAGCGCGCTCTCGTCTCCGGGGCCTGACGCTCAGCCCGCCCTCTCCCCGAGGCCCACCAGGGTGCCGAGGGTCTCGCGCATCTGGGCGACGGCATCGGCGCCGACAGTCTGGTCGAGCTCGCGGTCGATCCGGTCGCTCGCGCTCGAGGTAGCTTTCGCGGCCGCCTCGCCGCGCTCGGTGAGGGAGAGCAGCATGCGGCGGCGGTCGTCGGGGTCGACGCTGCGGTCGAGGTAGCCGCGGACGACGAGGGCGTCGACCAGTTTGCTCGCCGCCTGCTTGGAGATCCCGAAGTCGCCGGCGAGGTCGGTCGGCTGCCCGCCGAAGCGATGCATGCCGCCGAGCAGGCGGGGCCCGAGCCGGGGCATGTCGTCGAAGCCCTCGGCGGTCAGCGCCGCCCGAATCGCCCGGCCGTAGGTCCGGCGCGCCTCGTGGAGGAGGACGGGGAGGACAAGGTCTGCGTACCACTGCTTGTTGTCGCTCATACGACGAGAGTATCGTCAACCAGAACGACTGTCAACTAAGTTGACTATCAAACGATGGCGTCGCGCCTAGTGGCGAAAGTGGCGGTGCTTGGTGAAGACCATGGCAACGTTCGCCGCGTCGCAGGCGGCGATCACGTCGCCGTCGTTTTTCGAGCCGCCCGGCTCGATCACCGCGGTCGAGCCGGCCTTGATCGCCAGCTCGGGCCCGTCGGCAAACGGGAAGAAGGCGTCGGAGGCGACCGCCGAGCCGGCCAGCAGCCCCTCGGCGTCCTCGCCGCGCGCCGCCCGGCACTTCTCGACCGCCAGCCGCACCGAGTCGACCCGGCTCATCTGGCCGGCCCCGATCCCCAGGGTCGCCCCGTCCTTGGCGATCACGATCGCGTTCGAGCGAACCCGGCGGCAGACGGTCCAGGCAAACAGCATGTCCGCCCACTCCTCCGAGCTCGGCTCGCGCGCGGTGACCGCCTCCATGATCTCGCGCGGCTCCGGGTCACCGTCACGGTCCTGGATCAAGAGGCCGCCCTGGACCCGCTTCAGGTCGCGCTCGGCCGGGTCGGCCTCGCGGTCCTCCTCGCTGCAGAGAATCCGCAGCGACTCGCGCTGCTGGACGATCTCCAGCGCCCCGTCCTCGAATCCGGGCGCCAACAGGACCTCGAGGAAGATTCCCGCCAGCTTCTCCGCCAGCGACACCGTGACCGGGCCGTTCAGCGCCACGATGCCGCCGTAGGCCGACATCGGGTCGCAGGCGACGGCCTTCTCCCAGGCCTCGAGCAGGTCGGCGCCGACCGCCACGCCGCAGGGGTTGTTGTGCTTGACGATCACGCAGGCCGGCTGCTCGAAGTCCTCGACCAGCGCCCGCGCCGAGTCGAGGTCGAGCACGTTGTTGAAGGAGAGCGCTTTACCGCCGAGCTTGGAGACCCGCGAGAGGACGTGGCGGCGGTCGCCGACCTCGGCGTAGAGGGCGGCCCGCTGGTGCGGGTTCTCGCCGTAGGAGAGGTCCATCACCTTCTCGTAAGCGCCGACCACGTGCTCGGGGAAGTCCTCGTACTCGCTCGCGAACCAGCGGCTGATCGCCGCGTCGTAGCGCGCCGTCTGCGCGAAGGCCTCGTTGGCGAGCCAGTGCCGGGTCGAGGCGGACAGCTTGGCGCCGCCCGACTCCTCGAGCTCGGCGCACACCGCGTCGTAGGACTCGGGCTTGACCAGGACCGCGACCCCGGCGTGGTTCTTGGCCGCCGCCCGGATCATCGTCGGCCCGCCGATGTCGATGTTCTCGATCGCCAGCTCCGGCGAGGCGTCGCCGGCGGCGATCGTCTGCTCGAAGGGGTAGAGGTTGACGCAGACGAGGTCGATCGGCTCGATCCCCTCGCCCTCCAGCATCGCCATGTGGTCGGGGTCGTCGCGCCGCGCCAAGAGCGCCGCGTGGAGCCGCGGGTGCAGCGTCTTCACGCGCCCGTCGAGGATCTCCGCCTGGCCGGTGAACTCGGCGACGTCGGTGACTTCGAGCCCGGCCTCGCGTAGCGCCACCGCGGTGCCGCCGGTCGAGAGGATCTCGACCCCGAGCGCCGCCAGCGCCTTGCCGAGCTCGGCGACGCCGGTCTTGTCGGAGACCGAGAGCAGCGCCCGCCGGACCTTCACCGCGCCGTCGCCGCGGACCTCGGCCTGGGTGTCTGGGGAGGAGTCAGTCATCGATCAGGACGACCCCGGGGTCGCCGGAGTCGATCCTAACCCGGCCCTCGGCAAGCATGCGGATCGCCTCCGGGTAGAGCCGGTGCTCGACGGCGTGGATCGCGGCCTCGAGCCGCGGCCGGTCGCCGCCCGGCGGCACCGCCACCGCCTGCTGCAGGATCGGCGGCCCGGTGTCGACGCCCTCGTCGACGAAGTGGACGGTGACCCCGGTCTCCTCGACCCCGGCCGCCAGCGCCTGGCCGATCGCGTCAAGCCCCGGGAAGGCCGGCAGCAGGGCGGGGTGGACGTTGACGATCCGGCCCCGGAAGCGGGCAACGAAGGGTTCGCTCAGCAGCTGCATGTAGCCGGCGAGGGCGATCAGCCGCGGCCGCCGCGATTCGATCCAGTCGCCCATCGCCGCGTCGCGGCCGAGCCGGTCGTCGTAGGCGCCGGCGGGGAAGACGGCGGTCTCGACCCCGGCCCTCGCGGCCCGCCCCAGCGCCCCGGCGCCGGGCTTGTCGGAGCCGACTCCGACCACCTCGATCCCGTTGCGGCCGTGCAGCGAGTCGAAGATCGCCTGCAGGTTGGTGCCGGCGCCGGAGGCGAGGACGACGATCCGGAAGTCCGCCATGACCCGCACTATAGGCTCGGCCGCGATGACGGATTTCTGGCGGGCGGTTCTCTACCTCCACCTGCTCTCGATGGCCTTCTTCCTCGGCGGCCAGCTCGTCTTCGGGCTCGCCGTCGTGCCGGTGCTGCGAGGGGCCGAGAACCGCGAGCGGATGGTCGCGATCGCCCGTCGCTTCGGCTACGGCTCGCTGATCGCCCTCGGCCTCCTCATCCTTACCGGCTGGGCGATGGCCTCCCACTTCCAGCTCTGGGACAGCTCGACCCTGCACTGGAAGCTGGCCCTGGTCGTCGCCCTGGTCGTCCTCGCCCTCGTCCACCTCCGCTTCGGCAAAGCGCACGCGCTGCAGGGCCTGATCCTGCTGGTGACGTTGGCGATCGTCTGGCTCGGCGTCCAGCTCGCGACCGGCGGTTGAGGTTGCCTTTCGACCCGCATAGCGGGCCAAACGGCAACCTCAGCTGGCGATCGTCTCGAGGGCGAACTTGCCGTTCGCCTCGTCGGGGTCGCCGAGCGGGTAGTGGCCGCTGAAGCAGGCGTCGCAGTGCTCCTCGGGCGTGCCGCCGATCGCCTCGTAGACGCCGGCCATCGGGAGGTAGGCGAGCGAGTCGGCGTCGAGCTCGTCGGCGATCTCCTCGACCGTGCGGCCGTGGGCGATCATCTCCTCTCGGGTCGACATGTCGACGCCGTAGTGGCAGGGGTTGCGGATCGGCGGCGCCGAGATCCGCAGGTGGACCTCGCGAGCGCCGGCGTCGCGCAGCATGCCGACGATCTGGCGGGTGGTGTTGCCGCGGACGATCGAGTCGTCGACGACGACGATCCGCTGGCCGCCGACGATCTCGGGAAGCGGGTTGAACTTCAGCCGCAGCCCGTGCTTGCGCAGCTCCTGGCCGGGCTGGATGAAGGTGCGGGCGACGTAGCGGTTCTTGATCAGGCCGTCGTCGCGGGGCAGGCCGGAGGCGCGGGCGAAGCCGGCGGCGGCCGGCGTCCCCGAGTCCGGCACCGAGATCACCAGGTCGGCCTCGACCGGCGCCTCGCGCCACAGGATCTCACCCATCCGGCCGCGCGCCTGCTGCAGCACCTTGCCCTCGAGGCGGCTGTCGGGGCGGGAGAAGTAGATGTGCTCGAAGACGCAGCTTGCGCGGCGGTCGCTGCGGACCACCTGCCGCGTCTCCAGCCCGCGCTCGGTCAGCGAGACCATCTCGCCGGGGTGGACTTCGCGCATCAGCTCGGCGCCGATGATGTCGAAGGCGCAGCTCTCAGAGGCGACGACGAAGCGCTCGCCGAGCCGGCCGAGGCTGAGCGGCCGGATCCCGTGCGGGTCGCGGAAGGCGACGATCGCGTGCTTGGTCATCACCACGGTCGAGTAGGCGCCCTCGAGCCGGGGCATCACCTCGCCCACCGCGTCCTCGACGGTGCGGCCGCTGTGCGAGGAGACCAGCGCCGCGATGATCTCCGAGTCGGAGGTGCCGCGAAAGTCGATCCCGCGCTCCTTCAGCTCGGCCCAGAGCTCGACCGCGTTGGTCAGGTTGCCGTTGTGGGCGAGCGCCAGCTCGCGGCCGTCGTCGCGCCAGACCGGCTGCGCGTTCTCCCAGGAGCCGCCGCCGGTGGTCGAGTAGCGGACGTGGCCGATCGCCATGTCGCCCTCGAGCGCTCGCAGCTTCTCCTCGTCGAAGACCTGCGAGACCAGGCCGGCGTCGCGCAGGGTGGTGATGTGGCCGCCCTCGCAGGTGGCGATCCCGGCCGACTCCTGACCGCGGTGCTGCAGCGCGTAGAGGGCGAAGTAGACGAGCCGGCTGACGTCGTGGCCCGGCGCGTAGACGCCGAACACCCCGCATTCCTCGCGTGGGCCCTCGCGGTCTGCCGTGACCCGCAAATCGGGATTCAAGAGCGCCCTTTCCTCACTGCCTGGAGAGAACAGAAGCGCAGGCGGCTGCCTACCCGCGGAGGGTAGCAGCGGAGCCCGACCGCGCCGGGACCGCGGGCAGGCCGTCGATGCTGGCGGCGTTCTTCTCGGCGACGTAGTCATCGATCGCGGCCGACCCGCCGACCCGCAGCTTCTTCTCGGCCCAGAGGCGCGCGTGCTCGCGCTCGCCCTCGTACCTCATCAGCGGCACCCCGTAGCCGCAGGAGTCGGCAATGCGGGCGACGGCGACCAGGACGATCGAGCGGCGCGCCTCCTCGAGCGTCGGGTTGGCGAAGCCGCAGCGCTCGAACAGCTGCTCGAAGCGCGCATCGCCCGTGGTAATCACCTCGCCTCGACCGTGCAGGCGGACGATCCGCGGCGGCCCCTCGAAGTCGCACAGCATCACCACGATGCGGCCGTTCTCGCGCAGGTGGGCGACGGTCTCGGCGCCGCTGCCGACCAGGTCGAGGTAGGCGACGGTGTGGTCGTCGAGCACGCTGAGCGTCTCGATCGGCCCCTTCGGCGAGACGTTGACGTGGCCGCCGGCCGCAAGCGGCGCGGTGCCGACGAAGTACATCCGCTGGCGGCCGATCCAGCTCCGCATTTGCTCGTCGATGCGCTCGAAGACCTTGGCCACGTGGCCAAGGTAGCGCGAACGGCGGCCGCGGGGCGGCAATTTCCGGCTCCCGTGGATCTCCCAACCCCGGCGGGGCGGGCTCGCACCGAGCCCGGGCGCGAGTGGGAACCTGCACCGATCAGCGAGATTACGCAGCCCCCCTCCGATCCCGGCTCCGGCGAAGACCAGCTCGGCCTGCGCCCACTGAAGGCGCTGACGCTGGCGGAGCGGGTGATCGACCCCGAGCAGATCCCCTGGGTCCCCTACACCGAGACGATCTGGGTCAAACCGCTGCGGCTCAACCGCAAGACCGGCCAGTGGGCGAACATCACCAAAGTCGTCGGTGGCGGTCAGATCAACCGCCATTACCACGTCAACGGCGTCGTCGGCTACGTGCTCGACGGCAGCTGGTACTACGCCGAGAAGGACTGGGTGGCGCGGCCGGGGATGATGGTGTGGGAGCCGCCGGGCGACGTCCACACCCTGATCAGCGGCGAGGGAGGGACGATCACCATGTTCCAGCTCGAGGGGGCGCTTCTCTACGTTGACGAGGAGGACAACGTGGTCGGCTTCGACGACGTCCTCAACCACACCAGGACCTATCACGACTTCTGCGTCGCCGAGGGCATCGAGCCGCTCGACCTCGACTACTGAGGGCGGGCTCGCGGCCGGCCGGGCGACGCCGTGAACGGTGACGAGCTGTTCGGGCGTGGGGCGGGCGCCGAGGGCCCGGCGTTCCTCTACTTCGAGACCGCGATCGCCGCCGCCGAGGCCGCCGCGCAGGCGCGCTCGCTGGCCGCCGCCCTGCGCGGTGAGCTCGGGCTGCGGGCCGGGGACCGGGTGGCGCTGATGTTGCAGAACGTGCCGCAGTTCCCGATCGCCCTGCACGCGGTCTGGCGCTGCGGCGGCGTCGTCACCCCGGTCAACCCGATGAACCGCGAGCGCGAGCTGCGCCACCAGCTGCTCGACTCCGGCGCCCGCATCGTCGTCTGCCTCGAGTCGCTGTTTCCGGTCCTCGCCGCCGCCCGCGAGGGCACGCCGGTCGAGCACGTCGTCACCACCTCTGAGCTGGAGCTCCTGGAGGAGGCGCCGCCGGCGCTCGCCGGGCATCAGCGCCACCAGTGCCCCGGCGCGATCCCGCTCGCCGACCTGACCGCGGGCCCGGGGGGAGGGAGGGCCGCCGAGATCGAGCTCGACTCGCCGGCGCTGATCACCTACACCTCGGGGACGACCGGCGTTCCCAAGGGCGCGATCAACACTCACCGGGCGATCATCCACAACGCCGAGGCGATGACGGCCTGGGGCTCGCTCGGCCGCGGCGACGTCACCGTCGCGATGGCGCCGCTCTTCCACATCACCGGCCTCGTCTGCCACCTGGCGACCGCCCGTGCCAGCGGCACCCCGCTGCTTCTGCTCCACCGCTTCGACGCCGGCGAGATCTTGCGGCTGATCGAGCGCTGGCGCGGCACCTACTCGATCGGGCCGCTGACCGCCTACGTCGCGATGCTCGAGCACCCGCAGATCGGCGAGCGCGACCTCTCCTCGCTGACCAAGGCCGCCAGCGGCGGCGCTCCCGTCTACGCCGGCGCGGTCGAGCGCTGGCAGCGGACGACCGGCACCTACCTCCACAACACCTATGGCTTGACCGAGACCGCGGCGCCCTCGCACCTGGTCCCGTTCGGCGCCCGCGCCCCGGTCGACCAGGCGACCGGCGCGCTCTCGGTCGGCAGGCCGATCGCCGACACCGAGTCGCGGATCGTGCGCGAGGACGGCGCCGAGGCGGCGCCCGGCGAGGAGGGCGAGATCCTCACCCGGGGCCCGGCGGTGACGCCCGGCTACTGGCGGCGGCCGGAGGAGACGGCGGCGGCGCTCGCCGACGGCTGGCTGCGTACCGGCGACGTCGGCAAGCACGACGAGGGCGGCTGGCTCTACCTCGTCGACCGGATCAAGGACATGATCAACGTCTCCGGCTTCAAGGTTTGGCCGCGCGAGGTCGAGGACGCGCTCTTCCGCCACCCGGCTGTCGCCGACGCCGCGGTCGTGGGC